>CAVKZC010000032.1:14978-21036 GCA_963660455.1 Sphaerochaetaceae bacterium | reverse complement strand
GTGACTTTCTTCATATTTCCATTCTTTTTCTACTGCAAAGGTACGAAAATTTCTGCAAATATGCAAATAAAATACTGATTATCAAGTTGTTAATTTTTAGAACATCCCAAAGGTCTGTTTGGTTATGAAGCTTCCTGTTTCAGCCTTTGCCAATCGGTTTAGTTCATCTGTGGTCAAGAACTCTCGCTCGCTGGGTGTCTTACTAAACTTGTCGCTTGTTTCCAAGGCTTCCATCGGGTTTCTTGCCAACGCTCCTGTTCTGACGGCATAGCCCAACATCGTGTTGAGGTTGGTTTGGATGAGCATCAGCGTTTTCGGTGACAATGGCTTCGGGTTGTCGGGCGACTTCGTGTTGCGGTATCCTCTCCAAAGAAGAAGCCATGAAGTTGGAAGAACTTTGGAGTAAGTTCCTGGAAAAGCATCAGGATGATGTCGATGGTGTGAATATGAATGCTATTGACCTAAGAATGAGGTAGAGGAAATGAAGTTAGGTTATATACATACAAACAAGGATGAACAAGCCAAAGTGCTGCAGGTGATGAAGATGCTTTCAGAATCTGTAGCACTTGAAGAATTGGGCATTGGACGAAAACAGAAAAATGGAGTACAGTCTCTCGACACCCTCCATTTTTTGAATATATGCGAAAACTGCTGCAAAGTTACGCTTTTTTATTTACCGCACAAGATTAAGAGCCAGTTTTTTGCCGTTTTCTATACAAATATTAGTTAAATAAGTGTGTTTTCGGCAGTTTGCACAAAAAAGGCTGTACCTTTGCACTACACAAACAAGACAATAAAAGTATGCAAAACCAATTTTCCCGTACCCAGTTGCTCATGGGTAAGGCTGCCATCGACACCCTTGCGGGCAGCCGTGTGGCAGTATTCGGCGTAGGCGGCGTAGGCGGCTATGTAGTGGAGGTGCTGGCGCGCAGCGGCGTGGGCGAGCTGGACATTTTCGACGACGACCGCGTGTGCCTCACCAATGTCAACCGCCAGGTGATAGCTACGCTGAGCAGCGTGGGCAAATATAAGGTGGATGTGTGCGAAGAGCGCATACACGACATCAACAAGCGCTGTATAGTACACAAATACCAGATGTTCTACGTGCCCCAGAATGCCGACGAGATAGACCTCTCGCACTTCGACTATGTGGTGGACTGCATCGACACGGTGTCGGCCAAGTTGGAGCTTATCAGGCGATGCCACGACCTGCACATACCCGTCATCTCGTGCATGGGCGCCGCCAACAAGATGGATGCCACTGCCTTCCGCGTCACGGACATCAACAAGACGAAGATGGACCCGCTGGCCAAGGTGATACGCAAGAAGCTGCGCAAGATGAACATCCACCGCCTGAAGGTGGTGTATAGCGAGGAAGAGCCTCTGCGCCCCATAGATGACCCGAACATCAGTTGCCGCTTCCACTGCATCTGCCCCAACAAGGACATGCGCAAGTGTACCGACCGCCGTGACATTCCAGCCAGCAACGCCTTTGTACCCGCTGCAGCCGGACTCATCTGCGGCGGCGAGGTGGTAAAAGACCTTGTGCGCCAGGCAGGCACCTGGCGCATCACTCCCGACGACATGGAGCATAACGCCGAGGCGAAGGCCGCTGCCGAGCGTGCCGCTGAGCGTGCTGCCGCCCATCAGGAGAAGTACAAGGCCATAGCGCTCGCCAAGAAGAACGGAACGTGGCAGGACGACAGGGTGGCCGTTAACACTCCCTTAAAAGTCAATACTTTTGTTAAAAAGTAGAGCTGACAATAAACCATCTTGTCAGAAATGTATCTACATAAATACATGTCAACAAGTTACACGATACTTATAAATATAAGATGAACAAAAAAAGAACATGGACGGCGGCTCTGCTCGGCATTCTTGCAGCAGCCCCTATGGCAGCCGAAGCCAAAGAATGGAGTCTACAGGACTGCATCAACTACGCCCTGCAGAACAACATCTCGCTGCAGAAGACTCAAATCCAGAAACTCAGTGCCAACGAAGACTACCTGCAGTCGAAGGCCGCTCTCTTGCCTTCGCTTACTGCCAGCACGAGCCAGAACGTGAACTATACCCCGTGGGTGTCGAGCGGCATCAGTGGCGACGGATACTCTAAGGCGTCCATCGACAAGGTGTACTACAACGGATCGTACAGCCTGATGGGCAACTACACCATCTGGAACGGCAACAAGAAGCAAAACCAGGTGAAGCTGAACAAACTGGTGACTGAGGCCGCACAGCTCGACTCCGCCACGCAGGCAGCCAAGTTGCAGGAGCAGATAGCTCAACTCTACGTACAGATACTCTACTCTACCGAGGCCATCAAGGTGAACCAGGAGAGTTACAACTCGAGCCTGGAGAACGAGGAACGCGGCAAGGAGATGGTGAACGTGGGGAAGATGAGCAAGGCCGACCTGGCACAGCTCACCGCTCAGCGTGCTCAGGACCAGTACAACATCGTGCAGGCCGAGAACAACGTGAAGAACTACAAGCGACAGCTCAAGCAGTTGCTGCAGATTACCTCCGAGGAGGCTTTTGACGTCACTATCCCCAACACCACCGACGCCATGGCTCTGGCCGATATACCAGCCCTGCAAGGTGTGTACACGGCGGCTCTGGACAACCGCCCCGAGCTGAAGACTTACCAGAACCAGTTGGAGCAGAACGAGCTGAACGTGAAGATAGCCAAAGCGGGCAAGATGCCTACCATCACTGCCAACGCCGGTGTGTCGACAAGCACTACATCCATGAACAGCAAGGGATGGGCCAACCAGATAAAGACCAACTTCAACGTGGGAGGCGGCATAGGCGTGAGCATCCCCCTCTTCGACAACCGACAGACGAAGACGACCGTGAACAAGGCGTGCCTCAAACAGCAGGAGATACTGCTCGACATCAAGAACGAGGAAACAACCCTCTACTCTACCATCGAGAACTACTGGCTGCAGGCCAACACCAACCAGAGCCAGTTTAAGGCCGCCAAGGTGAGCACCGAGAGTGCACAGACCAGCTACGACCTGCTGAGCGAGCAGTTTAAGCTGGGACTGAAGAACATCGTGGAGCTGCGCACCGGCAAGGATGCCCTGCTCAAGGCCAAGCAGAACGAACTGCAGTCGAAGTATCTCACCATTCTCAACATTGACATGCTGAAGTTCTACCGCGACGGAAAGGTGCAGTAAGAAAAGCATAAGTGACTGATCTGGAAAACAAATACACATTAATATATAAAATGAAGAAGAAGAGACTTAGCAAAGTGTGGATTGCCATGATAGGCGTGGTAATCATCGCCGTGGCAGCCTGGGCACTCTCGGGCAACAAGACCGAGGAGGAAATCAACTTCAAGGAGGAGAAAGCCTCCCTGCAGACCCTGCAGAACAGTGTCACCGCCACTGGTACCATAGAGGCCGTTACGAGCGTCACCGTAGGTACGCAGGTATCTGGTATCGTAAACAAGTTGTACGTAGACTACAACAGCCAGGTGAAGAAGGGACAGGTCATCGCCGAACTGGACAAGACCAATCTTACCAGCGAACTGAACACCGCCAAGGCCAACCTGGAGAGCGTGCAGAGCAACCTCAACTACCAGACGGCCAACTACAACCGCTACCAGACCCTCTACAAGAAGGGGCTCGTGAGCGCCAACGACTATGAGAATGCGCTCCTCGCCTACCGCCAGGCCAAGGAGCAGGTGGCTACCGCCAAGGAGAGCGTGCAGAAGGCACAGACCAACCTGGGCTACGCTACCATCACGTCGCCCATAGACGGCACCGTCATCTCGAAGAGTGTGGAGGAAGGACAGACGGTGGCTGCCAGCTTCAGCACGCCAGAGCTGTTCACCATAGCCAAGGACCTGACCAACATGCAGGTAATCGCCGACGTGGACGAGGCTGACATAGGCGGCGTGAAAGAAGGCAACCGCGTAACGTTCACCGTAGACGCCTATCCCGACGACACCTTCCAGGGCACCGTGAAGCAGGTACGTCTGCAGGCCACCACTACGAACAACGTCGTGACCTACGAGGTGGTAATATCCGCCCCCAACGCCGACCTGAAGCTGAAGCCCGGACTCACCGCCAATGTCACCATCTACACCCAGGAGCGAACAGGCGTGCTGAGCGTGCCCAACAAGGCGCTGCGCTTCACACCTACCAAGGAGACCGTGGGCAAGAAGACGAAGATAGTAGACTGCAAGGGCAAGAACAAGGTATGGACGCTCAGCGACAACACCCTCACCGCACACGCCGTGAACATAGGACAGAGCGACGGTATCCACACCGAGATAACCAAGGGCCTGAAGGAGGGCCAGCAGATCGTTACAGAGATAGTCGTCAACACCCAGGAAGAGGAGACCGACGACAGCGAGCAGAGCCAAGGTCTGATAAGCGGTCCCGGCCCCAAGAACAAGAACAAGAAGAAATAAGCCACATGAACGAGAATACAGACAAGAAGGTTGTCATCGAACTGGACAACGTGAAGCGTGACTTCCTCGTGGGCGACGAGACGGTGCATGCCCTCAAGGGCGTGAGCTTCAAGATCTACGAGGGTGAGTTTGTCACCATCATGGGTAAGTCGGGTTCGGGCAAGTCGACACTGCTCAACCAGTTGGGCTGTCTCGACACCCCCTCAAGCGGTGAATACTACCTCGACGGGGTGTCTGTACGCACCATGTCACGATCGGAGAGGGCCGTGCTGCGCAACCGCAAGATAGGGTTCATCTTCCAGAACTACAACCTGTTGCCGAAGACGACGAGCGTGGAGAATGTGGAGTTGCCGCTGATGTACAATGCCAACGTCACGGCTGCACAGCGCAAGGAGCGTGCCATCGAGGCCCTGAAGGCCGTAGGACTGGGCGAACGACTCTATCACAAGAGCAACCAGATGTCGGGCGGACAGATGCAGCGCGTGGCCATCGCACGCGCACTGGTCAACAATCCTGCCGTCATCTTGGCCGACGAGGCCACGGGCAACCTCGACACGCGTACCAGCTTCGAGATACTCGTGCTCTTCCAAAAGCTATACGCCCAGGGGCGTACCGTCATCTTCGTGACACACAATCCCGACATCGCCAACTACTCCAGCCGTAACATCGAGCTGCGCGACGGACACATCATCAGCGACGAGTACAACAAGAACATCCTCTCCGCTGCAGAAGGTCTGGCCGCCCTGCCCACCAATACGGACGAATAATCTTCAAAAATTCAAAAAAGTAGATGAATTATCAAAATCTTTTCAAGATAGCCATCCGCGCGATAGCTGCCAACAAGATGCGGTCGTTCCTTACCGCCCTGGGCATCATCATCGGTATCGCTGCCGTCATCACGATGCTTGCCATCGGACAGGGCAGCAAGGCGAGCATCAAGGCCAACATAGCCGAGATGGGATCGAACATGATCATGATCTCGCCGGGTGCCGACATGAGGGGCGGTGTGCGACAGGATGCCTCCTCCATGGAGACCCTGAAGCAGAGCGACTACCAGGCCATCAAGGACGAGTGCAACTACATCAACGCCATCTCGCCTACCGTCAACAGCAGCGGCCAGTGGATATACGGCAACAACAACACGCAGAGCAGCATCTACGGTGTCAACCAGGACTACCTCACCATACGACAGCTCAAGGTGGCTGACGGCGAGATGTTCTCCGACTCTGACATCAAGGCTGCTGCCAAGGTGTGCATCCTCGGACAGACAGTGGTAGACTACCTCTTCCCCGACGGCAGTGACCCCATTGGCAAGGTGGTGCGCTTCAACAGCATCCCCTTCCGCGTGGTGGGCGTGCTGCAGAAGAAGGGCTACAACAGCATGGGTATGGACCAGGACGACCTGGTGCTGGCACCCTACACCACCGTGATGAAGCGTATCATGGCACAGACTTACCTGGGCGGCATCGTCTGCTCAGCCATTACCGAGGAGGCTTCACAGCCCGCCCAGACCCAGATAACGGAGATACTGCGCCGCACACACAAGTTGAAGGACGCCACCGACACCACCGAGGCGGATGAGGATGACTTCAACATCCGTTCGCAGGAGGAGATATCGAGCATGATGAACTCCACCATGTC
>CAVKZC010000032.1:0-14376 GCA_963660455.1 Sphaerochaetaceae bacterium | reverse complement strand
TTCGGTGAATGGACAAGGATGGTGGCGCCGTGATCCAGCAGGAAGTCGCGGCTACGGAATCCCCACAGCACGCTGATGCACGGCATGCCGCTGGCACGTGCCGTCATCACGTCGACATCGCTGTCACCGATGTACACCGCACGGGTGTTGTCGGTACCCAACTGACGCAGGGCTTCGTCTACCGTGTCGGGGGCGGGTTTCTTGCGTATGCCTTCCCGCTCACCTATCGCCACGTCTACCAGCGATCCGAAGAAGTGGCGGCATAGCGCCTGCGTGGCGGCATAGAACTTGTTGCTCACCACGGCGACGGCCTTGCCGCGTGCCTTCAGTTCGGTGAGCATCTCCATGATGCCGGGGTAAGGGGCGGTGGTGTCGAGGTTGTGCTGCATGTAGTGCTTGCGGAAATCGGCAAAGGTCTTCTCGAACTTCGGGTTGTCCTCGCCACCGGGGATGGCACGCACCATGAGCATCTTCACTCCGTTGCCCACAAAGCGGCGCACCTCGTCGAGCGTACGCTCGGGCAGAGCGTTGGCCCTGAGGGCATAGTTGCAACTGGCGGCCAGGTCGGCGAGCGTGGAGAGCAGCGTGCCGTCGAGGTCGAATACATAGGTGTCGAAGCAGAACTGCGCGGTGGACGGCAGCGCCTTCACGCGGAAATTGCCGCCGTGGAGCACATGCACCTCACCCGGCAGGATGCGCACGCCCCCCATCGTGCGGTTGGGGCCATCCTCCCAGCGCTTCAATTGTTGTGTGCGCTCGTCTATCACCACATACTTATACTCCAGGGGTTTGTCCACGGCCTGCACGTCAACCGAGAGCACCCAACTGCCGTCGCCTACCGGCACCATCTTCAGGTAACGGTCGCCGTTCCATTCGCCCAGCGCCGGGTGGTTGCCCAGCAGGGCAAGGGCTTCACCCTGGAGCAGGTGAGGCTCCACCACATGGAAGAGCACCGTGCTGTCGTAGAGCGGAAGGCGGGGCAAGAGCTTCTTTTGCCAGTTGCGGTCATAGTCGCCCTCCAGCCAGAAGTCGGGGAAGAAAAAACTGTGCTGCGAGTCGAAGGAGAACGTGCGGGGATGCGCCGTCGACTCGCAGCGTATCACGTTGCCAGCCCCGTCCTTTACCTTATAACAATAGGCCATCGTGACGAGGGGGCGCTGGCGGCTCTGCGGAGCCATCGTCTCTGCCTCCCACAGGTATCCGTCGAGGGTGTTCATGTCCACATCGCGGCAGACGACATGCCCGTCGCGGCTTTTCCATGTAATGGCTACACATAGGGTCTCGCCCCAGTGCGCCCGGTAGGGTATCGTAAATTTCAGCTTCATATTTTCGGTACAAAGGTATACGAATTTTGCGGAAACACGATACGAATTAACCTATTTTTACCACCTTGGCAAGATTACGCTGCTTTTTATTTTGTCGTCTGCCATAAATGATGTACTTTTGCACTGTTCTTCCAGACGGAAACGCTCCGTCCACCGAAGGGAAACGAACAAGACATAAGGAATAAAAAAAATGAAAAAGAAATCAAGGAAGTCTGCCGGCCGCCGTTATCTCTACGGCATTCTGGCATGTGCCGCCGTCATAGCCGTGCTCACGTACCAATACTGCTTCTCGGCCTTCTCGCACAGCGAAAAGACAGAGTATGTCTACATCGATGCCGATGACAACATCGACTCCGTCTACCACAAGATAGCGCCCGTTGCCAACAAGATGCCGCTCCATGCCTTCCGCACCCTCACCCAACACTCCAGCTATGCCGACCATATACGCACGGGGCGTTACGCCATCCGTCCGGGCGAGGGAGCACTCAAGATATGGCGCCACCTCAAAAACGGGCTGCAGGCTCCCGTCAGCCTCACCGTGCCCTCGGTGCGCACCATGGACAGGCTTGCCGCCGAACTGGGCAAGAAACTCATGACCGACAGTGCCGCGCTGCAGCACGCCCTCACCGACGAGGCCACCTGCCGCAAGTACGGCTATGACACGTGTACCATCGCCTGCATGTTCATCCCCAATACGTATGACATCTACTGGAACGTATCGGTAGACAAGTTGCTCGGCCGCATGCAGAAGGAGAGCCGCAATTTCTGGAACGCCGACCGCACCGCCAAGGCCAAGGCGCTGCACCTCTCTCCCGAGCAGGTCATTACCCTGGCGAGCATCGTGGACGAGGAGACTGCCAACAACGGCGAGAAACCCATGATAGCGGGTATGTACTACAACCGACTCATGCTGCGCAATGCCGAGTATCCCAACGGCATGCCGTTGCAGGCCGACCCCACTGTGAAGTATGCATGGAAGCGTTTCGACCTGAAACGCATCTACCACAACCTGCTCTCCAAGGACAGCCCCTACAACACCTACAAGTATGCCGGTCTGCCACCGGGGCCTATCCGCATCCCCTCTGTTGCCGGCATCGACGCTGTGCTCAACATGGTGCACCACGACTACCTCTATATGTGCGCCAAGGAGGACTTCAGCGGCACACACAACTTCGCCCGCACCTACCAGGAGCATCTGCAGAACGCCGCCAACTATACCAAGGCGCTCAACGCAAGAGGAATCAAGTAACGGAAGGAGTTAAAGGAGTTAAAGGAGTTAAGACAACAGCTTTTCTGGCGTATGCCCTCTTTTTACCTTTTTACCCTTTTACCTTTAAAAGAGCCTTTTTACCTTTTATCGGCCGAGGCTTCCGTCTGCGTCTTGGGCCAGTTAACAAGAAAGAGCTTGTCCGTGGCTCGGGTAAATGCCGTATAGAGCCAATGGATGTAATCGGGTGTCAGCATGTCGTCCGTCATGTAACCCTGGTCTACGTATACGTGTGCCCACTGGCCACCCTGAGCCTTGTGGCAAGTGACGGCATAGGCATACTTCACCTGCAGGGCATTGTAGTAAGGGTCTTGCCGAATGGCCTTGAGGCGGTCGGCCTTGTGCGGTATCTCCGAATAGTCGGCACCCACCTGGGCGAACAGCTGTTCCTGCTGGGCTGCGGTAAGCGAGGCTGCCTCGCACTGCAAGGTGTCGAGCAGTGCCGTAACAGAGATTTCATAGTTGTCGTAATCGGGAAACTGCAGCAGAAGCGTGGCAAAACGAAATCCATACAAATCGGTGTTTCGGCTCACTCGTACCACCTTCGCCCTGTCTCCATTGGCCAGGAAGGTGGGAATGGCCTCAAGCTGTTCCGTTGCCTCCTGTACCTGGACGGAGGAACCGCCGGCATCATCGGCAGCTCTTCGGGCTTCCTGCAAGTGCTTGATGCCCTGAGCCTTCTCCTGTTCGGTCCAGTAGTAGCTGTTTTTTACGATCATCAGCATGTCGCCGCGGCATAGCTCCTCTTCGCGGTCGAGCACCATGTTGCGTATGCCGTTGTTGTAGATGACTGCACGCTTGTTGCTGCGTGTCACTACCATGGTGTCATCCTGCCCTACCCTGCGGTAACTGTCGGAGAGGCTTTCTACCAGTTCGTTGCCCGGCATGCACACGATGTCGGCAAACCCATGAAACCGCACCAACGGCAAACCGGTTACCCCATCGACCGTTATCATGCGGCGTATGACAGTAGCGTTGTACAAAATGCCCGACCGACTGCTTTGGCGCAAAACCTCGTTGAGGTCGCACTCGTATACCTCCAGTCCGTAACCTTGAAACACGGAGGCATTCAGTGCAGGCGACTCCTGTTCGCCCACGGGGGGAAGCTGTGCCTTGTCGCCGATAAGCATCAGGCGGCACCCCGATCCTTGATAGACGAAACGCACCAGGTCGTCGAGAAGGCATCCGCTGCCAAAATGGGCATTGCCAAGTCCGAGATTGGAAACCATGGATGCCTCGTCGACCATGAAGAGTGTATCCGTAGAAAGGTTATCATTGAGGCTGAATATGCCGTCAGCACCGGCAAATTTGCGCTCACGGTAGATGCGGCGATGGATGGTGGAGGCCGGATGGCCGCTCCCCAAAGAGAACACTTTGGCAGCCCTGCCAGTAGGTGCAAGCAGTATGGCCTTCTGGCGCAATGCCAGCAATGAACGGACTATAGCCCCGGAAAGGGTGGTCTTGCCAGTACCCGCACATCCTCGCAGAACCATGACAGACAGACCGTTGCGGCAAGCCAAGAACTGGCCGAAGGTGTCGATGGCATTTTCCTGTTCCGCGGTGGGCGGAAACGCGAACTCGCGGAGAATCCGACTTTTTAGAGCGTCTACTGGCATAAATCGAAAAACTTTTTGTAATTTTGCAAATGATAAGCGACAATCCGGTATACGAGGCGAGCGTCCTCCGGCATTGTCACTGCAAAAGTAATAATACTTTTCGAGATGAAACCAAAAATAAACATTAATTATATTTTGGGGAGTTGCGTGGTGGCCATGCTCGTACTCTGCCTGCTCAGCGTCTGGCAGCCTATGCACTTTGACAATGTGCGCACCGAAAGGGAAAGGGACGTAAGGCAACAGATAACCCGGATAATGGCAGCCGAAGAGAGGTACAGACAACACCACGGCATATACACCGGCAGTCTGGACACACTTGTCCGGGAACACTACATAACCGACTCACAGCAGTACATCCCCTATTCCGACGGAAAGAAATTCCACCTCGCCGCTACCGTAAATGTAGGAAAGAACGGGCAGCAGACCCCTCTTGTAGAGTGCGGAGCCACATACGAAGACTACTTGGACGGCTTGGACCAGGATGCCATCAACCAACTGACCGAGCAGGCCAACTATGCCGGGGAATACCCGGGACTGAAGGAGGGGGACATCTCAAACGGGAGCAGCTACAAAACCAACAGGTAACAAACAACAAAGAATCAGAATGACAAACCATACACCACAGCCACGCATCACCATACGCGTAAGTAAGAACTCACTCAGTTTCTCAGCCATCGACAGCGAAGCCGAGCATCAGGTGGATTTCGAACCGTACAACGTGAAGAGCGGTGTGTCGGCAGCTGCCAACTTGCGACAGGCTTTCCACGAGAGCGAACTGCTGCAGAGGGGATACCGTAACGCACGGCTTCTCATCGACTCGCCCGTGTTGCTTGTGCCCGTAGAGCAGTTTGACGAACAGCAGAAGGAGGCTCTCTACCAGTATTCATTCGAGACGGTGAAAAGTGATGCCATCATGCACCGCGTGCAGCCGTCGATGGGAAACGTGGCCCTTTTCACGGTGAACAAAGACTTGAAACTTGTCATGGAGGACAACTTCAGCGACGTAAGATTCACGCCGCTTCTGCAACCGGTATGGAGCCACTTGCACCAACGCAGTTTTGTGGGCAACAACCGCAAGCTCTATGCCTATTTCCATGAAGGGAAGGTAGACATCATGGCTTTCGAGAAAAACAGGACCAAGTTTCTGAATACCTACGAGGCACCGCATACCAAGGACGCCGTCTATTTCATCCTCTACGTATGGAAAACACTTGCCATGGACCAACGCAAGGACGAGTTCTTCGCCATGGGCAACATTCCGGAAAAGGACCTGTTCATGGACAGCATCAAGAAGTATGTGCTGAGGGCTTTCTACCTCAACCCTGCGGCGGAGTTTAACCGCGCTCCGGTAACGGAGATAAAGAACATGCCGTTCGACCTCCTTACGCTCTATCTGGGCAAGTAAGCGACAACTTTTACGAAATAAAGGAGGAAACCACACTAAAAGACAAGAACAATGAGAATCATTACAGGAGAATATAAAGGCCGCCACTTTGACATTCCACGCACGTTCAAGGCGCGCCCCACTACCGATTTTGCCAAAGAAAACATCTTTAACGTGCTGCAGGGCTATGTGGATTTTGAGGGAGCGGAGGCCCTTGACCTCTTTGCCGGCACAGGCAGCATCTCGCTCGAACTCGTGTCGAGAGGCTGCGCCAAGGTAGTAAGCGTCGAGGCAGACCGCGACCATGCCCACTTCATACGCGAATGTTTCAAGAAATTGGGCGAAGAGCGTGACATCCTGGTAAAGGGCGACGTTTTCAGGTTCTTGAAAACGTGCAAGCAGCAATTTGACTTTATTTTTGCTGACCCGCCCTATGCCCTCAAGGAACTGCCGCAGATACCCGACTTGGTGCTGGACGGTGGACTGCTGAAGGAAGAGGGTATACTCGTCTTCGAGCATGGCAAGAACAACGACTTCTCGTCGCATCCACGCTTTATAGAACACCGCAGCTACGGCAGCGTCAATTTCTCGTTGTTCAGGTAAAGCTCAACTTGGCCAGCCTGCCACGCAGCGTTTCTGCCTCCGACTTGCGGATGGAGAGCGTAATGGAACAGGTGTTGTCATATTGCTGAGAGACGATGCGCGGCTGCATGTCCTTGACTACGCGCATCACATCGTTCATCATGACGTAGGGGAATTCAAACTTGACGAGTTCTTCCACCTGGCGGCTCTCTTCCTTTGCATGGTTCAGCGCCTCAGAAGCAGCTTCGCGGTAAGCCACAATGAGACCTCCCGTTCCCAAGTTGACCCCACCGTAATAGCGTACCACGACAACCAGCACGTCGGTGAGTTCCCGGCTGTTAATCTGCCCCAGTATCGGCTTGCCGGCCGTACTGCTGGGTTCTCCGTCATCGTTGGCGCGGAATTCGGTTCGTTCTGCCCCCAACATGTAGGCATAGCAAACGTGGCGTGCATCGTAGTACTTCTTGCGATAACCGGCCACGATATCCCGCACGTCAGTTGCCGTCTCCACATGGTGGGCGAAAGCGAGGAACTTACTCCGCTTCTCGGTGTAATATCCCTCGCCCACACTATCTGTTATTGTCTTGTATTCGTCTGTCATTTTGCTGATTTCGGCTTTCTCCAGAATATCTGTTCTGTCTTCTTAGTCGAGTTTGTGTACTATCAGACCGCTGCGCAACTTGGGTTCGAACCATGTGGCCTTGGGCGGCATAATCTTTCCGCTGTCAGCGATGTCCATAATCTGCTGCATCGTCACGGGATGCAACGCCAAAGCCATCCGCATCTCACCGCTGTCTACGCGCCGCTTCAGTTCGCCGAGTCCGCGAAGGCCACCCACGAAGTCGATACGGTTGTCTGACCGCAGGTCTTTGATACCGAGTATCTTGTCGAGTATCAGTCGTGAAGAGATGTCTACGTCGAGAACGCCGATGGGGTCAGCGTCGTCGTATGTTCCCGGCTTGGCGAAAAGTCCGTACCACTTGCCGTCAAGATAAAGCAGGAAGGAATGGAGCACCGAAGGCTTCAGCACATCATAGCCCAACTGCTTGACAGCTTCTTCCACCGGCATTTTCTCATAGCATGGTATTCCGCCATCAGGTCCTGTGACGTCGATATTCACTGCATCTATCTCCATTACGTCAAAATCTTCCGTCAACTTTTCAAGAAACTCCTCGGATGTCAGACCGTTCAGGTCTTTCACCACACGGTTGTAGTCGAGAATGGTCAACTGGCTCGCCTGGAAGCATACCGCCATGAAATAGTTGTACTCCTCCTTGCCCGTATGGGAGGGATTTTTCCTGACCTTTTCTGCACCGACAAGGGCAGCTGCAGCTGAGCGGTGATGGCCGTCGGCGATGTAGAGTGCGGGCATCTTGGCAAACTCGGCAGTAACCGTGGCAATGTCATTGTCATCGCTTATCACCCAGAACTGATGGCGGAAACCGTCGCCGGGGGCTATAAAGTCGTATTCGGCAGGCGTGGCGGCATAACGGCGAAGCAGGTCGTCGAGCACGGCATTGTCGGGATAGGCGAAGAATACCGGTTCCATGTTGGCATTGCATATGCGCACATGCTTCATGCGGTCTTCCTCCTTGTCGCGACGGGTGAGTTCATGCTTCTTGATGACACCGGTAAGGTAGTCATTGACGTTTGCGCCCACCACAAGTCCATACTGTGTCTTCCCGTTCATCGTCTGGGCGTAGATGTAGTACTGTTCCTTGTTGTCCTGGACGAGCCATCCCTTATCTTGGAACTTCCAGAAATTCTCTGCTGCACTTTCGTATACGCGTGGGTCATACTCCGATGTGCCGGGCTCGAAGTTGATTTCGGGTTTAATGATGTGATAGAGACTCATCTCGTTGTCACCCGCCTCGGCGCGTGCCTCTTCCGAATCGAGCACATCGTATGGGCGCGACTCTATACGCTCCACCAGTTCACGTGGTGGACGGAGTCCTCTGAAAGGTTTTACTGTAGCCATGATAATGATTGTTAGGAATCAAAAAGCCCACAAGGGGTGCATCTTCAGGAAAGCATGCATCCCCTGCGGGCTATGTTTACTTAATGAAATTATTTGTTCACCTGGAACTTAGTGCATCCGTCCTTAAAGAATGCATTGATCTGACGTGCGGCGGCAATGCCGGCATTGATGTTGGCCTCTGCCGTCTGCGCACCCATCTTCTTGGGTGTAGAGAAGTAGCGGCCTTCAAACTTGGCAAAGTCAGTATCGGCATCGGGCTTGATGTCGGTAATGAACTTCAGGTCCTCACGTTCGGCCATCAACTGCAACAAGCCCTGCTCGTCAATCACCTCCTTGCGGGCTGTATTGATGAGGATGCCGTTCTTCGGCAACTGGGCTACGGTAGCATAATTGATGCTCTTCACCGTATCGGGCGTGGCAGGAATATGAAGCGAAACGATGTCGCAAGTCTTGAACAGTATATCCTGGCTTTCCACAGCATGGACGCCGGCTGCCTCGATGGCATCAGCAGGGCAGAACGCATCGTATGCATAGACATCCATGCCAAATCCGGCAGCGATACGTGCCACATTGCGCCCCACATTGCCGAAGGCAAGGATTCCGAGTTTTTTGCCCTTCAGTTCTACACCCGACTTGCCGTTGTAGAAATTGCGCACGGCATACACCAGCAGTCCAAACACCAATTCTGCCACAGCGTTGCTGTTCTGGCCCGGTGTGTTTTCTGCCACTACATGATGTGCAGTAGCTGCAGCAAGGTCGATGTTGTCGTAGCCGGCACCGGCACGTACCACAATCTTCAGATTCTTGGCAGCGTCGAGCACTTCGGCCGTAACCTTGTCTGAGCGGATAATCATGGCATCCACGTCCTTCACAGCGTCAAGGAGCTGCGCCTTCTCTATATATTTCTCGAGCAGGACAAGTTCATTGCCCGCTCCCTCAATCTCTTCTTTGATGCCTTTCACAGCAGCTGTTGCGAAGGGCTTTTCAGTTGCAACTAATACTTTCATATCTATATTTACAAGTATTTTAGTGTAAACAATATCGCCGGCGAAACACCGTTAGGCGAATGTCAATCAATGCTGTGCCTCAAAGTCCTGCATAGCCTTGACAAGGGCATTTACGCCCTCCATGGTCTGCGCATTGTAACAGCTGGCACGGAATCCGCCCACCGAGCGGTGTCCCTTGATACCCACCATGCCCCGTTCGGTAGCAAACTCCAGGAAGGGCTTCTCCAACTCGGCATACTCGTCGTTCATCACGAAGCAAATATTCATGAGCGAGCGTGAAGCCTCCTCTACGGTACCCTTGAACAGCTTGTTGCGGTCTATCTCTGCGTAGAGCACCTCGGCACGCTCGTGGGCACGCTTGTCGGCTGCCTCCACACCACCGTTCTTCTTCAGCCAGCGCAAGTTCTCCATCAAGCTATAGATAGGTACGACAGGAGGCGTATTGAACATGCTGCCCTTGTCCACATGTGTGCGGTAATCTATCATGGTGGGCAATTCGCGCGGTGCCTTGCCCAGCATGTCGTCCTTGACTACGACAACCGTAACACCTGCCATAGACAGATTCTTCTGTGCACCAGCATAGATGGCCGTATATTTCGACACATCTACCGGGCGGCTCATGATGTCAGAGCTCATGTCGGCAATGAGAGGCACCTTCACATCGGGGTCGCGACGCAATTCGGTACCATAGATGGTATTGTTGGACGTGATGTGCAGGTAGTCGGCATCGGCAGGCTCCTTGCCCTCAAACTGGGGATAGAAGGTGTAATTGGCTTCGGACGACGATGCGATCTCCACGACCTCACCAAAATGCTTTGCCTCCTTCAGAGCCTTCTTGGCCCATGTGCCAGAGTTGACGTAGGCAGCCTTCTTGATGAGGAAGTTGGCCGGTATCTGCATAAACTGCAGTGACGCACCGCCGCCAAGGAAGATAACGGAATAACCCTCAGGTATGTCGAGCAACTCCTTGAACAGGGAGACCGCTTCGTCCACAACTGGCTGGAAATCCTTGGCGCGATGGCTGATTTCCATGAGTGAGAGACCTGAACCGTTGAAATCCAAAATCTGTTTGGCTGTGTTTTCAATCACTTCGCGGGGAAGCATTGAAGGACCGGCATTAAAATTGTACTTCTTCATCTGATTATTATTTAAGGCGTGTTCTAAAAAATCCACGCATAGTTAAACGTCTTGTTTTTGGCGGACTGCTCCTTGTGTCGTTTTGATTTTATCCTACAAAGGTAATATTTTGAGCCCGCCTTAAGTTTTTAGTGTGCCTCTCCATTGACGAAAAGAACATCTGCGAAATTACGATTTTTATTTGTAACAGCCAAATTATTCTGCACATTTTTACGTTTTTGCGCAAAATAGTAAGGATCCGACAGCGCTTTCGGCAAATCATATGAATATTTATTCGTCTTGCGCGCCTCTTGCCCTACTCTATCTCACTTCCTCAATGACCGTTTTCAAACCCTTTATCTTCTCTCCGCTTACCTGTCTCAGTACCGCTTTAGCTTTCTTTCTTGCTACGGCGACATAGGCATAGCGTTCCTTTACGTCTATCTTCCCCACTTCGGCTGTGGTGAGTCCGCCCTTCTTGCAGAGGAATCCCACTATGTCTCCCTTGCTTATCTTGTCTTTCTTGCCTTTTCCGATGTAGAGTGTGGTCATACGTGGCTCGGCAGGCAGCGGAAGTGTGTCGGCTTCAGGCAAAGTGTAGTCTTCGACGGCGGCATCGACGTATTCGGGCATGCTCTCGGTAGGTCCCAGAATGAAGAAGGTGCGTCCTTCGGCTTCCCATCGGGCTGTACGCCCCACCCGGTGGATGTAGGCATCCTCTGTCTCGGGCAGGTGGTAATGCACGATGTTGTCAATGTCCGGGATGTCGAGTCCGCGTGAAGCAAGGTCGGTGCTCACCAGGATGTTGGCACTGCCGTTGCTGAACTTGTAGAGTGTGCGCTCGCGTTGCTGCTGCTCCAGTCCGCCATGGAAGACGGACACGGCAAAGCCCTGTTCCTGAAGGTAACTGCCGGTACGCTCCACACTGTCACGGTAGTTGAGGAAGACAATGGTGCTGGCATCCCCCATGCTGCGCAGGAGGTGTGCCAAAGTGTCGAGCTTGTCTTTTTCAGGACTTGACACCTTATATATATGTACACGTTCAGGCACCTGTTCTTCCGGCATTCTGTAATCCAGCGTATCAGCCCGCTTCAGGTTGACAAACCGTGGTATAGCTTCAGCCTCAGTAGCTGAAAGCAGGAAAAGGCGCTCCAATGCCGAGAGCGAACCTACAAGGCGTTCCATTTCAGTCTGGAAGCCCATCTCCAAGCATTTGTCAAATTCGTCTATTACCAAATACTTGATGTTGTCCACAGACAGGTTTCCCTTGTCTATATGGTCGTTCAGACGACCCGGCGTGCCGAACACCACCTGTGGCTGCACCTGCCTCATCACCCTGTGCTCGTCCATGGTGGGGCGTCCGCCGTAGCATGCCATGGCCCTTAGACCACTGCCCATACCCTTCAGCACTTCAGCCGACTGCAGGGCCAGTTCTCTTCCGGGCACAATGACGAGTGCCTGGACGGTATCCTTGTCGGCGGCTATCATCTGCGTCAACGGCAGAAGGTAAGCCAATGTCTTGCCACTTCCCGTAGGCGAGAGAACGACGACGTCCCTGTTGCCGTGCAAAATGGCATGGAGAGACTCCTTCTGCATGTCATTGGGCTGTATGCCCAGCTTTTCCAATATCTTGTCTATCATTTTATATTACAATTTTACAAATGCAAAAACATCAGCGGCCACCCTTCGCCCCCGCCTTTATTTTCATCAGTGCCAGCACGAGCCGTTCGGGCAAGATGCGCTTGAGGAGTTCGGCGAGGGAGAACTTGCGGTTGGTCCATGTTCCGGCGTAATGGTGGATGGTACGCGTGTTTGGAGTGACGTGCAACCGTCCGGTGGTGACGTTTATGGGACAAAAATACTCTGCCGGATAAATATAGCAGTCATCCTCCACTTTCTGTATGCCTTTCACCATTCTGAGGCCGCACTGCAAGAGCACCTCCGTGGCAATGTGTACCACCGTAATCTGGTTGCGCATATTCTCCTCGAAGACAAAATGCTTCCCCTCGTAAAAGTCGAGCATTTTTTTTACCAGGCCGAGGCCGGGGGCTACCCCCAGGCCGAGGCCGGGGTTGGCGCTCGCTTCGCTTGCGCCCGCTTTTCGGCAACTGGGCGTAGGGTCTGTCTCAAACCCCATGAAATTGCCTCGCTCTATGATGTCATCCATCGGGCGGATTACCTCTACGTCTGTGTCAAAATAGACACCCCCGTAGCGGTACAGTACCCAAAAGCGCGCATAGTCCGACACAAAAGCATACTTGCCTGCGCGGTAAGCCTCTGCCGTATAGGGAATGATGTTCACGTCGAAATTGTCTTCGTTCCATTCCTTGATTTCATAGTCGGGCAGATATTTACGCCACGATGCAACGCATTTCTGAGCGAGTTCCGGCAGAGGCCCATGGCCAAACCAGCAATAGTGTATCGTCTTGGGTATCATGGGTTTTGTTTCTCGCTGCTTTCTTCTCCTTGTCGTTTGAAGGCATAGATGCCACGGTGGTTCTCCAGCAGCAGACTATCCGGACCAAGGTTGTCCACCACAAACGTGTCGCGCCCCAAGAGCAGGTTGCCGTTCAGGATTTTCCACGATGTCCAGGGGGCTTGTTCCGCCTTGACATTGTTTTTCACCTCACCGCCTTCTACTATTTCGAAGTTCTTGTCAATGCTGGTCCACTTGCCCAGTAGGGTGGTAAGGTTGATGACTTTTTGCGCCACCCACTCGCCGTTGTTGTCCTTGCTGGCCGTCATGGCAATGCGGTCGCCCGAAAGCAAACCTCCCTGCACCACGCCATCGTTTTCTTCGCCCACAAAGACATCGAGCGTGTCACCGCTGTCAGCCACAAGCTGGAGAATATTCATCGACGTACCGTCGCCACACACACCATAGATGGTGGAGTCGTCGTCTTCCGCTATCACCATGCTGTCCGCCGCGTTTCCTGCCGGAGCCGTTTTCCTGTCCTTGCACCCTACCGCCATAAAGACCATGGCGAGGGCTGCCACTGCCAATAATATCTTCTTCATAATTATCCGTATTGCTTTCAGTGTTTATTTCGTTTCCGTCGTGTTCTGACGCTCTTGCGCTTTAGCTTCATCCCATAGTTTATCCATTTCCTGCAATGTCATATCCTTCAGGTTTTTACCAAGCTTGAGAGAATGGTCTTCCACATAGTTGAACCGTCGTATAAACTTCTGGTTGGTCATCTCCAGCGCATTGTCGGGATTGAGTTTGTAGAGGCGCGCTGCATTGATGACAGAGAAGAGGAAATCACCCAGTTCCTTCGTCGAGTTTTCCTTGTCTTCCTTGGCCAGTTCGACCTTCAGCTCCTCCAGTTCCTCATACACCTTGTCCCATACGTCTTCTTTTTCTTTCCAGTCGAAGCCCACATTCCTGGCTTTGTCCTGTATGCGGTAAGCCTTGATTAGGGAAGGGAGTGCATCGGGCACACCGCTCAGCACGCGTTCATTGCCGTCCTTCTCCTGTTGTTTGATTTGTTCCCAGGTCTTCTCCACGGCAGAGGCGGTCTTGGGGAGTGGAGAACTCTTCAATCCTCCCTCATCACTCTTCACTTCCCTATACACCACCTGCCCCTCATCGTTGATGTACATGTCGGGATTGGCGACCGTCCAGTTGCCCTCCTCCCTCCAGTTGATGAACGGATGGCGGAACATCAGTTTGTCAGCCTCTTGGTTGCAGACGTCACATATGTCGAACTTGCCGTCCTCTCGGCCGATGATGCTGTAGAACATCACATGTTCGAGTACATCTCCCAGTTCCTTTTTAATTTCCTTATAGTCACACTTCATCAGTGCGTCGCAAAGTTCGAAAGTCTCCTCGATGGTATTCGGGCGAAGGCTCTCGAAGGTCTGTTTCCTGTCCCAGGGACACTGCAGCCGCAAACGGTCCTGCACATCCAGCAAGCGGCTGAATGCCGCCAGTTTCTCTTCTTTTGTATGCATCATTTCAGCATTTTATATCAGTTATAGGCGTGTTCTAAAAATTCCACGCATTGTTAATATTCTTCTTTGGACGGATTGCTCTTTGTGTCTTTTTGATTTCATTAAACTATTGGCACTGTATGCAAGCAAAAAGCCACATATCGAACC
>CAVKZC010000031.1:1477-21150 GCA_963660455.1 Sphaerochaetaceae bacterium | reverse complement strand
ACCGACGTGAGGCTAAAAACAAATAGGTTTGAGTGTATAAGCAAATAGGTTTGAGTGTATAAATAAATAGGTTTGAGTATATAAACAAATAGGTTTGAGTATATAAGCAAATAGGTTTATACCTTAGAGAAATCTATATTCCATGACTCGGAACCTATGTTCAAAGCTTTTGAACTTACATTCAAAGACACGGAACGTAAGTTCAAAAGCTTTGAATATAGATTTCAAGTTACACTAAAAGACAAAATAAGGGTAATGTTGCAAGTGAGAACGTGCGCCTAGTAAGGGCTATACGCAGATTGCCCTTTCAGGGCGCTCTGTGTAAAAGGGACGCAAACTTCACCAAGTTTATTTTTATCTCCCCTACAAGTTACACAAAAGTAAAAAAGGCGCAACCCTCTATCTGGAGAGAGTTGCGCCTTTTGTATGATGCGCGTTATACGGAAATAACGTGTGACTTCTCTTTAGAAGAAGAGGTAGCGGTTGTCCACTACATGAGCCTTGAGGTAAAGCTCGTTCATGAAGTTGCCGGCATACTGCATGGCCTTCTGGCGAGCCTTCTGCTCCTGAGCCTTCTCGTCGAACTTGACGTTACGGTTGCTCTTGTTGGTTACCTGGAAGAGGTAAACACCAGCATTACCCTTTACTGCGTGGGCAGAGAAAGCACCCTTCTTGGTAGCTGCCACAGCACCTGAGAGTGCCGGTTCGCTGGCACCAGAAGAAGCCACGAATACAGGAGCGGCAAATGTAATCTGGTTGACGGAAGAAACCTTGCCACCCTTTGCCTTGGCTGCAGCAATGTTCTTCACGCCGTTCAACTTGGCCATGATCTGCTCAGCCTTCTTGTCCTTGATAACCTCGGCCTTAACCATCTCCTTCACCTGTGGATCATCGAGACCACGGTTGCCGATGCGGTGAATCTTGTCAAGTACCACTACGAGAAGGTGGTTGTTGTCGCCACACTCGTAAAGAGGAGACACATTACCCTCCTTGGCCTCGAAGATCCACTTCAGCACGTCGCGTGTAGAATGGATATTGGCCACATAGTGGGCAGAAGTGGTAAGGTCTTTCAGTTCCTGAACCTTGTAACCGCTCTTCTCTGCATTCTTCAAGATGTCCTCTGCCTTCTCGTTGGCACTTACAAAGCTTGAGAACTTATTGTAAGCTGCACGGTAAGTCTCAGAAGAGAAGTCGATGCTCTTCTTCACTACTGCAGCAGTGTACTTGTCTACCATAGCCTTGCGGTCGCATACCTGCAATACCACATAGCCCTGGCCCAACTGCAGTTCGCTCACAGCGTTGACAGCTGCTGTGTTGAGCGTATTGATAAAGGTCTTGTTGTCCTTGTCCATAGACTGCACATACTCGTACTGGCGTGTAGTGAGCCATGTCTTCTCACCCGTCTGGCCATATACCTTGGCGATAGCCTCGAAGTCGGCACCACCGGCAAGGGCATTCTTGATAGAGTCTGCCTTGGTCTGAGCCTCAGCTACAGAGGGAGCAGCCACCTGGATGATGCGGTACTGAACAGAGTCGGGCAACTGCTGCTTGCTAACCAGCTTCACGATGTTGAGCGTGTTGTCGGCAACATTGGCCTTGACGGCAGTAGTTGCGCCCACAGCCATAGAGTCGAGGTCTGCAGCAATGTCGCTGGGGAAAGCCTCTTTCTTGACAGGGATGCCGAGGTAAGCCACGGTAGAACCCGACTTACGTACAACCTCTGTTGGGTCGGCAGCAGCAGCAAGTTCCTTCTGGTAACCGGCAAAAGCCTTGTTGAGGGCAGCGCGGTCGCTCTGCGATGCTTCCACCTGGATGTCCACGTACTTGATGTCGCGGCTCTCTACAGGTTGCTTGAAACGAGCCTTCAGTTCGTCATACTTGGCCTTGAGATCGCTCTCCTCTACCTTCACCTTGTCGTCCTGGATGTCAGAGTAAGGGAAAGCAGCCAACTGGATCTGTGCCTCTTCGTTCTCCTCCTTGAAAGCCATCTTAGCCTCTACAGGGTTAGACAGGAAGCAGTGAGCCAAGAGCGACTGGTATTTCTGTGCCAAAGTCTGCTGACGGAGTGTCTTCTCAATGAACGACCAGTACTTGAAAATCTTGTCGTACTGCTCCATCATCTGCGGGTTGGCAGAAGCGTTGGCCTTCTGAGCCTTGTAGTCTGCGAGGAACTTCTGCAGGGATGTGGCATCAAAGCGGCCTGTCTGCTGGTTGACGAACGGTGTCTGCTGAAGCATAGGGTTGGTGCCTGTCTTCAGAATGTCCTGAAGTTCGGCGTCGGTAACTGTAAGTCCCAACTTCTCAGCCTCGTCGGCCACCAACTGGTTCTGCACATAAGTGTTCCACACCATGTCCTTCACCTGGTTCATCTGTTCCTCAGGGAGGTTTTCCTGTCCCTGCTGCATCTTGATTACTTCGGAATACTCGTCAACGAGCTTCTGGAAATCCTGCACGTTGATTTTCTCCCCCAACACTTCGCCGACCTGCTGGCGCTCATTGTTCTTTGCTGAATCGCATGAGCGGAACGCTTCCTCGGCAATAAATGCGAAGAGGCCGAAACTGATGATACATACCAGTATCACGCCTCTCTTTCTGATTGTTCCTAATGCTGCCATTACTTTTTTATTGCTATTTTTGTTTTATTTTGTTTTTGCGGTTAAGCTGCAAGATTGCATCTTGCCCTTGCGTTATTTGGCAAAAGTGCCTAAAGGACATCTGTTTTCCTCACGCTGCTCTTTGCACAATTGTGTGCAAAAATACAAAGAAAATCGCAAATAAGAGAATTTTTCCATGCCTTTTTTAACTTTGCGTTACAAAAGGCAAAGTTTTATGCCATAAAGAGGCGTGCAGGCGGCACTTTGCACGCTCTCTGTGTATTTTGTAGCTCCATCCATCCGCTGCGTCAGCGCAGCAGATGAAGCTTTACAAGTTCTATCTTACGTGCTGTCGACTTCACTATCTTGAATTCGAATCGGCCTATATTCACCACCTCGTTGAGTTTGGGGAAGCTCTGGTACTCATGCAGGATAAAACCGCCCACGGTCATGTACTCGTCACTCTCGGGAAGGTCCAGGCCGAACAGTTCGTTCACCTTGTCTATCTCCAAGCGGCCGGAAAGCAGATAGTCTCCGTCATCTGTCTTGGTTGCCACATACTTGGACGAGTCGTGCTCGTCCTCGATGTCGCCGAAGATTTCCTCTACAATGTCCTCCAGACTGACCAGTCCACTGGTGCCTCCAAACTCGTCCACCACAACGCCGAGCGACTTCTTCTGCTGCAAGAAGGTCTGCATCAGTTTCTGTGCCTGCATGGTTTCCGGCACGAAGGTAAGCGTGCGCACATGGTCTTGCCAGTGTTTGGGATTATGAAATAGTTCCGAACTGTGTATGTAACCTACTATATGGTCTATATCCTCCTCGTAAACAATGATTTTACTATTGCCACTCTCTACAAATTTCTGGCGCAGTTCCTCCAGCGAAGCATCCTTCTCTACGGCCTGTATCTCCGTACGCGGCACCATACAGTCGCGCACCTTCGTATCGGAAAAGTCAAGGGCGTTCTGGAATATCTTCACCTCGTCGTTAATCTCGTCTTCGTTGGCAGCATTGTCGATGCTCGACTGCACCAGATAGTCGAGGTCTACCTTGGAGAAGCCCTCGTCATTGTTTTCAGAATCCATCTTCACTCCCACGATGCGCAGGAGTATCTTACTGAGGAAAGTACTGAACTTGCTGATGGGCCACAAGAGCACATAGCACACATAGGCAAAGGGACTGAACACGCTGAGCAGTCTGTTGGGATTGGACTTGAACAGCGTCTTGGGTAGGAACTCGCCCGTAAAAAGGACGATTATTGTAGAGAGGATGGTATCGGCAGGGACGGTAAAGGTAGCATCCATGCCTTTGAAAATGGTATTGTCGAAGAGGCGCGCTATAAGGATGCCATACACCACAAGAGCAATGTTGTTTCCTACGAGCATCGTGCTGACAAAGCCATTGGGATGAGCATAGAACAGGGCTATCAACCGCTGTGAAAGGCCGTTCTTGCCACGATCCATCTCAGCCAACATACGGTTGGACGAAACGAAAGCTATCTCCATACCGCTGAAGAATGCAGAAAAGACCATCGTGATGACTATCCCCACGACAAGATTCACTTCTACTTCCATATATCTGTATTACAACTGTTTAGTTCAAATTACCCCACACCGTGGTCAGTGCAGAAGAGGAATGGTATTGTTGGCACGCTGCGGCATGGCCCTTTGGCGCATGGGCGGCTGCAGGGAGTCGGGGCGTGCTGTTGCCGTGTCGGTACTTGCATTATCAGAGCCTGCAACGTCTTCCTTGACAAAACTGCCCTTTGAGTTGCTGACGAAGTAACGGGTCATCTGCTCGTCGCTCCTGAAGTAAGTGCCCTGCAGTGTACGCTCGGGCGTTACGAGGCGGCTGAACACATTGCTGCTCAGTTCGTGCCGGTTCTCGTCCCACGTCAACTGCTCGCTGGAGAAGCGCAGACCGTCCTTGGTGAGGATGCGCACACGCCCGTAAAGTTTCCATATGCGAAGCTGGTCATAATAGTAGGCAGTATCACACTGTATATAACTGTTGATGTGGAACTTGGAGTCAAACTGTTCCAGGAGCATACCCTTCAGGAATGTCCAGCGCGTAGGATTCTTGTTGGTATTCACCTCCCAACGTTCGGTGACAATGCGGTACTTGATGACTCCCGAGTCGCTGATGAGCGTGTTCACACCGTAAGAAGTCATCATGGCCACGGAGTCACGGGCATGAATGGCAGGTGCGGTATGCTCTACCTGTTCCTGGCAAGCTGCCAAAAGCAGGGATATGAACAAGCCCAACAGTATGTTTCTCGAATTACACATTATTATATATATACACGAACGTTCAGTATGCCGACACGCCATTATGCATTGTCAAGCCGCCAGCAGTACGACATTACTGCATCTTCCACTTCTTGAACCAGTCTTCGTTGAAGGTAAACCCGACATTGATACGGAAAGTGTTTTCCTTGATAAAGCCGCTGGCGTTGGTCTGCACCCACTGTCCGCTGATATTGAGATAAGAGCGGTTGTTGTACGAATTGACGATGGGGATACCGAATCCGGCACTTACCGACAAGTCCTTGGGACCGTCGTTTCCGTTTATCTTATAATAAGGTGTAGCATAGCTTACACCGGCACGGTACTGCACGCGCTTGAAGAAGTTGCGGTGACGCTCGTCATAGCAATACTGTGCACCGAGGTTCACCTTGTGGCGGTCGGTATAGATACCCTTTTTGAGCACGTAGTTGGTTCCGTCAAACTCGGGTGTCTCGAGACTGCCCCACTTCTGCAGGGTATAGTCGAGTCCTATCTTCCACTGTGCAGCATGGTTCCACATCACACCCACACCATACATAGTAGGCAAAGACAGCGCCTTACCGCCAAGGCTCATGTTGGTGGAATCGTTGCTGCCCGTCATGGCATCCGTCTTTATCTGATACAGATTGGCAGTAGCGCCCAGGCCATGGCCCGGCGAGAACGTAGCACCCACGGTAAGCCAATCCTGCTTGGCCAGCTGGTGAGTATACTGCACACCGAAGTCGAGTTTGTAGCTGCTAACCTGCGCATAATAGTTGCGCGTCAATGTGCTGACAGCAGAAGAACTCATGGAGTTAACCACCTTCCTGTCGTACTTGCCCCAGAAATAAGACACGTTGGCACCGAAAGAGAATCCCTTGAAAGGAGAATAGCCGGCACCCAAATAGACCTGGTGGAAACCGCCTTCACCCGAATATGTGTTGGTGGAAGTCACCTCCTTGGTAGTCGCATTCACCCATCCGGAACTGCTGTAGCTGTAGCCGACATTGGAGAAAGGCACGATACCGAAGCTCAAACCCAAGTGCTTAGCCAGGCGGAGTCCTGCCACAACATACTCGAAATTGGCATTCTTGGCATTCTTGCGCACACCATTCTCACTGAAGTTGGTAATCTGTCCCGACACGCCTGCATCAAAGATAAACGTGAGCGAATCGAGCGATGAGTAAGAGGCAGGGTTGATATAGTTGACCTGATTATGCTCGTGAAAGGCCAGTCCCACACCGTTCATACCGCGGTTGAAACCGGAAGTCTGGTCTGCCAAGGTTCCCAGTCCGAACTGGCTATAAGGCGAATTGATACCCGTCTGCGCATTGGCAAAGAAGGCGAAGCCCAGCATGAGGGAGGCCAAAAATAGTTTTTTCATCTAATAAAAGTGTCTATTAATTTACATTCAGAGTGCAAAAGTATTGAAATTTTTTGATATAAAAGAAGGATAATCCAAAATAATAAGGTATTTTTGCATCGTGAAACGTTTTAAGACTCATTTAATAGTCATTTTAGCCGTTTTGTTAACCAATTTAACGACAACGGCAACAGCACAATCTACAGACGAGGCATGGCTCGACTCGGTAGACATCTCCCTGCTCACCTGCGGGCCAGGCGAGGAGGTATGGTCGTACTATGGCCATACGGCTCTGCGCATAGACGACAAGGCACACGGTCAGGACCTTGCCGTCAACTGGGGAATGTTTTCTTTCCAACAGGATTTCTTCATTCTGCGGTTTGTCTTCGGCCTCACCGACTATCAGATGGGCATCATGCCCATGAGCAGTTTTACAGAGGAATACCAGTATCAAGGAAGATGGGTGATGCAACAGCGCCTAAGACTCAGTCGCAAGGAGAAGGCCGACATACTCGCCGCCATACAGGAGAACAGCAGGCCGGAGAACCGCACCTACCGTTACAACTTCTTCTACGACAACTGTACGACAAGGGCACGCGACATGATACTAAGTCACCTGGACACATCCGGGAAAGGAGCAAAGGTCGCCAAGGACACGGAGGACACCGGGTCTACCTACCGTAAAGAAATACACCGATGGAACGAAGACCACCGCTGGGCACGCTTCGGCAACGACCTGCTTCTGGGAATACAGGCAGACAAATCCATCAATAAGGATGAGTGGGAATTTCTGCCCGAGAACCTCATGCAAGACTTTGCCCCCAAGGGCAGATACGCCAAGTTGGTGGACAGCACTTTTTACGTCCTCCCCCCGCAGGCCACGGTAAGCCAAAGCGAAACCATAACGCCCACAGTTGTCTTCCTTACGCTGTGCGTACTCATCATACTGCTCAGCGCATGGGAATGGTACAAGGAGAAGAATTTCTGGTGGCTCGACCCCTGCCTGATGGTTGCTACAGGCATCCCCGGACTCGTCTTGCTGGCAATGGTATTCTCCAAGCACCCCACCGTACAGTTCAATTTGCAGATACTGCTGCTGAATCCGCTCAACCTGCTCTTTGCATGGCAGGTGGCGAAGAAGAAACGTGAAGGCAAACAACACTGGTATTGCCTGTTCTGGGCCGCCCTTATATGCATCGTAGCCATCATGAACACAAAGCAGGACTATGCAGAGGGCATCCGATTTTTGGCATTATCTTTGCTTGTAAGAGAAGGAATAAGACAGAATCGGTTCAAATTCATCAAAAAGAAAAGCGCCCAACAGGCGTGACAAGACTCCAATGAGGATAAACAGATACATCACCGCCCTGCTCGTCGTCCTTGCGGCCACAGGCATGGAAGCGCAGACCTATCAGCAAGCACTGAGGTTTGCGCTCAGCGACATTTCCTACGATGAGTTTATCCAGCAGCCGGAAGCCAAGGCCATAGAGGAGGATATACTTTGTGCCCTGAAGGCCATCCGACAGGCATCTTGCGACGAGGAGCCATGTGGACACCAGTACCTGAACGCAGTACTGCCGTCAGCCACTTCTGCCACTTTGTCAGTACACCAGTCATTTCATATTTTTCCACGCATCACAGAGCGGAAATATTGTTCGCCCTATGGCAGCATTGTTATTCGAGGCCCCGATTTGAGGCTTTTGTCAGCAAAAGATTGCTGAATTACAGATATTTTTCTTACCTTTGCAAGCAATTTGCAACGCAAGGCACAGGCAAAGTCCGGCCAAAGGCCATGGATTGCCACCTTACGGCACAAACAAGCAAGGCAAAAAGGGAGGCAACGAGAAGGGAGGCAAGGTAGAAAACAAGCCTAAAGAAAACCTTCCTGCATGCAACCGTTCAAACATCGAATAACAAAAAAGAACAAATACACAATGAATTTCAACAAATTTCTCCAGTCGCTGTTCGGCAACAAGTCCACACGCGACATGAAACTCATTCAGCCTATCGTGGAAAAGGTAAAGGCTGAATACCCCAACATCCAGGCTCTGAGCAATGACGAGCTCCGCGCCAAAACCAAGGAAATACAGCAGTACGTACAGGATGCCGGCAAAGCACAGCGCGACAAGATTGCCGAACTGAAGGCAACCATCGAGGACACGCCCATCGACGAGCGCGAAGGCATTTTCAACCAGATAGACAAACTGGAGAAGGAAGCTCTCGACAACTATGAGGTGGCACTCAACGAGGTATTGCCCACCGCCTTCAGCATCGTGAAGGATACGGCACGCCGCTTTGCCGAGAACGAAGAGACTGTTGTTACCGCCACCGAGTTCGACCGCGAACTGGCAAGCAACCCGGCCAACGACTTCATCACCATCGACGGCGACAAGGCCATCTACCACAACCACTGGACAGCAGGCGGCAACGACCTGAAATGGGAAATGGTACACTACGACGTACAGCTCTTCGGAGGTACCGTTCTGCACCAGGGCAAGATAGCCGAGATGGCCACCGGTGAGGGTAAGACGCTCGTAGCTACCCTCCCCGTGTTCCTCAACGCCCTGACAGGAAACGGCGTACACGTCGTTACCGTCAACGACTACCTGGCCAAGCGTGACTCAGAGTGGATGGGACCGCTCTATATGTTCAACGGACTGTCGGTAGACTGTATCGACAAGCACCGCCCCAACTCCGATGCACGCCGTAAGGCATACATGGCCGACATCACCTTCGGTACAAACAACGAGTTCGGTTTCGACTACCTGCGCGACAACATGGCTACCAGTCCTGCCGACCTTGTACAGCGCCAGCACAACTATGCCATCGTCGACGAGGTAGACTCCGTGCTGATCGACGACGCACGTACCCCGCTTATCATTTCTGGTCCTATCCCCAAGGGCGACGACCAGATGTTCGAAGAGTACCAGCCGCTCGTGGAGCGTCTCTATGAGGTACAGCGCAAGCAGGCTACCGAACTGCTGGCCGAGGCTAAGCAGAAGATTTCTGCCGGTACGCAGAACAAAGACCAGAAACTGACAGAGGAAGGTTTCCTGGCACTCTACCGCTCATACAAGTCTCTGCCCAAGAACAAGCCTCTCATCAAGTACCTCTCCGAGGAAGGCATCAAGGCCGGACTGCTGAAGACAGAGGAATACTATATGGCCAACAACAACCGCGAGATGCCCAAGGCCGTAGAACCGCTGTACTTTGTGGTGGACGAGAAACTGAACTCTGCCGACCTTACCGACAAGGGTACCGACTGGCTGGCCAAGCAGGTGAACGACCGCGAACTGTTTGTGCTGCCCGACATCGCCACCCAGCTCAGTGAACTGGAGACTCACACAGAACTTTCCGATCAGGAGCGTCTGGACAGGAAGGACGAGCTGATGGCCCACTACGGCGTGCAGAGCGAGCGCGTACATACCCTGCAGCAGTTGCTGAAGGCTTACACCATGTTCAACAAGGACGACGAATATGTTGTCATGGACGGTGAGGTGAAGATTGTGGACGAGCAGACTGGCCGTATCATGGAAGGCCGCCGCTGGAGCGACGGACTGCACCAGGCCATCGAGGCCAAGGAGCACGTGAAGGTGGAGGCTGCCACACAGACATTCGCAACCATTACCCTGCAGAACTACTTCCGCATGTACCACAAGCTTTCGGGTATGACTGGTACGGCAAGCACAGAGGCTGGCGAGTTCTGGGACATCTACAAGCTCGACGTGGTGGAGATACCCACCAACCGCCCCATCGCCCGCAAGGACCTCGATGACCGTGTATACAAGACAGCACGCGAGAAGTACCGTGCCGTTATCGACGAGATAGAGGAGATGCGCAACGCAGGCCGTCCCGTACTGGTGGGTACTACATCGGTAGAGATTTCCGAGTTGCTGAGCAAGATGCTCAAGATGCGCAACATTCCGCATAACGTGCTGAATGCCAAGCTGCACCAGCAGGAGGCACAGATCGTGGCAGAAGCCGGCCGCTCTACCAACGGAAAGGGTGCGGTGACCATCGCCACCAACATGGCCGGCCGTGGTACCGATATCAAGCTGACACCTGAGGTGAAGGCTGCTGGCGGTCTTGCCATTATCGGTACGGAGCGCCATGAGAGCCGCCGCGTAGACCGCCAGTTGCGTGGTCGTGCAGGCCGTCAGGGTGACCCGGGTTCTTCTGTCTTCTACGTGTCACTTGAGGACAAGTTGATGCGACTCTTCGCCAGCGAACGTATCGCCAAGGTGATGGACCGCCTCGGTTTCGAGGACGGCGAGCGTATCGAAAGCCCTATGATCAGCAAGAGCATCGAGCGTGCCCAGCGCAAGGTAGAGGAGAACAACTTCGGTATCCGCAAGCACCTGCTGGAGTATGACGACGTGATGAACAAGCAGCGTACCGTCATCTACGAGAAACGCCGCCACGCCTTGATGGGCGAGCGCATCGGTATGGACATCACCAACGTCATCTGGGACCGTGTGCTCTACATCATCAACAACAACGACTACGAGGGTGCCAAGGAAGACTTCCTGAAGATTCTCGCCATGGAGATGCCTTTCACCGTAGAGGAATTTGAGGCAGGCAACCGCGAGGAACTGGCAGAGCGCGCCTTCCAGGATGCCATGGCAAGCTTCAAGCGCAAGACAGAGCGCATACAGGCCACAGCATGGCCCATCATCAAGCAGGTGTACGAGACACAGGGGGCCATCTTCGAGCGCATCATGGTGCCCATCACCGACGGTAAGCGCATGTACAACATACCCTGCAACCTGCAGGAAGCCTACGAGAGTGAAGGCAAGAGCGTGGTTAAGCAGTGGGAGAAGGTCATCATGCTGCACATCATCGACGACGACTGGAAGGAGAACCTCCGCCAGTTGGATGAGCTTCGCCACTCTGTACAGAACGCCAGCTACGAGCAGAAGGACCCGCTCCTTATCTTCAAACTGGAGAGCGTGAAGCTCTGGGACAGCATGATCAACGAGATGAACGACCGCATGGCCAGCATCCTGATGCGCGGACAGATACCCGTAATGCAGCAGGAACAGCCCGTACAGGAGGCTGCCCCAGAGGTGCAGAACCGCCAGCAGTATGTAGAGCAGAAGGAGGACATCGATGCAGAGCGCGAGCGTGCCGAGCGCGAAGCACAGCGTGCCGCAGCCAACCAGGACACACGTGAGGGTGCACAACAGGTGAACCGCACCCCGTACCGTGCAGAGAGCATGCCTCGTCCTAACGACCCATGCCCCTGCGGCAGCGGCAAGAAGTTCAAGAACTGCCACGGCAAGAACCTCTAAGGATGCATATCATGGAAGCCTGCTTTAGGCACATCCTAAAGACACTTCTTATAGAAATCCTATAGACCCTGTCGCCCTGAAAGGAAAAGCGCTGACAACACGCTTGCCTTTCAGGGCGACTTTGCATGGCATCACCTATCCCCATTTATAGGTATTTTACAAGGATAGAACGTACCGCAAGAGCACTTTGGGGCTGTCTGCAACACAGTTGCAAAGGATTATTCGTACCTTTGCACATGAAAAGAAGCCGCAGGGCGCAATGACAGACAGCCATGCGGCACAAGAAAAGACAACTACACGGCATTATGAAGTTATCAGAACTAAAGACCGGTGAGAGCGCAGTCATCGTCAAGGTGGCAGGCCACGGCGGATTCCGCAAGCGCATCATCGAGATGGGATTCATCAAGGGCAAGGCTGTTGAGGTTTTGCTCAACGCTCCGCTGCAAGACCCTGTAAAATACAAAATCATGGGCTACGAGGTGTCACTGCGCCACAGTGAGGCCGACCACATAGAGGTAGTGTCGCTGGAAGAGGCACGCAACAACGAGAGCCTCAACCATGCACGCAAGGACATGCTCGCACAGGTAGCCGACTCGCAAGAGACGGAAAGCAACAACACGGACGACAAGATGCTGGAGGCAGAGAGGGAGGCCGACCGCCTGCACCACGTCATCAACGTGGCACTGGTGGGTAACCCCAACTGCGGCAAGACATCGCTCTTCAACTTTGCATCGGGTGCACACGAACGCGTGGGCAACTACAGCGGTGTGACGGTAGACGCCAAAGAGGGACACGCCGAATACGGCGGTTATCAGTTCAACCTGGTAGACCTGCCCGGCACCTACTCGCTGTCGGCATACAGTCCTGAGGAACTGTACGTACGCAAACAACTGGTGGAGCATACGCCCGATGTGGTCATCAACGTTCTGGACACCAGCAACCTGGAGCGCAACCTCTACCTTACTACACAGCTCATAGACATGCACATACGCATGGTGTGCGCCCTCAACATGTTCGACGAGACGGAGAAACGCGGCGACAACATCGACTACGACAAGTTGGGCGAGCTGTTCGGACTCTCCATGATACCTACCGTCTTTACCAGCGGAAGGGGTGTAGACCAGCTTTTCGAAACCATCATCAAACTGTACGAGAGCCGCGAGGGCGCCAATGCCCACTACCGCCACATACACATCAGCCACGGACACGAGATAGAGAACGGCATCACGCACATACAGCAGTACCTGAAGAGCGACGATGCCATACGCCAGCGCTACTCTACACGCTACCTTGCCATCAAACTGCTCGAAAACGACAAGGAGGCTGAGGAATATGTCGGTAACCTGAGTGCCAGGAAAGAGATATTCGAGGCACGCGACGAGGCCGCCAAACGCGTGAAGGAAGAGACTGGCGAGGACAGCGAGACTGCCGTGATGGACGCCAAGTACGGTTTTATACACGGTGCCTTGCAGGAAGCCGGATACGAAACGGGCAAGCAGAAAGACACCTATCAGATAACCCACCTCATCGACAGCATCATCACCAACAAGTATGTGGGATTCCCCATTTTCATACTGTTGCTCTTCATCATGTTCACCGCCACGTTCGTACTGGGCGAGATACCCAAGGGATGGATAGAGGACGGCGTGGCATGGCTGGGAGAGACCATCAGCACTACCCTGCCCGAAGGCCCCGTGAAGGACATGCTCGTAGACGGTGTGATAGGCGGTGTGGGAGCCGTCATCGTATTCCTGCCGCAGATTCTGATACTCTACTTCTTTATCTCCTACATGGAAGACTCGGGCTACATGGCCCGCGCTGCCTTCATCATGGACAAGCTGATGCACAAGATGGGACTGCACGGCAAGTCGTTCATCCCCCTTATCATGGGATTCGGCTGCAACGTGCCTGCCGTCATGGCCACACGCACCATAGAGAGTCACCGTTCGCGCCTCATCACCATGCTCATACTGCCGCTAATGAGCTGTTCAGCCCGTTTCCCCATCTACATCATGATTATCGGCACCTTCTTCGCACTGCAGTACAGGTCGCTGGTGATGATTTCGCTCTATCTTGCCGGCATCGTGTGCGCTGTCATCCTGAGCCGCATCTTCGCCTCGTTTGTCATTAAAGGAGAGGACACACCGTTCGTCATGGAACTGCCTCCCTACCGTTTCCCTACATGGAAAGCTATAGGCCGCCACACATGGGAGAAAGGCAAGCAGTACCTGAAGAAGATGGGAGGTATCATTCTCGTGGCAAGTGTCATCGTGTGGGCACTGGGCTACTTCCCCCACCATGAAGAACTGGACCGCCAAGCCCAGCAGGAGCAAAGCTTCATAGGCCGCATAGGCAAGACCATAGAACCCGTATTCACCCCCCAGGGCTTCGACTGGAAACTGGACGTGGGACTGGTTTCGGGCGTGGGAGCCAAGGAGATAGTGGCATCCACGATGGGCGTACTGTACAGCGACAACGACTCTTTCGGCGACGACCAAGACTACAATGACGAGAACGGGAAATACGAGGTATTGAGAAAGCAGATGACCGCCGACCTGAAGAACACTTACGGATACAGCGACGCCGAGGCAGCCTCACGTGCTACGCTCACGGCATACTGCTTCCTACTATTCGTGCTGCTCTACTTCCCCTGCATAGCCACCATAGCGGCCATCAAGGGCGAGACGGGCAGTTGGAAATGGGCAGGCTTCGCTGCCTTCTACACCACCCTCCTGGCATGGGTAGTATCGGCAGCAGTTTTCCAGACAGGAAAGATGTTTATGTAGAAAAGGATAACACGAAGAAGTTGAAACAAATGGCACGAAGAAGCAGAAAAGGATAACACGAAGAAGCATATACACAACATACAAAAACAGTAAGATTGCAAAATGAAGAACAAGAACAAATGGTTAGGTGGGATAGCTTTGGCTATAGCCACCCTGATGATGGCATCATGCGCCAGTGACAATGATGCCCAGACTGACGAGACACCACATGGCGGAACTGTGGTGACGGAAATAACGGACAGCGTCTGTGATGCGTTGGCCAAGTCATCCATCAATGAGTTTCTGGCCTTTGCCAAAATTCCACGCCCCAGCTTCTATATGAAGAAAAGCAGTGCCTACCTTACAAACTGGGCCAGGGAGCACAACCTGGAATATGGCATAGACGACTCACTCAACGTATGGATGGACCTGCCTGCCAACACCAAGGAGATGGAGACCATGCCTAAGGTTATCCTGCAGGCACACCAGGACATGGTGTGTGCCTGGAACAGTAGCAAGACCCTCGACCCCACCCAAGATGTCGGCACACCTGTTTATGAAGGCAACAATCTGAAAGGTAAGGAGATGAATCTGGGTGCTGACGACGGCATCGGCGTAGGCATGGCACTGGCCATCGCAAAGTCGAATATGGCACACGGACCGCTGCGACTGCTCTTCACCGTCAACGAAGAGGTAGGTATGTTTGGTGCGATGAGCCTCGACCCGAAAGTGCTGGATGCCAACTACCTTATCAGTTTCGACGATGAAGACTATCCCAAGGTAACGACAGGAAGCCAGGGAGCTTACGCATGGACCTATAAAAAGAAATACGAACTGGGTAACCCTTCTTCCCAGGGCAAGATCGTAACGCTCGATGTAAAGGGACTACTCGGCGGGCACAGCGGCATGGCTATTGGCGAGAAAAGACTCAGTGGTGCTACGATATTGGCAAAGGTAATAAAGGATGTCGTCACGCCCAACGGGGGAAAGCTGATATCGGTGGACTGCGGAACTGCCGTGAACGTCATCGCCAACATGCTTAACATGAAGTTTGTGGTAGATGCAGACAAGGCTGCCAACTGCAAGAGCGAGATAGAAAACATCCTGAAAGATTTTCTGAAGGAATACACCACCGAGACTGGCATCGAGAGCAACTGCAGTGTGGCAGACGTACCATTCACCAATGCAGCCACTGTCTGTGGGGAAGGTGCGCTGACCGACCTCAACAAATATTTCGAGGACGTAGTACAGGGCGTTGTAGAGCGCGATGGAGACGAAGGTTTCGTTATCAAGTCAAGCAATATCGGTGTCGTAAAACTGTCTGGCGGAGAATTGGAAATCTCCAGTTCCCTGCGTTCCTTGAAAGACGAATGGCTCAAGAGCGAGAAGAACAGACTCACCGAGCTGGCCTCTACCCTCAACATGACATTGGACAACGAGATACTTATCCCTGCATGGGACACCGAGGCAAACGATCCGTTCATCGGGTTGATATTCAAGAACTACCAGGCTATGGATGCCAAAGCCTACAAGTCTAAGTGCGGCGGTAGTCTGGAGTGCGCATACTTCTCCAGCTTAAAGCCAGGCATCAACACTGCCGCCATGGGGCCCACCATCAAGGGTGCCCATACCTATGAAGAGACTATGGACACAACCACCGTGAAACCACTGATGAAGGTGTTGTTGAACACCTTGCATCAGATCAATACGCTCAAGTAATATTCAACCGCTTGCTTACACGGACTGACACGAAGGCAATCATCAGTCCGAGGCAAGCGGCTATGGACAAGGCAAGGCGCAGGCCGGTAACCTCGGAGAGCCATCCGATAACAGGAGGACCTACAAGAAAACCGAAGAAACTGATGCTCGACACAATGGTGATGGCGATACTCGCCTTCACCGTTCCGAGTTTGCCGGCTATGCTGTAGCAGATAGGCACCGAAGAGGAGATGCCGAAACCCACAAGGAGGAATCCCAAGGTGGCAGGAACAAGCCAAGGCAGTGCTGCCGCCATCCACAGGCCTGTAACAATCAGTGCCCCGCACGTCTTGAGCACTCTCGACGGTCCGTACTTAGTGACAAAGCCGTCGGCAAAGAAACGCCCCAGGGTCATGGCACCCATACCGGCTATGTATCCGGCACGGACAAAAGCCTCATCGGGTTTTACCACCGAGGCAAAGTAGACACTACTCCAGTCGTACACCGTACCCTCACAAAACATGCCGGCAAAGCCCATCAGTCCCAAGAGGAACAGTATGGGGTCTATGCTCCTGAACGAGAACTTCGGAACATCTTCCTCCTCAGCCCTGGCCGTGGCATCGTTGACAAGGAAACGCATCCCCGCGGCCAATACCACCAAACTGAACACCAGTATGACGGCATAATGTACCGCTATGGGCAGTGAGGTATTGGCAAAGAGAGCGCCTATGATGCCGCCGGCAAAACCACCGAGGCTCCACAGACCATGGAAGGAAGACATGATGTTGCGCCCGTACATTTTCTCAACGAGACACGCCTGCGTATTGGTGGCGATATTCATGAGGTTGGCCATCATGCCAAACCCTACAAGACTCGCTATCAGTGCTGTCACCGTACTGCTGCAGCCTATACAGAACAGCACTACGGCATAAAGCAACTCTGAGAGGAGAAGCATCTTCTTGCTGCCGAACTTGCTGACCAGCACGCCCGAGAAAGCCATCATCAGCAGTTGGCCTATAGGGATGGCAAAGAGCACCGTACCCAACTGGCCGTTTCCTAAATGCAACAGATGTTTGATGTCAGGTATGCGGCTTGCCCAACTGGCAAACACTACTCCCGGCACAAAATAATAGGCGGCCACTGCCATCCGCTTGCGAGTCAAATCGCCCAATCCGTCATTGACAATCATTTTTCCTTTACCTCGTTATTATTGTAATACCGTTCTATTTTCTATATAATACCGTTCTATCACCAATAGAACAGCGTTCTTATATATATTAAGGTGTAACAACACCTTGGTCTCTCTTAGCGGCTGCAAAATTACGAAATCTTTACTGAATAGCCACCATGTGTATACGAAAAAGCATACACCTATGGTTAGTTTTTCATCATGCGATTGTGTTAAAAGGAGTACAAAACATTAAATTATCCAAAATAAAAGCGTACCTTTGCACACAACACACAAAACTATCAACATTAAGTATCAGACACATGAACATTTTTCTGAAACACCGCCTTGCCACCCTACTGTTGGCAGCAGGCACATTCTCACTCACATTCACAGCCTGCAGCGACAACACGGCAGACCTGGCAAACACTCCCTCTGCAGTAGATCCCAAGCAGTGGAACCTGGATGCCAACATGGACACCAGTGTAAAACCAGGCGACGACTTTGCCCGTTACTGCTGGGGCAAATGGTATGACGAAGCGGGCGAGCCGACAGGCTCCAAATACTTCGGTACCGTTGCTGAAGCGTCAAATGTGATAGACAAAAAGCTCCATGCAATGGACAACAAGGAAGACTCACAGCTCACAAGCGACTTAAGCAGTCTGGACGAGGACGAAGCCAGTCTGCAGAAACTCCGCCAACGCATCCAGGAACTGAACGAACTGAGAACAGCAAGTCCTGCCGAAGTTGCCAAAGAGTTGGGCAAGTTCTTCGCTGCGGGCAATAACAGTCTGCTCAGTAACAGTCTGCTTACCTTGGGCGAAAAGAACTATATCACATTCTACACATCACCCATATTATCCAAGAACCTGTCAAGTAATTTGCCACATCCCAATTCTATCTTCTCCGATTGGCTTATAGAATTGGGACTGGATGAAGAAACGGCACAGAAAGTGGTAAAAGAAGGTGTTTCCAGTGACTTCACTACCAAGGTAGAAAGCTCCGATGTAATTATTTACGAGAGTAAAGAATCCCCAACGGCAAACAAGAGAAGAGCACGCGTCCAGGACACAACACCAGACCATATAGCCATATGCGAGGCTTTCTGCGAAGGAATGGGCATCAAGACCGACCAGCTCTTTACCGACAGCCTGTCAAGCCAGGTAGGCATGGGAGGGTTCATCGACCTGAACGCATCCCACCTTGTCGACATGATGATGTGCTATGAAGCCTCCGACATACTTCTGGCATCCAAGAAAGCCCTTAACGAATATCGTTCATCATACCCATGCGAAGAAGACGCCTTTCTGGAGCGTACGGTAGGGAATTTACTGGACTATCCCAAAAGCAAAGAATTCTGCGAAAAATACTGCACCGCAGAAATGCGCAACATGACGTTCGACATGATGGAAGATATACGCACAACCTTTGCCAAGCGCCTGGAAAACATAGAATGGATGACCACTACCACCAAGGAAGCAGCCAAGACCAAGCTATACGCCATGAAGTTCTTTGCCTGCTATCCGGACAAATGGATTGATGCAGGTCTGCCTGCACTGAAAGGCAACTCCCTCTACGAAGACATCCAGATACTGCGTCAAACCTTTGTCAACCTGGAGAAAGAGCTATTGGCCATCAACCCACGCGAAGACATGTTCAACGTGGCTATAGCTCTTGGTTATCCTACATACTTGGTTAACTGCTTCTACAATCCATATACCAATACCGTCAACATCTTTGCCCCGTTCATGATGTCACCGCTCTATTCGAGCGAAAATTCCGATGCCACGCTTTATGCCATAGCTACTGTACTGGGGCATGAGATGACACACGGCTTCGACAACCAGGGAGCACTTTACGGCCCGAAGGGAGAAAACGTGAACTGGTGGACAGTGTCCGACAAGCAAGAGTATGACGCACGCACGCTATTGCTGGTAGACTGCTACAACCATCTGCCGGGTTACATGAATTGTCCGGGCAGTTGTTTTGCCAATGGCTCCAGGACGCTCGGCGAGAACATTGCCGACTTGGGAGGTCTGGAACTGGCGCTGCAGGCTTATACCAACAAGCTGGAGCAGCAAGGCTACTATGGTGATGAGCTTGTCAAGCAGCAGAAACGTTTCTTCCAGGCATATGCCAATCTCTGGCGCAGCAAATTTACAGAATCAGAGAATATAAAAACCTTGAAGACAGACGTACATGCGAACGCATACACCCGAATCCTCGGTTCCACGATGAACTGCGACCGCTGGTACGAACTGTATGGCGTGCAGTGGGGTGACAAGTATTACCTCCACCCAGAGAAGCGCACGCACATCTGGTAAAAACGCAACTGACTGCGTTGGCCAACGTAAGTATATACGTTAGGCTGCGTAAGTATATACTTTAGGAGATACAAATATGCGCCCTGTAAGGGAAAGCACTATCGACAAGGATTGTATGGTGCTTCTACCCTTACAGGGCGCACTTGTGTGGCAACACTCCGCCATTATTAATAGCAAAGTCACGTCATTATTAATGTCAATGACTC
>CAVKZC010000031.1:0-1414 GCA_963660455.1 Sphaerochaetaceae bacterium | reverse complement strand
CGCTACGCCTCTACACTACGCTTCTTACCGTAGTTGTCATCTATCTTGAGGAACGCCGTGACGAGGAAGGTAATGACACAGCAAGCCATGACGATGATGAAGAAATGGCGGTACCCCACCATGTCCTTCAGTGCGCCCGACACCATGCCCGGAAGCATGAGCCCGAGATAGGAGATGCCTGTACAGATGGAGTAATGCGAAGTCTTGAACTTTCCCTGACTGTAGAACAGCATGTAGAGGGTAAGAACCGTGAAGCCCAATCCATAGCCGAACTGTTCGACGAAAAGGCAAGAGGAGACAACGATGAGGTTGCTGTTGAGCGAATAACTCAGATAGATATAGACGGCATCGGGCAACGTGATGGCACACACCATCGGCCACAGCCACTTCTTCATGCCGTCGCGGCTCACCAGTATACCGCCTATGATGCCGCCAAGCAAGAGACCGATGAGACCTATCGTACCGTTGGCCAGTCCATACTCCTGCGGCGAAAGTCCCAAACCGCCCTGTGAGTTGGGGCGGAGGATAAAGGTCTTGGTCATCGTATTGAGTAGAGCCTCTGGGAAGCGGTAGAACAGCATGAAGAGAATGACGCAGACCGTTTCCTTGACGCCGAACTTGCTGAAGAAGGTGCGGAACATCTGTTTCAGTTCGGAGGCTACCTCCCCCATGGTTCTGTCAGTCTGCACATCATCAGCCGGCTGGGGCATGAATCGGGTATGGTAAAGCCACAGGGCAATGAAGATGCCTGCCAGACCATAGAAGATGAGTGCCCAGGAGAAACGTATCTGGTTGCGGAACATGACTTGCAACACGCCCGCCAGCATGACGAGGAACCCGTTGACGAAGATGACAGCCAACCGGTAGAAGGTGTTGCGCAAGCCCACAAACTTGGCCTGCGTATGCTCGTCAAGTTCTATCATATAGAATCCGTCGGCCGAGATGTCGTGCGTGGCACTGCAGAAGGCGATGATGAAGAAGAAGCACATCGTGGCCTGAAACCAGAAAGCGGTGGGTATAGAGAAAGCGATGCCTGCCAATGCCGCACCTATCAGCGCCTGCATCGTCAGTACCCACCAGCGTTTAGTCTTCAATAGGTCGATGAAAGGACTCCACAATGGTTTTACTACCCAGGGCAAGGCAAGCCATCCCGTGTATAGTCCCACTTCGGCATCGGTCAGCCCCATCTGCATGTACATCACTACGGAGAGGGCTGTCACTATCGCATTGGGCAGTCCCTCTGCAAAATAAAGGGTGGGAATCCAAGCCCACGGACTCCACTTGTTGTTTTTGCTCATTGTATATTTCTAATATTTAAGGCATTAAGACGTGTGCTAATAATTCCACGCTTAGTGAAGGTTAAAAAATAACATGGTACAGTTTGCGCCCTTTTGCTCAGAGCGCCCTGAAAGGG
>CAVKZC010000030.1:0-21231 GCA_963660455.1 Sphaerochaetaceae bacterium | reverse complement strand
GTATGGGGAGATGAGTGTGCCGGGATAGAAACCCCAGAGGTGCGAGATGTGTCGATGGTGGTCGCGCGGGTTGTCCCAGTCGTCGGCCCACTCCTGCATCTGTCCGTACTGTCCTATGCGCATAGGCATTATCTGCGAGCGGAGCGTCTGTAGCGTGTCGGCAAAAGCCTTGTCCCTGCCCAGTATCTCCGAAGCCTTCATCGTGGCGGTGAAGAGGTAAGTCACCAGTTGGTTGTCCATGGCAATGCCTGCGTTGAAGTTGGCGTTCTTTCCCTGCGGCTTGTTCTCGGGCGAGACGGAGGGAGCCACCACCTTATAGCCGTTGCGTGGGTCGGTGACGAGGAAGTCGACAAAGAATTCGGCTGCGCTCTTCATGTAGGGGTATACCTTCTTCAGATAGTCCGTGTCGCCGTTGTACAGATAGTGTCCCCATAGAGCCTGGCAGAACCATGCGTTGGACATGGGCCAACCGCCACTGTATGGGTAGTCTACGGCACCTGTCATGCGCCACAGGTCGGTGTTGTGATGCACCACCCATCCACGGCATCCGTACATTTCCCATGCCGTCTTCTTTCCCTTCTCCGCCAGTTCGCCCACCATCTTCACCAGTGGGTCTTCCGTCTCGGGCAGGTTGACGATGTCGCACGGCCAGTAGTTCATCTCCGTGTTGATGTTGATGGTGTAGCGGCAGAGCCAGGCGGGGTTCATCTTCTCGTTCCAGATGCCCTGCAGGTTGGCCGGCTGCGTGCCAGGCTGCGAGCAGGAGATGAGCAGGTATCTGCCAAACTGGAAGTAGAGTTCGACAAACTGCAGGTCGTCGCTGTCCCTGAACCTCTTCAGTCGCTCGTCGGTAGGAAGTCCGGCATACTTGTTCTCGCCCAGACAGAGGCTTACCCTCCCGAACTGTTCCTTGTATTTGGCCACGTGGCGGTTTTTGGCCTCGTCGTAGGGCCGCACATTCTTCATGTAGGCGGCGATGCGCTCGGCAGGGTCGGCAGAAATGTCCTTGTAGTTGCGGAAGTTGGTAGCCATGGCCAGGTAGACGATTACCTCGTCGGCATTGCTCACCTGCAGTGCGTTGCCCACGCGAGCCATTTTGCCGCCGTGGTTCACCACCTTGGCGTTCACCATGAAGTTTACCTTGCCCGGCACATTGGCGGCAGCAGCCGGCGTGGTGCCTTTCAGTGTCAGGGTATTGCCGTCTTTCACTTCTTGGGAAGTCGGCACCTCCTCGGGATAGGACAGGGAGGCCCTAAACGAGAGCTTGCCCTTCTTGCTGGCAGAATACCTCACTATCAGCAGTTGGTCGGTGAGCGAGGTGAAAGCCTCTTCCCTGTACTCCACGTCACCTATTTTATACGTAACGGTAGAGAGGGCGTTGGCGATGTCGAGGCTGCGGCGCAAGTTGGTGACCTTGCGCTTGCCGGCGAAGTCGAGGTGCAGGTTGCCCGCCGGCTGGTAGGCAGCACCGCGCCCCAGGTCGCGCGAGGCCATCATGTCGGTCTTGGCCAGTTCTTCGGCCTCCTTGTTCTTTCCGGCAAAGATGAGTTCGCGTATCTTGCCCAGGCTCTGCCTCATCTTCGAGTTGTAATTGTCGTAGGGCGACCCCTTCGATATGGTCTCCTCGTTGAGCTGGAACACCTCGTGGCTCGGATTGCCATACACCATCGCCCCGATGCGCCCGTTGCCCAGAGGCAAGGCATCGTTCCAGTTGTTTGCCGGAGCATTGTACCACAGTTCCATGTCGTGGGCCATCACGGGCGATACCGCCAGGAATGCGAAAACGGCCAGTAATAATTTTCTCATGCTTTTAACGTTTTGATTGTTTGTTCGACTTAGCGGTGCAAAAGTAGAACTATCACTACTATTCTGCGTGGATAATAAAACAAAATGGATGGATAATTTTGCAGATTCATATTTTTGTTGTTATTTTGCATACAAACTACTATATGCTAAAACAATGAAACACTACTACCTACGCCTGCTGTTACCCTTTCTGCTCCTTTTCACCGCGTCCTACAGCCACGTCGCTGCAGAGGGCACCTACTTCTACGAGAAGACCTTCGACCAGAGCAACGGCCTGTGCGAGAATACCGTCAACTGCATCCTGCAGGACAAGTTCGGCTACATCTGGATGGCCACATGGGACGGCCTCACGCGCTATGACGGCAACGGCTTCACGCTCTTCAAGGACACCCCTGCCGACGGTGTCCTCACCCTGCCCAGCAACCGGGTGAGCTGGATAGTGGAGAACTCCAACAGCGACATCTGGTGCATCGTCAACTTCAAGGTGTACCTGTTCCGCAGAAGCAACTACACCTTTGAGGAGGTGTGCCCCAAAGACCACCTTCACCCCATACGCCAGATTTATCCGCAGGCGGGCGGCAGGAGCCTGCTGGTGTCCGCCGACGGGATAGCATACGAAGTGGAGGACAGCAACCCCACCAAGGTGCTGGGCACACGCAAGGTCACCCTGGGGTCGGAGATGACTGCCGTCTACAGGGCGTGCACACACGACTTCTCTTACTTTGCCGACACCAAGGGCAACATCTTCTACCGCAACCTCTATACGGGCGAGAAGGGCATCGCCGCCAAGGCTCCGGGCGTCAAGATGGTGTACAGCCTCTGCCGCTACCGTGGCAACAGCATCCTCGTAAGCTCCAACCACGGTGTCTACGTCTACGAGTCGCCCACCAGGTTCTATCCCCTCCCCGGCTGGGACCACCAGTTTGTCAGAACCCTCTGCATAGACCGCCAGGGCAACATCTGGATGACTTACTATCCGGGCGTGACAAGGCTCACCCCCGTCAAGAAAATCATCGCCCCTCAGAAGACGGCTGCCGACCAGAAGGAGGAGTTCGTCAGGGCCTTGTACCACGACAAGAGCGGCCGCACATGGGTGGCAGACAAGAACGGCTACGTCAGAATCGTCAGCGGCGCTAAGACCTCATGGCTGGCTGCCGACGGCTCCGTGTCGACGGGCAGGACAGCCTTCGGGCGTAACGTCTACTGTATCTACGAAGACTCGCGAGGCCGCATCTGGCTGGGCACGAAGAAGGAGGGCCTCTTCTGCCTCACCCCCACAGCAGGCAGGTTCGCCACCACACACTACCTTGCCGACGGCAGCCCCTCGTCACTGAGCCACAACTCCGTCTACGCCATCACCGAAGACGCACGCCACCAACTGTGGATAGGCACCTTCGGCGGCGGTCTCAACAGGGTGTCCTTCGACGCGCAGGGTAACGCCCGGTTCGCCAACGCCCGTACCGCCCTCAAGGGCTATCCGCAGGACTGCAACAAGATAAGGTGCCTCTACGCCCTCAAGGACGGGGTGATGCTCGTGGGCACCTCCAACGGACTGGTGACGTTCTCCGCCAAGGAGGGCAGTCCCCGCTTCTTCGTCAACCGCCAGAAGCCGCAGCCCCATTCGCTCGTAGGCAACGACGTGATGCAGATAGCCAGCCACAACGGCGGCAACATCTACCTCGCCACCTTCGGCGGCGGACTCAACCTCGTCGAGAGCAGCCAACTGCTCAGCGACGACCTGCAGTTCCAGCAGATTTCCACATCCCAGGGACTTACCTCCGATGCCTGTCTCACGGCAGCGTTCGACAACCGCGGCGACCTCTGGACGGTCAGCGAAATGGCCATCGCCAGATACCACAAGGGGCACACCGTCACCAGTTTCTCCATACGCGACTTCGGCAACAATTTCATCTTCTCCGAGGCACAGCCCGTCTGCGTGGGCGGACAGATGCTGGTGGGCACGACGCAGGGACTCCTTGCCTTCTCGCCCGAGAAACTGAGGAAAAGCTCCTTCTCGCCCAATGTCGTCATCAACCAGGTATACGTGGAGGGCAAGGAGAGGCGGCAAGACTTCAACACGCACCCCACACTCGTCATGGACAAGGACGAGCGCAACCTCGTAGTCCATTTCTCCACCATCGACTTCAACAGAAGCATGCCCATCCTCTATAAATATAAGGTGGAGGGACTTGACAACACGTGGAAAACAGACAAAAACCCGTCGCTCAACCTCGCCAGCATCCCCCCGGGGAAATACACGCTCCTCATCGTCTCCACCAACGGCGACGGCATCTGGAACAGCAAGGTGAGAAAACTCTCCATCGAGGTAAAACCCAAGTTCAACGAGACACTCTTCGCCAAGATACTCTATTCCTGCCTGCTCGTGCTGCTGGGCATCGTCATCATCGTCGTGGCAAAATACATCTACCAGTTGCGCGCACAGATAGAGGAGGTGCAGCTCGCCACCAACGAGAAGATAGAGAAGGTTTCGCAGCGCATACACGAACTGATGGGCAACAAGGCGTCGCTGGAAGACCTGCACACCGACGTGGCGGAGAAGATTATCGACAAGCAGCGCGAGTTTACCGACAAGCTCATGGAGTACATGAACCGGAACATAGAGCGTTCCGACCTCCAGGTGGGCGACATCGCCGAGCACATGGGCATGAGCAAGACCCTGCTCTACACCAAGACCAAGGAAGCCCTCAACTGCACACCGCTCACCCTCATCAACGACCTGCGCATCAAGCGGGCTGTAAAGTTGCTCGAAGCCGACTACAACGTTTCCTCGGCAGCCTACTCCTGCGGCTTCTCCGACCCCCACTACTTCAGCAGATGCTTCAAGAAGGTGATGGGCTGCTCGCCCTCCGAATATGCGGCAAAGAAGAGTGAAAAGGCCGAGTAAGTGATGATTAAAAAATAACTTGGTACATTTCCCCTGCACGCCCTGAAAGGGCAGAAGCGCCTAGCCCAGGGTATCACCCTGGGTTATGATGGAAGGGAGAATGTCGCCCTGAAAGGGCAAAAGCGCTACCACGCGCAAGATGTTTTATAGCGCTTTTGCCCTTACAGGGCGCACGTTAACCCCTCGTATACCCAGGGCGTTGCCCTGGGCTATGTGCAGGTTGCCCTTTCAGGGCGCTGAGAGTAAAAAAGGGCGCAAACTGTACCAACTTATTTTTTTTACGATTACTTACGACCTTGGCCAACCGATTCAAGAATATCATCGTGAAGGCATACGGGCAGACTGGCTTGCCTGTGGCTGTGCTCATCGACGAGTATGACGCACCCTTGCAGCACTTCTGGAAGACACCCACCCACGCGGAGTGTACAGAGGTGTACCGCACCGTGTTTGCCGAAATCGACGAGGCATGACGAACCTACTACGCTAACGGGTAAAAAAATAGGGTTAACGTAGTGGGTTCTCGTTTTTTCTCTTGTTTTTTCAATAAAAGGTAGTATCTTTGCAACCGACACCATAACAACAGTAATAATATGAGCATGGGTAATAGACTTATAGGACGACAGCGTGAAATAGTTCAGTTACAGGAAATATGTGAATCTCCAAAGGCTGAGTTTGTGGCTGTCTATGGTAGAAGACGTATCGGAAAGACCTATCTTATCGACAAGTTTTTTGGTGATAAGTATGACTTCTATATGACGGGCATCTATGAGGGTACCCGCAAGGAACAACTCGCAAACTTTGCTCACCAGTTGGCTGTTTATTCTGAAAAGGAGCAAGTTGTACCTAAGGATTGGATGGAGGCTTTCTTTATGTTACGAAAGTATGTTGAGACTTTAAAAGACAAGGAACGCATCGTGGTTTTCATCGATGAGATGCCGTGGCTCGATACGCATAACTCCCGCTTCCTCAAAGCCTTCGAACTCTTTTGGAACGAGTGGGCTTCAAAGTTGGACAACTTGAAGCTGATAGTTTGCGGCTCGGCGACAACGTGGATGACAAATACCCTCTTGGGCAATAAAGGCGGATTGCACAATCGGGTGACTCGCTCCATCTACCTGCGCCCGTTCAATCTTGCCGAGACGGAGGAATTTCTCATGTCGAGAGGTTTCCAGATGGAACGCTTTCAGATAGCAGAACTGTATATGGTGATGGGCGGAACCCCTTACTATCTTGACATGTTGAAACGCTCGTTGAGTGTGGCTCAGAACATTGATGAACTCTTCTTCTCCTCGACGGCCCCCTTGCGAAGTGAGTATGCCTTTCTCTTCAAGTCGCTCTTCAGAGAATCTACACTTTACAGGAAGGTGGTGGAAATCTTGGCGAAGAAACTGAAAGGTATGACGCGCCCTGAGCTGATTGAGGAACTGAAGGTGGAGGATTCGGGTTACATCTCTACTGTGCTTGCCGACTTATGCAACTGCGATTTCATCCGCAAGTATTCTGCCTTCGGAAAGACGGACAGGGACTTCATGTACCAGCTTACAGACCTCTACTCGCTTTTCTATCTGAAGTTTGTGAAAAACTATCATGGCGAGGACGAGTATTACTGGAGTCATCGGCAGACGGACATCTCCAGTTGGGAGGGCTATGCTTTCGAGCAAGTTTGTCTGCATCACATCCCGCAAATCAAGAAGCGGCTGGGCATCAACGGCATCTTGTCGAATGTTTGCACTTGGGCGTACCGGGGTGGAGTGGATGCTGATGGCATCAAACAGCCTGGTGCTCAGATAGACCTGGTGCTGGATAGAGGCGACAGGACCATCAATCTCTGCGAAATGAAATTTGTGAGCCATCCCTATTCCATCTCTTCAGATTATGCTGCCTGGCTGGTGAAGCGCAGGGAATTGTTCCGGCAGGTTACTGGTTCCAGGAACACACTCCATCTTACGATGATAACTTCCTACGGCGTGGAGCATAATGCGGGTTGGCAAACCATCCAGAACGAAGTGGTGCTGGATGATTTGTTCAAGATGGAATGAAGTAGTGGTAACGGCGACAAATAATTCCCCTCGTCTTACCACAGTTCCTTGGGCGAGAGGTCCTTGTCCCTTCTGCCCAGCAGATAATAGTCGGCAAGGAACTGGAGGTTGGCCTGCGTTATTTTCAGCCCCTCCTCCTTCACATACCTGCTCGTGAAGATGTTGGCATCGGGCAGCATGTTGTTGTCTATCAGCCTGCAAACTATCTCGTACGGGAACAGGCGGCCGTCACCCGATATGATGTTGAAGCAGTCCAGCCCTGCACGGTCGGCGTTGTAGTAGGGGTTCTCAGACGAGGCAATGCAGTGGGCCAAACCATAGGTGATGTTGATGCCCGTGTACGGACTGCCGCACACGATGATGCCCTTCTCGTACTTCTGGGGGAAACGGATGTCGTCAGCTTTCTGAAAACCTATTTCCTTGAAAAACGCCCTCATCGCCCTGGTGTCCTCCAGGAAAATGAACTTGTCGCCGTAGCCCTTCTCCTTGAGCAGGTTGTAGTCGCTGAGAGCCTGCTCATGGTCGATGCCCTTGCCCTCTTCCATTCTCTTCTTGAAATCCTCGTCTTCCCACAGGCGACGGGTAGGCAGGTTGGCGCAAATCCTGTCAAGCCATTCGCAAGACGAGAGCGCCAGGAGGTTGTTCCTGCTGTTGACGGTCATTTCCATCTGCACAGAGTAGGCCGTCGCACCGTTCAGTCCCTGTGCAGACTGGGCTATCTGCTGGAGGGTGAGCTGCAGGCGCTTCTGGTTGCCCACGTTGAAGTAGCAGCCATAGTGGAACCACGCCAGCATGTCACGGCGCAGCGTTTCGCAGAGTTCCACGTTCCCCTCGTCGGGCATCTCGCAGAGATAATCGAGCAGCCTCGTGTTCTCCGGTGCCGTCTCGTACTCCTTGTCGAGGATGTTGTAGGCGAGCTTTGCCGCCAGCTCCATCGTGCTGAAGAGGAAGGGCACGGCCTCCCGCACGTAACTGCTTTGCTGGAAGTGGTGCCAACAGAGGAATTTGATGTCGGCAACATTTATTTCGTCGGCATCGTAAGGCGCCTCATTGCCGCAGAGCGAGTTTTGGACAAACTCGTTCTCGTGCTCATAGAAAGGGATGCACACGCCGTAGCGCTTCTTGCATTCAGCGGTGAAAGTGCTCCAGATATGCGTGCCCGAGATGATGTCCTCAAAATATCCGGCGATGGCAAGCGCAAGGTTTTTGGCATCGTCTACGTTCTTAAACTGGTGTGTGAAGCATGCCTCGTCCAGGGCATGGTATATGCTGTTGGCCAGTTCGGTATAGTACTGGTCCACGGTGTCAGGTTTCTCATACGGATGCATCATCATCCACTCTTGTGTGAAAATTATCTTTTTCATACAGTCTTGTTCTTTGGTTGTAGTTTCTTGTCGTTTGGTTGCCGCGCGGCATGGATGTCGGGCGAATTAAATTCAAAGGTAATGATTTTTGCCAAAAGGAGCAAGAAAAAGCGGATAATTCTTGGTGAAGCCTGTTCCTCTTTGCGTCTTTTTGGCATTCTATCCTCGTCTTTAATATAATTTAACGCGGAAGGTGCTTGTCACGTCACACATAATTTCTAAATTTGCACCCAAAGGCAGATGGTCTCTCTCTTTCAGGGGGGCATTCTGTTTCTTATATCATTGTATACTGTAAGGATGATTCTCACGCTGTGGATGCAGCGTGGTTTTTGACATTGCAAAAATGGAATCAAATTATTAACAGTAAATGATATAAGGTTATGAAGAAGCTTTTTACTATGTTGATGGTCGGTTTGCTGGCATGCACCCTGGCAGGTTGCAGTGCCTCAGACGATGATTTGCTTGGGCAGAATGCGCAGAGCGCATCCGGAACCGTATCGTTTGCCCTGTTGGACTACTCGCAGTCGGCCAGCACGCCCGTGCCCAAGGACGGCAGCAATTCTTCTGACGAAATGGACGAGAAACTGGTGTGCAAGGTGCTGAAAAACGGCCAGCTGCTTCTCACCCACAAGAATGTGGTGTTCGACGACGCCACTACCATACAGTTGGGCACAACGCTGCAGGGCAGCCAGTTGACCGTGACGGAGAGCGGTGCATACGGCGACAGCGGCAACTACGGATATTACACCCTGACAGCCAAGGTGGGCAGACTTGCCGACGGCGACTATACCATCGTCGTGAAGCGCAACGACAACGTGAGGGCGGTATTCAAAATGACTTACGACTCGTCTAAAGCGAAAGAGTGATTTTTTCCTTGCGCATCAACGGCTACTGCTGCTTGCCGTTGACGACCTCGATGAGCGTCTCCGGTGAGCAGTCTTTGAGCAGCACGGTGTTCCCTGTGTCGAGAAGGTAGATGGACGGCATGGCCTCAAGACTGTACAGCTCCATCAGCTTCTCGTCGGCGTAGACCTGCAGGAAGGTGTACCCGCCGGGGATGGTCTGCTTGTCGAGCCATGCGGAAACCCTGTGGCAGTTGTCGCAGTCGGGGTCGTAGAAGTAGAGTATCACTTTCCCCGCTTTGTAGTCGTGCAGCCAGTGTTGTTTCCCGTCCTTTCCCTTGAAGGCGAAGTCTGTGGCGATGGTGCCGGGCAGGTTCTTGCCTTTCGACTTTGTCTTGAACGCCACTCTCTCTTTGGCCGTGGCGTCGAAGAAGGGCGAACGCTCCATCTCGCCGAGGAAGAGGAGGTAGGTGCGGTCGTCTCTCATGGGCGACTGCGGGTCGTCGAGATAGTGGTCTATGAGGCTGCCAAACTTGTCCCTGGACGGTACGGTGGCAAAGGCCCTGGCTGCGAAGCGTGCCACGCTCTGGCAAAGGGTGCTGTCGGTGGTCAGCTGGAGGGTGCCGTATCTGATGCTCTCCGCCAGGCGGGAGAGGAGGTCTATGTAGTTGACGAATCCCTGCTCCGCATTGTCAGCCTCCTTCAGCTGGAGGGTGTCGGTAAAGTCGAACCTGTCCCAATAATGCAGCAAGAGGTAAGAGGCACGCTTGTCGGCAGTGTTGAGCGAGTCGGGTATTGCGGGATAGCGGAAAGGGTGTCCTTGTGCCTGTGCCGAAAAGACAGCGGCAAGGATGCAGACCAGGGTAGTCAGGCATTTCTTCATAGTGGGCGTGAGTTTATGTGCAACAATGCGATACGTCTGCAAAGGTACAACTTTTATCCGAAAAAGAAGACCGCGGAGCCATAGAAGGTGAGCAAACTCGGCAACTATACCTCTTGCGGTCGATGTTTTAACAAGGTTTTATTAACTTGTATTTTAGTAAAAGAAAAAAGATTTCCCGTCTTCAGTCGCCGCCATGTGCGGCGACTGGCTTTATTTCGTGACCTTGATGCAGCGGATGGCACCTTTGGTGCTCCATACACCCAGCTTCATGGTGAATACATCAGAGAAGGTCCATGACTTTCTGAAATTGGTGTTGGAGAACAGGGTGCGGCAGTAGGTGCCTTTCACCAGGTTGGGGTCGATGAGCACCATGAGGCTCATCTCCCTCTGGTTGGGCACTCTCCACTTCTTGTCGGTCTCGTTGTAGTTGCCGTAACACTTCACGGTGCCCGCCACCACGTTTTCCTGTGTAGAAGAATTGGTGCTGTATGTGTTCTTGGCGATGTAGAAGGCGCTTGCCGGTTTGTTGCCCTCCGACCGTTCGGTGTGCGCATTCAGTTCGCCCTGCTCGCCTGTAGCGTTGACGGCGCGAACGTCCACATTCTCCAGACTCACCTTCCTGTCGCTCGACGTATAGGTGTAATACTTGTCAGGCGTGTGGCTGTACCCCTCTGCGTTGGACTGCAGGTTTCTGATGCAACGCACGTAGGTGGGCGGGTAGCTCGTGTTTTGGGAAGTGTAGTTGTTGGTTGCCATTCCCTCCTCCGAGAAGAAGGTGTTGGTACCCTTTGTGGAAGCGTAGTAGAGCATACGGCTGCCGGGGTCGTTGCTTTTGCTCAGTGTGGAGGTGGACCGGTTGAACAGCTTCGACTCCGTGCTTACCACTTCCTCGCCTATCCACAGTCCGGCATACTGCTCTATGGTGGGGGCGTACCATCTCACCTCGTCCTTACTTATCTTGCCGTCGCCGTTGAGGTCGCGGTTGCGGCTCATGCAGGCTTTCACGAGCGACTTGTTGTTTTCCAGCTCGCTCCATGTGTAGCGTGGATCCTCAGGGGCTGTTCCGCTGTTGTTTGTGTAAAAAATGTCGGTGAGCATGTTCGCCCGTCCGTCCCAAGTGTCAGAACCGTTCGACTCGTATTGGCTTCCGCTACCGTTGGCGGTGAAGCCCTTGCCCTCCTCGTCGTTTATCGTCTCGCACCCGAAGGCGGATATGCTGCCGGCGAGCGAGCGGTTGTAGAACGTCTGTATGTTGTACTGCTGCAGGCCGTAGGCAGCCTTGGCGTAGATGCTTCTGCCGTCCTGGCTTTCGTCCACCTCGTTGGCCACGTAGAAGGAGCGTATCTGGGCGTCGTTCACAAACTTGTCCCATGTCCTGTCGGCATAGTAGTTTTCTGACACGAAGCAGGTGGCGTCAATGTACTTGTTGCCCGAAACGGTCTTGGTCCAGAACGAGTCGTCGTCGGCTTTCGCGTAGAGCAACTTCAGAAAGTCGACGATGGAGTACAGGCCTGTGTTTCCCTTGCCGGGATATGCGCAGGGCGTTCCCTTCGCGTCGGCATCGGTACTGTATTTGCTGCTGCCTATGGCAAACTCTATCCAGTCGGTGTCGGCACCGTTGAGGTTTCCTTCCTCCTGGTTCGTTACCTTTATCGGGTCTGTCTTGCCGTTGATGGTCTGTACCTGGTAGTAGTAGCCAAGTCCCTTTTCCTTCAGCGTCTTGATGTCCTTCTGGTAGAACCGCATCACCATATACTCGTAATGGCTGTCCAGCACGAGGTCTTTTCCGGCTGTGCCGTATTCCAGCACCACACCCTCAGCGCCCGGCTGGTCGTTGCCCTCCTTCTTGGCTTCCACGATGATTTTGTCCACACCCTGTACGGTGACGTTGTAGGTGTAACGGCAGTTGCGCTCCACGTCGTAGTTGTTGACATCCCTGGCGCAGTCGCCCAGGTGGACGTAGTAGGTTACGTTGGCGTTCTTGGTGATGCCGTTCTTCACCTCCTTGTACTTGCCTTTCAGCACCACGTAGGTGCCGTTGGTCGGGGCGTTGGTGAAAGCCTTGGTAGTGCTCATGCCGTCGTCCTCCCTTGCGTGCCAGGAGCTGACGTCCTTCTGGCGCGTCTGAAGGTTCTCGGGCAGGTAGAACTCGAAGTATTCCCTCCCCTCCGTGTCCACATCGTTGACGCCTCTCGTCAAGCCCGTGATGTCGCTGAAGGCGGTGGCCTCGTAGCGCGTGTTGTTGTCGGTGGTGCCCACCAGTTTGCCGTCCTTTGCCACGTTGATGATGTCGTAGGTGCTGAGCTTGAAGCTGCGGCTGTCGCCGGAGGCTGCCTTGACGGTAAACTTCACTTTGGACACGACGCGGTTGAGCTTGATGACGTTGTCGGTGACGCTGCCCGTGTTGCCGATGGTCACGGCCTGTCCGCCATTGACGGCACCGCTCATCAGGAAGGCACTCGAAATCTGGATAGTCTCGTCGTTGTTGCGTACGAACGGCAACTTGAGGAACATGTCCTTCGTAAATGCGTATTCGCCGTTTTGTGCCTTTTCCTCGTCCAGACCGATGGGGAGCTTGCCCTCTGAGATGCTGCCGTTGCTGGTAGTGACGGGGTAGAGCCCGGTGTCGATGTTGGCGACGGCATAGATGTAGGCTTGTCCCACGCGCGTCTTTACGCCCGTTATCGTTGCCTGGTTGGTGCTGCTCGTGTTCTGGTCCAGTCCGCTGGTCACCTCTTTGTACCCGCTCAGTTGGCCGTAGGCGTCAAAGATGTAGATGTACATGTTGTCGAGACGGCGCTCCTCAGCCTCTGTGGCACGCGTGTTGACCGTGATGTCCTTGGGCGACACGTCAGCGTAGCTCAGCGACACGGTGGTCGTCTCCCCCTCGTGGACGTTGGGCGTGAATATCTCTTCCGAGCATCCGCACAGCAAGAGCATGATGCTTGCCGCCAGGTATGTCACGGCTGCCCATCCGTTGCGTGTATAGTGATTGGTGTTCCTTTTCATAGCGATAGTCTTCTATAAGAGGTTAGTTGAAGTTGATGTCGGTGGCATTCTTGTCGGTCCATTCCGCCACATAGTATTTCAGGGTCAGCTGGGTGGTTCCTCCGTCAAGGAAGTAGCCGTAGATGACCAGTTCTGAGTTGCGGTAGGCCGCACTGCTGTCTGCCGGAATCGTGAAGGTTGCCGACTTTTCGGCGGCGGAGGCATTCAACTTGTAGTAGATTCTGCCGGTAAGGGGCTTGTCCGATTCGCGCAGATAGCTCCTGTTGCTTTCTTGCGTAGCGGTGGTGAGCCGTTGCATGTAGGCACTTGCGGTCTCGCCGCTCTGGCGTATGAGAGTTGTCGGGTCTGCCACCTCGTTGATGCCTGTGGTCTGTACGCCGTCCATCACCATCTTGGTGGTGGTGTACTGGGTGTCGCTCCCGAAATCGCCATACAGTCCTGCGCTCTCCGTGGTGCTCTCCGTGGTGGCAACGGGGAAAACCCTGGAGGCCGTGGGCAGCACCTGCTGGTCCAGTTCTATCTTGGTGATGGCCACCTGGTCGGTGGCGGCATCCTTCTTCCGTGCAAAGAAGAAGTGGAGTTTGGACACGGCGCGAATGAGCGGTATGCTGACGGCCTTCGATGCTGCAGCAGCCTCGGTCTCTGCCACGTGGTTGCTGACGGAAATGCCGGTAATGACGCGCGAGATGGGCAGTCCCTCTTCGGGAACCGTAGTGCACTGTGCCTTGCCGTCGGAGGCGATGCCGAACTGGTCTTTGATGCTGAGACTCTGCAGCTGGCTGCGGCTGATGCTCTTGGGGGAGTCAAAGTCGTCGAAGAGGCCGGGTATGCTCTCGGCATTGGCGAGGATGTAGAGGTCGAGGTTCTCCAGTGTCTGATAGCCCGACTTGCGCGGTAGCTTCATGCTTACCGTCTTGACGGTGGTCTCGCCGTCCACCGGTGTGGCAAGTGTCTCCTCACGGTAGCCTATGGGCAGTGCGTTGCCGTCCGTGTCCGCCGAATTGAATGCCCACACGTGTATGCTGTGTATGCTGCTCTCCGTGGTGGGGTTGGCAGGGTTGGTGCCTGCTGTGCTGTAGGCCCTCACCCTGTTGGGGGCAGCCGTCTGCACGTTGAGGCTCAGGTAGGTGTCGGTAGAGGAGACCGTTGCGGTCTCTTCGTTGTTGTCATAGACGCAGGAAGAGCACAGGCTCGTAAAGGATACCGAAGCCGTAAGGGCAAAGATAGCCAGCCATGCCCTTTTCCTGCAATGACCGTGACGGGATGTCTTTGTATGTCTGTTCATAAGCTTCTCCTTTCTTTATTACTTGTTGGTGTTGACTCCAACTGTTTCGTCTTGCATGTTCAGCACCCATCCGTTCACCTTTACTTGTGTCACGAGTTTGTAGTCGCGGGTGTCCGGAACATAGAATATGAGTACGTAGTGGTCCTGTCGGTCGAGGTACTCCTGGTCGCCCCATGCCGTGTTGAAGTGCTCGCCGCAGAGGGCAAGGAACCAGGGCAGGGAGTGGTTGAACACCTCCTTGGGCTTTTCGGGGTCGCGCTTGTCGGTAATGATGATGCGCTTGTCGTTGTAGGTGGTGCTGCCGTCGGCGGCTCTGGTGGTGGCGGCATGGTCGGTTTCGGCTTTGTCGGTGGCGCGCTCAAACATACGTGATGACGAGAGGTCGTACACCAAGGCCTGGTCTACGGGTTCTCCTTCCACGATGGTCTCCTCGTCACCGTAGTTGCTGCGGCGCTCCTCGTTGTAGGGCAGGTAGGTGATGGCTTCGTTCTGCACCTTGTCGCCCTTGTGGTCGAGCCAGGCTGCACATCCCTCTATGCGCACATCGAAGTTCTCGGGCTTGAAATCGGTCTGCTGGTTGCTGTAGGGCAGGAGCACGATGCGGTAGGTCTTGGTACACTTCATCAGACTGAGTGTGTCTGCCACCACGTTGCCCGTCTTGCCCTCTGAGTCGAGGTTGCGGAAGTCGACGCTGGTCTGGGCGGTATAGAGAGCGGCAAACTCCTTGTCGTTGACCAGCGAACCGCTCGTGTTGCTGCCCATCCGCTCGGTCAGGTCGTCGATGGTGGAAACGCCCGGGGTGAGCGATGAGAAGGAGAACTCCATCTCGTCTTCGCCGGCGCGTGTGCCGAGCTGGCGGTCGCGTGCCAGGCATACGAAGGTGTACTTGCCGTCCTTCAGACCGGTGATGTCCATGGTGTGCCCGGTCTTGAACTTGTCGGAGCTTTCGATGTACGAGTCGAAGAACTTGCCGTTCTCGTCGAAGGCGTATACGTTGATGTTCTTCACCTCGGCAGAAAAGGCATCGGCATCTTTCACATTATAGGTATAGTCGAATGACAGCGAGACCTTGCTTGGTCCGGGCTCGGGACAGTCATCCATGTCGTCCTTGATGCAGGAAGAGAGGGCAAAGAGAACTATGGCAGAAGAAATCACCAATTTGCCCCAGTGGTTGGCGGTATGTTGTGCCTGGCGGCACAAACTGTTGTTTAGGATGTTTGCCATATTGTTACGTGTTTATGTAGTTAATATTCATAGGAAATATCTCTTTCGGTTGGGTGTATGCGGTGTGCCGCCTCCCTTGTCGGCTCGGTAGCCTTTGTGGCGTTGCCTCTTGGCTTTGGCGGCATCGGGATGTTCGTTTCCGGTGGTGCTTCACGTGAGTAGCACGGTGTGAGTCGTATTGGTGTACCTCACGGGTGTGAGTAGCACGGTGTGTGGATTCCCGTCCTTGTGCGGACGGACATGATTTTGAGTTAAGTTTCTTGAAGGTGCATCCGTCGGTTCTCTCCCCTTGGAATGGTATTCTCCCGGAGTTGAGAGAGTGGTAGCTCCGGGAGAATGATAAGGTTTATTGCAGGGTTGTTGAATATGCGTTCAGAACCCAAGGATTAACAGAAACCTGTACGTTGAGGTAGTACATCGGGTTCACATCGTCCGGGTTGCCGTTGGGGACGTCAGCACCGATGCTGAGCACGTTGTTCACGTTGAGCTGGTAGACGCTGTTGCGCTGGATGAGGTAATGGCCTGCCTCCTTGTGGAACTGGTCCTCGACGGTGGTCTTGTAGTATGCCTTGCCGCCTACGAAAATCTCGATGAGGTGGTCTTCGCGGAACTTGCTGAGCTTCTCCTCTGACAGCGTGGTCTTGCCGTCCACAATCTTCAACTCGTCAAGCAACTGGGCCTCGGTGAAGGTACCGAACGGATTGCTCTGCTTCTCGTAAGCCTTCATGATGTCTTTGATGCTGGTGTAAATCTTGTTGTCGAAGCGGTAGAATGTGCCGTCGGTGAAGTCCTTTGTTGCACTTGCGTCGTCCTTCAGGGTGATGGTGTATTCTATGTACATGCTTGTGGCGTTGTCGGCGTCTGTCACATTGTTCTCGAATACATAGTTGAAGTTGGCCTGCTTGGCTGCGTCTGTCGTTCCGATGGCCTTGAAGTAGTCGTAGTTGTCCTTCCGGGTGGTCGTACCAAACTCAGAGTAGGGCTGCCACCATGCCGTAGCGTGGGCTACGAGTGTAGCATAGCTGTTGTCCCAGTGCTGCATGATGTAGGTAGACTTGGCCAAGTTGGCAACGGCAAACTTGGTGAGGGTGATGGACGCTACCTTCTCCACGGCCTCGTCCATGGCTGCCTTCTGCTTGTCGCTCAGTTCTGCCAATTCTTCTGGCGTCATAATCGTCTTGTAGTCTTCGATGGTCGTAGCGGTAGAGGTAGGCTGGTCGATGCGGGCAGCGATGCGCTCTATCTTGATGACCTTGTTGCCTGTGATAGTGGCGGGTGTCTCGCGGCTCTTGTTCTTTTCCTCGAACGAAACGGTATACTCGTCGGCAGAAACGGTAGCGTCATTCTGGTTGAACATCGCAAACTGGTTGGCTACGCCGTAGGTTCCGGCAAACTTGCTGTTGGCTGTGTACGTGCTGGTCCAGGGAGTCGCGTCGGTGGTGTTGGCCAGGAAGTAGACATTGTAGACCTGGCCTTCCTCAACGTTCTTGATAGGAATCTCCAGCGTGGTAGAACCGGTGGTAGACTCGGTAGGAATCTTCATGTTCTGCCAGTCGGATGTGCTGATGGTCTTCTGGTAGACCACACCCTTCGATGCGTTGGTGACGTAGATGGTACCGCTGTTAACCTCGTGTTCGCCCGTGACGGCATTGTAGTTGTTGTTCTGCTCGGTACGTGTTCCGGATGTTGTCGGAGTCATAATGGTCATCTTCATCATGAAGTCCTGTGTGCTCTGCTGCTGGGTTGTCGTGACAGCCGTTGTGTCGTCGTTGCTACAGCTGTAGAATGTGAATGCTGCTGTCGCGAGCAAACTCATTGCGAATAGATTGATTTTCTTCATAATCAAAGTTCTTAATAGTTAGACATTTTTTACTTATACTCTTTTTTTTATATTCTCTTACTTATACTCTTTTGGAATGTTTCCGCATATATTCATCTGTGTTTTTCATGTATTAGAAACAAGGTTGCTCATCTTTTTACTTATTGTTTTTGTCAATTACTTATTACGTTCATCATCTTTTACTTATTTACTTTTTTACCTTTTTACCTTTTTACCTTTAATCGGCCTTTCTACGGCATCCTCTTTTGCAGTTCCTGCAGGTTGGCTTTAGCCTCTTCCAGTCCGGTGTCGGCAGCTTTCTGGAAGTAGGTCTTTGCCTTGGCGTAGTCTTTGTTCAGAACGGCAAGGGCACCGTAGGCATTGTCGGTCTGTGCACAGCTTCCGGCCTTCTTGAGGTATTGCTCGGCACTCACCTTGTCACCTCTGTCGAGGGCGGCGTTGGCGGCGTTGAGGTTGGCGAGCTTGTCGTCAGGATACATCTTTACTGCCACGTCGAACACTTCGTTGTAGTCCTTGCTGCCCTTCTCGTAACTGTTGGCCACGGCATACATCTCGTTGAGAGAGAGTTTCTGCGGCTGCGTCTTCACCAGGTTGCGTGCCTCTTCCAGGTTGAAGTTCCTCACCTCGTAGTTGACCGTGTATTCCGTGCGGCGCAACTGCGGGTAGACATTCTTGATGAGGTAGCGGTGAGCCTCGTTGGCCTTCGTGGCGATGCTCTTCTCCTTGGCGTCGGGCGACAGGTTGCTTGCTATGATGCCGTTCACGGTCTGCTGTTGCGGAATGTCGTTCTGCGCAAGGTAGTCCTTTACGCCTTGCCAGTCTTCTGCTGTAGAGGAGAAGGAGATGAGTTTTTCTTCCACGGGATAGATGCTGCGCAGGTAATTGTATACTACCTTGGTGCGGTTCTTGGCCAGTTGCTCGTTGTTGGCGTAACTGCCGTCGGGTGAGGCGTAGCCGTGCAGGGTGATGGAGGTGATGTGTACGTCCGGGTCATCCTTTACCAGGTCGATGGTCTTGCGCATCTTCTCCAGTTCGCTCTTGTTGTTGGCGAGCTGGGTGTTGACGGTAGCCTTGTTCAGGTCGAACTGCAGGCGGGCGGTACCCTTCTCGCTGCGTGCCTTGACGGGTTCGGCAGGCGGCTGGACGTAGGCGTAGCATAGCTTCATGGGGCCGGGCAGTGCATCGCCTATGCGCTGCAGGAGTCCTTCTTCGACGATGGCCTGGTTGCATCCGCAGGCATCCTGCCCTATGACGAGCTGAGAGTTCTCCATCCAGCTCCTGTATGGCACACGGTTCTGGTAATGGATGGTCTGTGCTTCGCCCTTCTTGTATTTCTCTACGGTGAGCGGGTTCTGCGTCGCTGTCTTGCCGTTGCGCTGGTAGTAGATGTAGCGCTTGCGCCCCATCACTTCTACGGCAGGCAACTTGGCGGTGTCGCCCTGGTTTACTATCATGGGTATGATGACTGTACCGCGGTTGCTCTTCAGGTCGAGGTTGTCGAGTCGCATGTCCATATTGACATTGACATAGTCGCCCGCCCGCTTCACTTCCTTGTTGAGTATGCTTACCCGTCCGCCGGGCAGTTGCTGGGCTGTAGCTGTCATGCTGCATACGGCGAGCAGTGCTGCGGAGAGGGAGGTATTGATGATGTGGTTCGTTCTCATGTTCTTTTACTTATTTAATGGTTGGAGTGTTTGCGCGGCTTTCTTTTAGCACCGTGCTTCATCTTGCCGAAAGCTGTGTATGCTCAGAAGACATACACGAGGTTTACTGCGGCTTTAGTGGGACCGACATAGTGGTGGCCTTTGCCCTCTTCTACCTTCTCACCGCATTTTTCGCATTTGTACACGTCCGACTTGCTGTAGGTGTAGCCTATGCCCAGCTCCGCTTCGAGGTTCCAGTGCCTGGACAGGGTCCATGCATAGCCGTATGCCACGCCGGCGCCAATAAACCAACCTTCGTACCTGTGCTCTTTCAGCTTGGAGAAGTCGGTGCCCAGAAACTTGAAGTTGGCGTTGATGTTCCCCACGTTGTATTGGCCGCCCAGAGCATGGAAACCGACGAAGTGGCCCATCATCTTGTTGCAGAACCAGTACCTTGCCTCGGGCTGTACGAGCCAGTGCTTCCATTTCTTGTTGTTGGAGAATGTCCAGGGATTGTAGTTGCCGGATATGTCAAGCGTCCACTTCGGTGCCAGCCCTATCTCCGCTCCCAGGTTGATGGTGGTGGTAGCGTCGTACAGAAGGTTGGTCTTGACGGCTGCCTTTTGTGCCATGACCGAATAGGCTACACCTATGCAGGCCAGCATTGTTAGTATCATCTTTTTCTTCATAACCCGTAATAGTTATAGGATTTTTACTTATACATTTTTCTATCTTGTTCGCCTCTTGTTCGCCTCTTGTCTTGTTCGCTTTGAGACTTTCGTTCGTCTCTTGTTCTTGTTCGCTTTGAGACTTTCGTTCGTCTCTTGTTCTTGTTCGCTTTGAGACTTTCGTTCTTGCCTCACCTTGGCGGCTTTTAGTGACGGCAAAGTTAGTGCTCCTTTATGTGGAAGACAAATTTTTCTACACTGAAAAATACTGAAATACGCTCTTTTTGTTGTTTTTATCACTGAAAAATGCTTAAAAAGCCATAACTGCCCCCCCCGAAAAGACCAATTCTCGTTATTTGTTGTTACATTTGCAAAATTAAAGGCGGTGAATGGATAATGCAGCAAATAATACTCCGCCATACGAAAGCGTGGAAATAATACACGCTAAAATGTTAACCCCCGAAGAAAAAATCCTATGAAAGAACTCAGCAGTGGATTTGTAGAATTGATAAAGCTCGTGGAGCTAACCCTTTGCCCACAGTATTGCGGTGTGGTGGACCGTCGCCGTGTGATAGCCTACATCTTCCTCACATTTATTGAACTGGTCATTATTCCGCTTCATTTTTTTATGTTCCTTACTTGGTGGGAACCGCGGGGATTCAGCGTGGCTTGTGTGCACTTGCTTGCCTTTGCCGTTGTACAATGGCTTATCTGGCGGCAGGAAATAGTGTTCAGCAAGGGCTTGTCGGCCATGTACCTTATCGTTGCCGTAAAACTGATGGTGGACAGCGTGTTCTGTACCGTCTTCGGTGTCTTGCAGGATAACGTGACTGTATTGGGCAACATCTTCATCATGGTGATTCTTGCCATTTCGGCACTGAGCATGCGGCTCAACAAGGTGGCGTTGACCACCACGCTGATGTTGGTGCCGTTGACGGCTTTTTATGTCTTGTCGCAGCGCCCGGGCATCATGCTCTTTGCGCTGAAGCCTGTGCTGGTGGGCTTTATGATGGTGCTCTACGTCTTTACTTACAACATGAGCAAGATAACGAAGGGGCTGCGCCAACCGCAGGAGGTGTCGCAGGAGGAGAAGAAAGCCCTGGAGATGCTGGTAAACCTCAAGGACAATACGGAAACGAAAAACGCCAACCTCATAGAACGCCTGAGCCCGGAGCTGCGCCAGCGCATCGTGCACCATGCCAGTGAGCATCTGCGCAAGGAGGAACTGGAAAAACTGGCTTGGGACATGGTTTGCGCCGACCTGACCAAGAGCGAGACTGAGATTTGCCGCCTCGTACTGGAGGGCTATACGCTGAAGGAAATCTGCGGCAAGTTGAACAAGTCGGAGTCGAACATTACCAGTCAGCGTTGCCACATCCGTAAAAAACTGAACATGAACCGCAACGATGATTTGCGGCGCACGCTGGAGTGCAGAATAGCAGAGATAAGAAAGGATGTCTAAGGCAAGGCGTGGCTGAACCGTTGTCTCGGGCATGGATGGCACGGTGGTTTTTAGGCACGGAAGGTAAGGTGTTTTTTAGGCACGGATTACGCGGATGACACGGATTTTTTTTCGAACACGAATCGCACGAATCGCACGAATCAAACAAATAATGTTGTCTCGGGCACGGATTACGGATTTTTTTCGACCTGTACGGTTGCTTGCGCCCTGAAAGGGCAACCTGCGCCTAGCCCAGGGCAACGCCCTGGGTATGCAAGGGGC
>CAVKZC010000029.1:0-21450 GCA_963660455.1 Sphaerochaetaceae bacterium | reverse complement strand
ACCATGACCGACGAAAAGGGAGAGCCGCTCTTCTGCGGCAAGGACGTGTGCAAAGCCTTAGGGTATAAATTGCCACATATCGCTGTAAGACAACATGTTAATCGACATGACGTTGCAAAACACATCATAGGCTTGAGCGTCGGAAAGAGGAGAGACGGAAGCCCCATTGTCCAGTATCGGCAAGTGCTCTTCGTAACGGAGAAGGGACTGAAGTTCATACACAAAGAAGCGAGAAGTGGAAAGCCACGGTTTTAACTTCCTCAAAGAAGAGCACCCCTATCCTCCCCCTCTTTTTGAATATTTAACCGTATGGCGTTCTCTGTCTGCTTTTTTTTTCGTAACTTTGCACGGAATTACGAGAAAAGCGGACTGTAGCCCTCTTTTCGCATACCACACAAGACGAAAACAACACATAATAACAGATTATGAGCAAACAAACAGAAAAGATCAAGGAGCTGATCGCCAAACGCGAGCAGGCTCGTCTGGGCGGTGGCGAGAAAGCCATCGAGAAACAGCACCAGCGTGGCAAATATACAGCCCGTGAGCGTATAGAAATGTTGGTGGATGCCGGCAGTTTCGAAGAATATGACATGTTTAAGTTGCACCGCTGCACTAACTTCGGCATGGACAAGAAGCAGTACCTCGGTGACGGTGTCGTAGCCGGTAGCGCGACTATCGCCGGCCGCTTGGTTTACGTATATGCTCAGGACTTCACCGTGAACGGCGGTTCGCTCTCTGAGACGATGGCACAGAAGATATGCAAGGTGATGGATATGGCGATGACAATGGGCGCTCCCGTCATCTGTATGAACGACTCGGGTGGTGCACGCATCCAGGAGGGTATCTGCGCGCTTGCCGGCTACGGCGAGATTTTCGAGCGCAACATCCTTGCCTCGGGTGTCATCCCGCAGATTTCCGCCATCATGGGCCCCTGCGCCGGTGGTGCCGTTTACTCCCCTGCCCTCACCGACTTCATCATCATGAAGGAGCAGACTTCCTATATGTTCCTCACGGGTCCTAAGGTGGTAAAGACCGTGACCGGCGAGGACATCGACGCCGAGCACCTGGGCGGTGCGTCTGTTCACGCGACAAAGAGTGGTGTGACCCACTTCGCCGCCAAGACCGAGGAGGAGGCCATCGAGATGATCAAGACCCTGCTGTCTTACATCCCCAGCAACAACACGGAGGAGGCTCCCCGCATGGAGTGCAGCGACCCCATCGACCGCATGGACGACACGCTGAACGAGATTATCCCCGAGGACCCCAACCAGGCTTACGACATGTACAAGGTGATAGGTGCCGTGACCGACAACGGCGAGTTCTTCGAAGTGCAGCCTAAGTTTGCCAAGAACATCATCACGGGTTTCGCCCGTTTCAACGGCCAGAGCGTGGGTGTCGTAGCCAACCAGCCTGCAGCATACGCCGGTGTGCTCGACGTGAACGCCAGCCGCAAGGCTGCCCGCTTCGTACGCTTCTGCGATGCCTTCAACATTCCTATCGTATCGCTCGTGGACGTACCGGGATTCTTGCCGGGTACGGGCCAGGAGTACAACGCCGTCATACAGCACGGTGCCCAGTTGCTCTACGCTTACGGTGAGGCTACTGTGCCCAAGATTACCATCACCCTGCGCAAGAGCTATGGCGGTAGCCACATCGTGATGGGCTGCAAGCAGCTCCGTGCCGACCTCAACTTTGCATGGCCCTCTTCAGAGATTGCCGTGATGGGTGCCAGCGGTGCCGTTGCCATCCTCTGTGGCAAGGAGGCCAAGGCCAAGAAGGATGCCGGCGAGGACGTGAAGGCTTTCCTGGCTGAGAAGGAAGAGGAGTATACCGAGAAGTTTGCCAACCCCTACCAGGCTGCCCAGTATGGATACATCGACGACGTGATAGAGCCACGCAACACCCGTTTCCGCATCTGCCGCGGCCTTGCCCAGCTCGCCACCAAGCGCCAGAGCCTGCCCGCCAAGAAGCATGGTTGCATGCCGATGTAACGAGGCTATGTCTAATTAAACATTCGGAATAAATGGACAAGAATATTTATGCTGCTATTGCCATGGCACTCTATGAGTACCAGGGCAATAACGTACACGACAAGGAGCCTGGCGTCATCACGATACAGCCACGTCAGACGATGTGGAACGCCAAGTTCTTGAGTTTAACAGCTAAACCATAACAGAGACAAGAAATGAAAGAATTCAAATATACTATCGACGGAAAAGAATATAAGGTTCAGATTGAGGGTGTTGAAGATAACATCGCAAGCGTGAACGTGAATGGCGAGGCTTACAAGGTGGAGATGGAGAAGGAAGCTGAGCCTGAGAAGAAGAAGGTGGTGCTGGGTAAGCCTGCTGCCGCTCAGGATGACGCCGAGGCTACTCCTGCCGCCAATGTCAACGCTGCCAACGCCGTTAAGGCTCCGCTCCCCGGTACCATCACCAGCATCGAGGTGGCTGTGGGCCAGGAGGTGAAGGCAGGCGACACCGTTGTCGTACTGGAGGCCATGAAGATGCAGAACAACATCGAGGCTGAGAAGGACGGTAAGGTTACGGCCATCTGCGTTAAGCCGGGTCAGGCCGTGCTCGAAGAGGATGCGCTCGTTGTGATAGAGTAACATCAGTATATAATACGTAAGAAGGGGAAATGCCATCGCAACAATGGTATTTCCCCTTTTTCGTAAGCGGGGATTACAAATCCCCTTAAACAGATTGCAAATCCCCTTGAACCTTAAAGTTTGTTGCCCTCTTTCGGGAACACTACTACGGGGTTGTAGCTCTTGGCTTCCTCAAAGTCCATCAAGGCATAGGCGATGATGATGACCGTGTCGCCCACCTGCACCTTGCGGGCCGCAGCACCGTTGAGACAGATGCAACCGCTGCCCCGTTCACCCTTTATAATATAGGTCTCCAGACGCTCGCCGTTGTTGTTGTCCACTATCTGCACCTTCTCTCCGGCTATCAGTTCGGCAGCGTCCATCAGGTCTTCGTCTATCGTGATGCTCCCCATATAGTTGAGGTTGGCCTCTGTCACCGTCACGCAATGGAGCTTACTCTTCAATACTTCTATCTGCATAATATGCTGTATATTCCTTGTTTCCTTTATCTGTAAAGGCGTGTCGTAAAAATTCCACGCACTTGTAAAGCGTGTTCTAAAAAAATGTTCTTCTTCGCTGATGTTCGTCATCCCTTGTAGCGGATGTGGTCTATCAGGCGTATGGGCGTCTTGCCGCAATATACCGTGATGCAACCCACCACATAGGGCGACGCATCCCATGAGGACACGGGCTGCAGCGTGTCGCCGTCCACAATCTCGAAGTACTCGACCTCCAGTCCGTCTACGGCATTGATGTCTGCCTCCACCTTGTCGTGCGTCTCCTGCACCGTATGCCCCTGGGCGTAGTCTACGCTTGCCTTCAGGGCTACATAAATGTTGGGGGCGATGGCACGCTCGTTGTCGGCAAGCAGCGTGTTGCGGCTGCTCTTGGCCAGTCCGTCGGCATCACGCACGATAGGGCACTCTACTATCTGCACATCAGCACCGATAAACTTCACCAACTGCTTGATGACGGCAATCTGCTGCCAGTCTTTCTCTCCGAAATAGGCACGTGTAGGACGGACTATATAGAACAGGCGGCTCACCACCTGGCACACACCATTGAAATGGCCCGGACGCCTGGCACCCTCCATCACGGTAGAGACGGGCGGGAACTCGAAGTGGCGCTCGTCGGGCGTGGGGTACATCTCGTCTACCGACGGGGCAAAGACATAATCGGCACCACATGCCTCGAGCAACTGGCAGTCGGCCTCCAGCGTGCGCGGATAACGCTCCAGGTCGCCCTTGTCGTTAAACTGGGTGGGATTGAGAAATACAGAGACAACGGTAACCGCATTTTCCTTTACGCTGCGCTTTACCAACGAAGCATGACCTTCGTGAAGAGCCCCCATTGTCGGCACAAGACCTATTTCCTTACCCTCCTTGCGAACAGAAAAAAGTTCGTTCTGGAGGTCTACAATCTTATCAATTACTTTCATTGTTCATTTACTTTTCGGCGTGCAAAATAACAACTTTTTTCTTAAATAAGAAAGAAATATCATAAAAATATGCCAATAAACGGGGCGTTTTGTCTGATTTCGGGCAAAAGCTGAACGCATCTGAGTTTTTTTTCGTACCTTTGCACCTAATTCGTAAGAATACAAAGTAACAATTATGGCAAAGAAAGTATTATTCATCAATCAGGAGATAAATCCTTACGTGGCAGAGAGCCACATGTCGGTGATGGGACGCGAGTTGCCCCAAAAGATGCAGGAAGCAGGCTTTGAAATCCGTATCTTCATGCCCAAATGGGGCGTCATCAACGAGCGCCGAGGCCAGTTGCACGAGGTGATACGCCTGTCGGGCATGAACCTTATCATCGACGACACGGACCACCCCCTGATAATCAAGGTTGCCTCTATCCCGACAACCCGTCAGCAAATTTACTTCATAGACAACGACGACTACTTCAACAGCCGCAAGATGGGCACTGACGCCGACGGCAAAGAATATGAGGACAACGGCGAGCGTGCCATCTTCTTTGCCAGAGGCGTACTGGAGACGGTGAAGAAACTGCGCTGGCAGCCCGACGTCATCGTATGCCAAGGATGGATGGGCGCAGTAGTGCCTCTCTACATCAAGACTGCCTATGCCGAGGAACCGTCATTTGCCAACTCCAAGGTCGTTGCCACCCTCTACAACCACGGTCTCAAGGGATGTGTGGGCGAGAACTTCAAGGACTGCGTGGCCTTCAAGACTGCCAAGCGCAGCATGATGGACGGATACGGCGAACCATTTACACAGGACGAGCTGGCCAAGCTCGCCATCGACTATAGCGACGGCGTGGTGGAGGCTGAGGAAGGTGCATCGGAAGCCCTGAAGGCATACGCCACGGAAAAGGGAAAGCCCGTGATGGCTTACCCGGGCGACGACATCGCTGAAGCATACAAGAATTTTATCAACGAAATTTGCCCAGACGAATAAGTGACGGGCGCTAAAGTTTTTTCTTGACAAATGAAACTATCCAGATTATTCGTGCTCATCGCCGCCGTGCTCTTCATGGCATCGTGCGATGACACTACTGACAATATCGGCCATTCTGTCACCAACAGGATTGACGGCCTCTCCATCTCCGACTCTGTCTTCAACGTCACCACCGAGTCGATGGGCAACTATAGCGTGCTGAGCAACAGCAGACAGGGCATCGTGGGCATGATGAAGGACCCGGAGACTGACACTTACGTCACGGCCGACTATATGGCACAGTTCTCTTCGATGCCCAACTTTGCGCTCGACACCTTGGAGTACATCAGGGCTGCCAACAAAGACTCGTTAAGAGCTGACTCCTGCTACATCCTCATCAACTACCAGACGACATACGGCGACACGCTCGCCCCCATGAACGTGACTGCATACGAGATGGACAAACCCATGGAGGAGGGCAAGAAGTACTACACCGACTTCGACCCTATCGCCAACGGATACGTCGACACGGAGAATGCCTATAAGGTAAACACTACCTATTCGCTGCAGAAGAAGTACTTCAAGATTTATCTCAACCAACCATACACAGCCAAGGACGGCACCGAGTATGACAACTACGGTACGTACATCATGCACATGCGCATGAACCACCCGGAGTACTTCAGGAACAACTACCAGTTTGTACACAATGTGTGCCCGGGCTTCTACATCAAGCACGAGAGCGGCGTGGGCAACATGGTGAAGGTTTACACCACACAGCTCGTGTTCTCCTGGAAGAGAAAGAAAGAAGTGGAGACTTCCTCTGGCAAGAAAGACAGTCTGAACAGCTACAGCTACTCTTTCTTCGGCACGGAAGAAGTGCTGCAGACCAACCGCATCGTGAACAGCCCGGAGCGACTCCAAGAAATGGTGACTGACAACAGCCGTACATACATCAAGTCGCCTGCAGGCATCATAACGGTAGCTACACTGCCCGTGGATGACATCCTGAAGGGCCACGAAAAGGACACGCTGTCGATGGTTTCGGTTACCTTCCCCAAGATAAACAACCAAACCAACAATGACTATGCTTTCGAGACGCCCTACAACGTACTGATGATTCCCGTCGACAGCCTGACGTCATTCTTCGAAAACCGCAAGGTCACCGACTACCGCATCTCCTACAGTTCGACATTCAACACGAGCAGCAGTTCGTCTGCCAAGAACGCATACACCTTCCCCAACATCAGCAACCTGGTGACGAGGATGGGCAAAGTGCCGACAGCAGAGCGCTCGGCCAACTGGAACAAGGTGGCTATCCTGCCCGTGAACATCGACTACATTACCCGCGACAATTACCAGTATGTCAACACCATCACCCACGAAATGGGGCTTACGTCGGTACAGCTCGTCAAAGGCGAAGACACTTACGACGAACAACACAAGCCCACGGGAAGCATACAGGCAAAGGTAATATACAGCAAGTTCAAGGAGAAATAGCAAAGCAAGAGTACACCTTATTATATATATAAGGAAAAGTAACAGTAAAAATCAAGAGCAATGGCCGACAACTATCTGGAAAGCCATCGCGAGGAATACGAAGCAAGAAAGGCAGCATGGCTCAGAAAGAAGAAGCACTTCCCTCGTCTGAAAGCCAAGGCTGCCTTTCCGCGTCCTGACGATGAAGCCCTGTAAAGTGGACAAAGGCAAAAACATGCCTTCTTGTCACGTTTGACAGGCCGCAGGGAGCCTGCAAGATTGATGTGAGTCAAAAAATCGGTTGTTTTCATACATTTGTTACACGTTCGTTGCGCCGTTTCAACATAATGGCATTACCTTTGCACTCGAAAAGGTAAAGATTGAAAAAGGATAACATGTAGAACAAGGGACCTCAAAGGGAGGTTCCCCAAACAGAAAGAAAGGTAAAAAGATTATGGTAACAATGATGATTATTCTGATTGTCGGCACTATGGTAGCACAGGCAGTCGCAGTGAACAAAAAGATTGAGATGGGCAAATAAAAAACACGAGACACACAGCCCATAGTATTAACAAACAAAAAGAGAAAGGATAACAATTATGAAGACAATGATTAACAACATCAAGAGAATGATTGAGAACGTAGCAGAGAGCTACAAGTCGGCCATGAACTTCTATGGCGAGGCCCTGATGAAGGGTTGCGGCTACGGTTGCGCATAATGCCGACGAGCACATCTATAAGGAGAGGCGTACAGACACTAACAGTCCGTACGCCTCTTTTTTGTGTAAAATATTTGGCGTTTCAGCCGTTTTTCATTACCTTTGCAAGCATGATGAGAATAGACATTATCACAGTTCTGCCCGAGATGCTCGAAGGATTCATCGGTGAAAGCATCCTGGCACGTGCCCGCAAGAAGGGGCTCGCTGAGGTTCACCTCCACAACCTGCGCGACTATACGCTTGACAAATGGAGGCGCGTGGACGACTACCCTTACGGTGGGAGCGCCGGCATGGTGATGCAGTGTGAACCTATCGACCGCTGCATTACCGCCCTGAAGGCCGAGCGCGAATACGACGACGTTATCTATGTTTCGCCCGACGGCGAGACGTTCAACCAGAAGATAGCCAACGAGATGTCGCTGCAGGGAAACCTCATTATCCTCTGCGGACACTACAAGGGCATAGACCAGCGCATCAGGGACCACTTCATCACACGCGAGATATCCGTAGGCGACTATGTGCTGACGGGAGGCGAACTGGCGGCTGCCATCATCGCCGATGCTGTCATACGCCTTGTGCCCGGGGTCATCAGCGACGAGCAGAGTGCCCTCTCCGACTGCTTCCAGGACGACATCCTGGCTGCACCTATCTACACCCGTCCTGCCGACTACAAGGGATGGAAGGTGCCGGAGATACTGCTGAGCGGCAACGAGGCCAAGATACGCCAATGGGAGTTTGACCAGGCCATGGAGCGCACCCGAAGGCTTAGGCCCGACCTGCTGGGAGAGTAAAGGCGCCATTCCAAGAGAAAGATTACCTAACTCATAAAAACATAAAATTATGGAAAACTACACAGAACTTCCCCAGGTGGGATTCATCGAAGCCAACAAGTTGGCCTTTACCAAGATTGTCGATTTCAAGGGCAGGATACGCCGCTCAGAATACTGGTGGGCCATACTGGGTCTGGGCATCATCGCCCTCCTTACCACATGGATTCCCTTTGCCGGCAACGCCATTGCCGTCGTCATTACCCTCGCCGAGATTTCGCTCACGTTCCGCCGCCTGCACGACACCAACCGCAGCGGATGGTGGATAGGAGGACAGGTCATCTTCGCTGTATTGCTGCTGATACTCGTCTTCGCCCTCTTCGGTGCTGCCCTCCTGAGCGGTGACGTAGATTCCATCAACGCCGAAGAGCTTGCTGCCAATTCCATCGGGGCCATTGCCGCACTGGTCATCGGCTATATCCTGGCCCTTGTTTGGCAGGTTGTCATCATCGTGTTCTGCTGCATCGATTCGGATGTCGATGACAACAAGTACGGCGAAAGCCCCAAGTACAAGGCAAACGTATAAAAATCTTATCCGACGCTTTTCTTTTTCCGAATACCCCTACAGAAGGCTTCACCAAGTGTGAAGCCTTCTTCGTACAGACGCTCCAGCTTGGCCGTGTCCTTCTCTATGCGCCCCACCTCCAGGGGCCGCATGGGCCGTATGCACGTTATCTTGCCTGCCGCCTCCAGGTCATCCACCAGTTGTATCTGTTCGTTGTACGACTTGTGGCGGTGGCTCAATGCCACCCTCAGGCGCGGATAGTGCTTATATAAATAAGGTATTCTGTGGTCCTTGCCCGTATCGCGCCACCCCTTGTTGCGCGTCAGTATCACCACGTTGTGCGCATACCCCATGTCCATGGCGTGCTGCACGGGTATGCTGTCGGCTATGCCGCCGTCGAGCATGGGGATGCCGTCCACCGTCACTATCTTGCTGACGTAAGGCAGACTGCTCGAGGCACGCACCACGTCGAGGGCACGCTGACGGTCGTGCGTCTCCGAGAGGTACATGGGCTGCCCCGTGAGGCAATTGGTTGTCACCATCTCAAATCCAGACGCATACCTGAAGAAGGTGTCAAAGTCAAAGGGCAACAACTGGTTGGGGAACTTGTCGTAGAGCAGTTCCCTGTCGAAGATGCAGCCCTGCGTCACCAAGTGGCGGATGCCGATGTACTGGTAACGCGCCAGGTAGTCGATGTTAGAGATGCGAGCACGCCGCGGTTGCCTGCTGATGTACGACATGCCGTTGCATGCCCCGGCAGAAACAGCCACAACATAGGGAAAGTAAAGTTCGTACTTCATAAAGGCATCGAGCACGCCACTGGTAAAAACGCCTCTCATGCCGCCACCTTCCAAAACAAGTCCTGTATTCTTCATTAACTCCATAATCCACCTTTTATATGCCGAAACACACGTCCTTTTACATGCCGAAACACCGGCTGTTGTATTAATTATTTATAAATTCTCACTTAATATACATTTTTGATTGCAAAGATAATGATTTTTTACAAAATAATTACTAACTTTGCGCCAAAACTATAACATTAACTAAAAATATGTTTAGCAAGGATACTTACATCAAGCGCCGCGCACAACTGAAGGAGTTGGTAGGCAGTGGCGTGATTATACTTTTTGGGAACAACGAATCGCCTTGCAATTTTCCCAACAACGGCTATGCGCCCTTCCGTCAGGACTCCACGTTCCTCTATTACTTCGGACAGCAGCGTGACGGCCTCGTGGGCGTCATCGACGTGGACAACGACATCGAGACACTTGTCGGCGACGACATTGACATAGAAGACATCGTGTGGTACGGCAGTGTGGACAGCGTACACGACCTTGCCGCACAGGTGGGCATCGGAAACACGGCGCCCATGAAGTCGCTCAAGACCATCTGCAACAACGCCATGGCCCTGAAGCGCAAGATACACTTCCTGCCGCCTTACCGCTACGACATCAAGTTGCAGATATTCGACCTCCTCGGCATTCACCCCAACCAGCAGAAGGAGGAAGCCTCCATGCCCCTCATACAGGCAGTAGTGAAGATGCGCTCCACCAAGAGCCTGGAGGAGATAGAGGAACTGGAGCGTGCGGCTGTCATCGGCTACAAGATGCACACCACAGCCATGCGCCTCACCCGTCCGGGCGTGACGGAAAAGTTTGTGGGCGGACAGGTAGACGGCATCGCCAACTCTTACGGGGCGATGGTCAGCTTCCCCACCATCTATACGCAGCATGGCGAAATCATGCACGGCAACCCCTCGCTCAGTGTGCTGGAAGCCGGAAGGCTCGCCCTCTGCGACGCTGGTGCCGAGACCGTCAACAACTACTGTTCGGACAATACGCGCACCATGCCCGTAAGCGGCAAGTTTACCCAGCGCCAACTGGAGATTTACTCCATCGTGGAAGCATGCCACGACTACACGCTCGAGGTGGCAAAGCCCGGTGTGAAATATGCTGATGTGCACTTTGCCGTTTGCCGCCTGATGTTCGACCGACTGAAAGAACTGGGACTGGCCAAGGGCGACACCGAGGAAGCCGTAAAGGCCGGTGCTCACGCCATGTTCCTGCCCCACGGCCTGGGACACATGATGGGTATGGACGTACACGACATGGAGAACCTCGACCAGATAAACGTGGGCTTTGACGAGGAGGTGAGACCCAACCTGGAACAGTTTGGCACCAACTGCCTGCGCATGGGACGCCGCCTGCAGGAAGGATTTGTGGTAACCGACGAACCGGGCATCTACTTCATCCCTGCGCTCATAGACGAGTGGAAAGCCAAGAAGCACTGTGCCGAGTTCCTCAACTTCGACAAGCTCGAGACATACAAGGACTTCGGCGGCATACGCATCGAGGACGATGTGCTCATCACGAAGGACGGATGCCGCTTCATCGGCAAAGACCGCATTCCATACCACCCCAAAGACGTGGAGGAATTCATGGCTGCAAACCGGTGAAAGGTAAAAGGGTAAAAGGGTAAAAAGGGTAAAAAGGTAAAAGGGTAAAAAACTTAACCCCTTTGAAACGTAAAAAAACAACATTATTAATATAAAGAGAAGATTTTAATGAAGAAGACATTGATTGTTGCTGCCATGCTGGCATTGGTTGCCGGTGGGGCTAACGCCAAGAGCATCAAAGCAGCCAAAGACTCGGCTGCCATTGCCAAGAACAAGCCTGTATTTACAGTGGTAAAGCAGAACCCCATCACCAGCGTCAAGGACCAGAACCGCAGCGGTACGTGCTGGGCTTACTCTACACTGAGCTATTTCGAGAGCGAAATACTGAAGAACAGCGGCAAGACCTACGACCTGAGCGAAATGTTCGTGGCCAACAAGACCTACATGGACCGTGCCACTATGGCCGTGAGAATGCACGGCGACGTGAGCTTCTCGCAGGGCGGTAGTGCCTACGACGTGCTCTACGCGCTGCAGCACTACGGTATCGTGCCCGAGGACGCCATGCCTGCTCCCGGTACACTGACCGGCGACTCGCTGGCCAACTTCGGTGAGTTCTTCGACGTGATGACTCCCTACGTGGAGGCTGTAGCCAAGAGCAAGGCCAAGAAGATTTCCACAGCATGGAAGAGCGGCTTGCAGGGCATCATCGACTCTTACATCGGCAAGACTCCCGAGAAATTCACCTACCAGGGCAAGCAGTACACTCCGCAGACCTTCTGCCAGAGCCTCGGCTTGAACCTCGACGACTACGTGAGCATCACCAGCTTCACACATCACCCCATGTGGAGCGAGTTTGCCGTAGAGGTACAGGACAACTGGCGCTGGCCCATGAGCTACAACGTGCCCATGGAAGACCTCTGCAAGATTATCGACAACGCCATCAACAACGGCTACACCATCGCCTGGGGCGGTGACGTGACAGAGGACGGCTTCACACGCAAGGGTCTCGGTATCGCCTACGACGTGAAGAAGGTTCGCTCTATGGCCGGCACGGACGCCGACCACTGGTTCAAGCTCTCCAAGGACGAGAAGAAGGAGAAGTTCGACTCGCTCGGTGTCAACGCTCCCGAGATTGTTCCTACACAGGCCATGCGCCAGGAGGCTTTCGACAACTGGGAGACCACCGACGACCACGGCATGCACATCTACGGCATCGCCAAGGACCAGAACGGCAAGGAGTACTACATGGTGAAGAACTCATGGGGCGAGTATGGCGACTACAAGGGCACATGGTACATGACCAAGGCTTTCGTGGCATACAAGACCATGGACTTCATGGTTAACAAGAACGCCATTCCCAAGGACATCCGCAAGAAGCTGGGTATCTAAGACACATCGTTGCCGACAAACGGCACACCCACAAGGGGGCTGCGACATACACGTCGTAGCCCCCTTATTTGTTATTTTCATATAAAACATTTCGTATTGTGCCAATATTTTTGTAACTTTGACGGCAAAATAAAAAAAGACAAAATGCATTTCAAGTGGAAATATGACGCACCTACACCCGAAGAACAGAAAGCGGCCAAAGAACTGGGCGACAAACTGAGCATCAGTCCCATCCTCGGACAGTTGCTCATCAAGCGCGGCATCACCACCGAGTCGGCAGCAAAAAGGTTCTTCCGACCACAGCTCTCCGACCTCATCAACCCGTTCCTGATGAAGGACATGGATGTGGCGGTAGACAGGCTCAACGATGCCATGGGGCGCAAGGAACGCATACTCGTCTACGGCGACTACGACGTGGACGGATGTACGGCAGTGGCCCTGGTCTACAAGTTTCTGCAGCAGTTCTATTCCAACATAGACTACTACATCCCCGACCGCTACGACGAGGGATACGGTGTAAGCAACAAAGGCATAGAGTATGCACAGCGCACGGGCGTGAAGCTGGTCATCATCCTCGACTGCGGCATCAAGGCCAACGAGCAGATAGCCTATGCCAAGAGTCTGGGCATAGACTTCATCATCTGCGACCATCACGTCCCCGACGAGGTGATGCCGCCTGCCGTGGCCATACTCAACCCCAAAAGGCCCGACGACCCGTTCCCCTTCAAGCACCTCTGCGGATGCGGTGTGGGCTTCAAGTTTATGCAGGCTTTCGCCAAGGACAACAATATCCCCTTCTCCAGGCTCATCCCCCTACTCGACTTCTGTGCCGTCAGCATCGCTGCCGACATCGTACCCGTCGTGGACGAGAACCGCATCCTTGCCTTCCACGGACTCAAACAGCTCAACACCAACCCGAGCATCGGTCTGAAGTCTATCATCGACATCTGCAGCCTCAACGGGCGCGAGCTGTCCATGAGCGACATCATCTTCAAGATAGGTCCGCGCATCAATGCCTCCGGACGCATGGAGAACGGCAAGCTGAGCGTTGACCTGCTGGTGGAGAAAGACTTTGCCTCTGCCCTGCGCATGGCCAAACACATCAACGAGTACAACGAGCAGCGCAAGGACATAGACAAGCAGATGACGGAGGAGGCCAACATTATCGTGTCGCGCCTGGAGAGCCAGAAGCACAACTCGAGCATCGTGCTCTACGACGAGAGCTGGAAAAAGGGTGTCATCGGCATCGTGGCTTCACGACTCACGGAAATATACTTCCGCCCCACCGTCGTCATCACGCGTGACGGCGACATGGCCACAGGGTCGGCACGCAGCGTCACGGGGTTTGACGTCTATTCGGCCATCAAGAGCTGCCGCGACCTGCTGCTCAACTTCGGCGGGCATACCTATGCTGCCGGACTCACCATGAAATGGGAGCACGTGCGCGAGTTCCGCAACCGCTTCCAGCAGTATGTGGAAGAGCATATCTCGCCCGAGCAGACCGAGGCCATCCTCAACATTGATGCCGCCATCGACTTCCGCGACATCACCAAGCACCTGCACAACGACCTGAAGCGGTTCTCGCCCTTCGGACCGTGCAATCCCAAGCCCGTGTTCTGCACGGCGGGAGTATACGACTACGGCACCAGCAAGGTGGTGGGAAGAGAGCAGGAGCACATCAAGCTGGAACTGGTGGACTCCAAGTCGAGCACCGTCGTCAACGGCATCGCCTTCGGACAGAGCGCGTCGGCACGCTACATCAAGAGCAAACGCAGCTTCGATATCGCCTACACCATAGAGGAGAACGTTTTCAAGAAAAACCAGGTACAGCTGCAGATAGAGGACATCCGCCCCAACGAAGGATAACCACCTGCACCGCTTAACCCGTCATCCCGATACTCCCGAAGAGAGAGAGAAATGGACAAATTTCAAGAGATACTACGCACCCATTGGGGCTATCCCGACTTCCGCGGCATCCAGCGCGACATCATCGAGAGCATTGCTGCCGGCAAGGACACGCTGGGGCTCATGCCCACGGGGGGCGGCAAGTCTGTCACGTTTCAGGTTCCCGCCCTTGCGCAAGACGGGGTGTGCATTGTCATCACCCCGCTCATCGCCCTGATGAAAGACCAGGTGCACCATCTCCGCGAGCACGGCATCCAGGCCGATGCCGTCTACGCCGACCGCTCACAACGCGAAATCCTGCAGGTGCTGGACAACTGCATCTTCGGCGGTGTGAAGATTCTCTACGTTTCGCCAGAGCGTATCGGTTCCAAAACCTTTCTTGCCAAACTGCGCCACATGGACGTCAGTTTTATTACCGTAGACGAAGCCCACTGCATCAGCCAGTGGGGCTACGATTTCCGTCCGTCTTATCTCCGCATCGCCGACATCCGCAAGGAGAAGCCCGGCGTACCGGTGCTCGCCCTCACCGCCACCGCCACACCCGAGGTTGTCGATGACATCCAGGACAAACTGCAGTTCGCCCAGCACAACGTGTTCCGCATGAGTTTCGAGCGCAAGAACCTGGCATACATCGTCCGCACAGCATCCGACAAGCCTAAGGAGATGGTTCACATCCTGCAGTGTGTGGGCGGCTCGGCCATCGTCTACGCACGCAGTCGCAGACGCACCAAGGAGACAGCCCAACTGCTTGTCGACAATGGCATCAGCGCCACCTTCTACCATGCCGGACTCGACCCTCAGGTAAAGGACGAACGGCAGAAGGCGTGGCAGCACGACGAGGTAAGGGTCATGGTGGCTACCAATGCGTTCGGCATGGGCATAGACAAGCCCGACGTGCGAATGGTCATTCACATCGACTGTCCCGACTCGCTGGAGGCTTACTTCCAGGAGGCTGGGCGCGCAGGGCGTGACGGCGACAAGGCTTACGCCGTACTGCTCTACGACACGGTCGACGAGCGTAAACTGCGCAACCGCATAGACGACAACTTCCCCGACCGACAACTCATACGCAACGTATACGAGTCGCTTGCCTATTTCTTCCAGATAGGCATCGAGAGCGGCCGCGGAAAGACGTTCGCTTTCGACATCGACAAATTCTCGTACAACTTCAAGTTTTTCCCCACGAAGGTAGATGCCTCCCTCCGCATACTGGAGCAGAGCGGATACCTCCACTATGAGAGCGAGCCCGACAATGCGGCACGCCTCATGTTCTGCATAGACAGGAACGATCTCTATCTGCTCGACTCTCTGTCCCCCAACGAAGACAATGTCATCACCGCCCTGCTGCGCCTCTACGGCGGACTCTTCACCGACTATGTCTACATCGACGAGAATCTGGTGGCACAAAAGACCGACCTGTCGCAACAGCAGGTGTACATGATACTCAAGAACCTTGCCGCCCGACACATCGTCCTTTTCATCCCCCGCCGAAAGACGCCCTTCATCACCTACACCCAAGACCGCATCGACGGCGACAAGGTGGTCATTCCGCCCGAGGTATGGGAACAGCGCCGCGAACAGTACAACAGGCGCATCGAGCGCATGATAGGCTACGCCACAAACGACTACATCTGTCGCTCGCGGCAGTTGCTGGCCTACTTCGGCGAGGCGTCCGACAAGGACTGCCGCCAGTGTGACGTGTGCCTCGAGCACAAGGCTGAACATTCAGCCTACCTTCTGCTCTACGAACAGGCCAAGAAAGAAATAGCCACGCTTCTTGCCGACGGCGAGCGCCACCCCCTCGATGAGCTGCACTCCGTGCCCCTTCCGTCCCACTGTATCGACAGTGCCATCCAGTGCCTTGTTTCCGAAAACGAGGTACACATCGACGGGGCATACATCTTTGTAAAGGTAAAAGGGTAAAAGAGTAAAAAGGGTAATTAAAGGTAAAAAGGTAAAAAGGTAAAAAGGTAAAAGGGTAAAAAATAGAGCCGGAGAATCGTCATGCGACTGTTCTCCGGCTCTAATTCTATTGCTTAAATCGTTCAAATCGTTTCTTTTCGAAGGCCTAAGATACCCAGACACCTACAGGGCTTAGATGTAGTTGAAACCGTGGATGGTCTTGACGAAGCGCTCGGCATAGTCCCACGAGGTGTAGGGCCAACTGAAGCCGAGACGGTGGAGCACCTGTGTGGTGTAGCTGTTCTCGTAGCCGAGCCAGCGCACCACGTGCTGCGTGTTCGCCTCGTCGTAGGCGAAGAGCGGCTGCAACTTCTGCACCACCTTCTCGTCATGGAGCATCTCCTGCACCTTCTCGTTGAACTGGTCGGCTTCCATGGGCTGGATGTCCACACCTACAGCGTGGAGAATCTCCAGCACGTCGCCCAACGGAATGCTGTGGTTGTTGTAGGGATGGAACACTGCCATTTCCTTCGGCGTCTTCGCCAGCAGGCGGATGGCCTGACACACAGCATCGATGGGCGAGAACTCGCAAGGCTCGTCGAGTGTCTCGTAGCTGACACACCCCAGGGTGGAGAGCGCCACGATGCGCCCCATGAAGGCATTGTTCTTGAAGTTAATCTGGAACTCGCCGTCACTGTTTCGTGGCGCCAGGTTGCCCACGCGCATAATCTTGCCGCCCAGTCCCTTGTCGCGGATGGCGGTGAGGACGATGTTCTCGGCATTGTACTTAGACCTTACATACTGGTTGTCCAGCCCCTGTCCATAGTCGAAGAGGTGCTCGTTGAGCAGTGTTGTAACAGCCGGAACGCCGTCCACGCTCTGTCCGGCGATACTTGCCGTAGACACATGTACGAGGCGTGCATCATGAGCCAGACACCAGTCTACAAGCAGGCGCACACTCTCCACGTTCACCTTCTCGATGTCGTTGCCGGCAGAGAAATGCTTCACGTTGGCGGCACAGTTGAACACCGTGTCAATGTCGCCAGGCAACTGGTCGAGGCTGTGCGGGTCGGTGAGGTCACCGCCGATGACGCGGATACGCTTGTCGAACACCTCCTCGTCGATACCGTTGAAGTAATAGAAGAAGAGGGTGCGGAGTCGCTTCTCGGGCGTGAGGTCTCTCTTGCCGCGCAGCACGCAGTAGACGGTGCCCTCCTCGTGCTGCAGCAGTTCGTAGAGCAGGTGGATGCCCAGGTAGCCCGTGGCTCCGGTGAGCAGCACGTTGCCGATGGTCTGCATCTCGCCCTTGCGCAGGGCTTCGAGGGTATTGGCTTCGAGCACGTCGGCGAAGGCAGACTTGGGCAGTTCCGGTTTGCCGACAACCATCGTCTCGGATGGCACGGCGGGGACTGCAGCAGCGCTCTGCGTGATGTCGATGAAGATGGCAAGGCTGCGCGGAGTCTTGTACTTGAAGAGGTCCTTGTAGGTGACGTTGTAGCCCTTTCCCATGAGTCCTGCCACTACCTTGATGGCGCTGAGCGAGGTGCCGCCAAACTTGAAGAAGTCGTCGTTGGCGCCCACCTTCTCTTTCTTCAGCACAGCGGCGAAAGCCTCGGCGATGGCAGTCTCAATCTCGCCCTCGGGAGCCACGAAGGCATCTTGCTTAGCCGCCTGCAACTGCGGTTCGGGCAGGGCGCGGGTGTTGGCCTTGCCGTTGGGGGTAAGCGGCATCTCGTCGAGCTGCATGTAGGCGGTAGGCACCATGTAGTCGGCAAGCCGCTCGGAGAGGTAAGCCTTCAGCGCCTCCACGTCTATGGGGTGCTCTGCGGTGTAGTAGGCGCAGAGATGCTGCACGCCGCCAATCTCCCTTACCACCACACTCTTCATGCGGATGCCCTCGTACTGTCCGATGAGTGTCTCTATCTCGCCCAGTTCGATGCGGAAGCCACGGAGCTTCACCTGACTGTCGATGCGGCCCAGGAACTCAATCTGTCCGTCGGCATTGTAGCGCACGAGGTCACCGGTGTGATACACCTTCATGGTGTGCTCGCCCATGACAAGGTCGCAGAAACGCTCTTGGGTCAATTCCTCGCGGTGCCAGTAGCCACGGGCTATCTGTGTGCCGCCCATGCAGAGCTCTCCGGCGATGCCCGGAGGCAGGAGATGGCCCTCGGTGTCCACGACAAGACCATACTGGTCGTAGAGCGGACGGCCGATGGGGATGTTGCGGTATTCCTTGCCCGGCTCCACATCGAAGAAGGTGGACATCACGGTAAACTCGGTAGGACCGTAACCGTTGATGAGACGGCACTGACACTCGGGTGCCACGGTCATCTTCTCGCCACCCACCAGGAGGTACTTCATGGGCAGGTCGGGGTACATCTGCAGGAGCATCTGCCCCAACTGCGTGGTGAACGTGCCGCCCGTGATGCCGTTCTTGCGGATAAACTCGTTGAGCAGGGCGAAGTCCTTGCGTGCTTCCTTGGGCACGGGATACATGGTACCGCCCACGGTGAGCACGGGGTAGAGGCTCTCCACCGACGTGTCGAACGAGAAACTGGCGTGGCAGCAGATGCGGCTCGTCTCGTCCTGTCGCCACTCGTGGGCGGCAAACTGCACGAACTGTGCCTTGCCCCGCTGGGGAATCATCACGCCCTTGGGCTTGCCCGTAGAGCCTGATGTGTAAATCATATAGGCCAAGCTGTCGGGCGTGGCGAGGTTGATGTTGTTGGCGAGGGTGCCGTCACACTGGCTGAGGTAATCGTCTACAAAGAGTATCTCGCCCTTGAAACCGCTGAAGTCGCCGTCGGCATTCTTCTCGTCGAAGACCGTGTGCGAGGTGACGAGCACCTGGCTCTCTGAGTCTTCCAGCATGTAGAGCAGTCGGTCGGTGGGATAACCATAGTCGAGGGGGATGTAGGCGCAACCGGCCTTCTCGATGCCGATGGCAGCCACCACAAACTCCTTCTGGTAACCCAGCATGATGCAGACGAAGGGCGAGTTGCCCTTGCCGATGCCCATCTCCACGAGGTGGGAGGCGAAAGTTCCCGAGAGGTTGTCGAGTTGGGCGTAGGTATAATGTCCGCTCTCGTCCACCACGGCGATGTTCTGCGGTGTCTTTGCTGCCTGGCGCATGAAGAGCGAGGGGAAGGTGTCGTTAGTGTCTACGTCGAGGTGCTTGCCCACCGACATGGAGAGGATTTCCTCCACCTGCTTGTCGCCCACCAGCGACACGTCGTGCAGGGTCTCGCATTGGCAAAGCTCCTGTGCCACATTGGCGACGGCACCGAGCAGCACCTCCATGTCGGCCTCTCCGTAGCGCATGCCGTCATACTCGGCGGTGAGGCGGTAGCCCGCCGCATCGGGAAGGACGGTGAGCGTCAACGGGAACTTGGTGGTGTCCTGGCCCAGTATCCATTGCTCCGCCCCGTTGTCCTCCGTCACGCCGCCCTGGTAGGCGCACATGATTTCGGCATGCAGACTGAAGCGTTCCACGAGGTGGGTATAGGGGAAGAAGTCGCGTGCGTAACTGTCTTGCAGCACCTGGTGTACGTTCTTGAGGAAGGCCGTGACGGGAGTCTTTCCCTCCACACCTACAGTCATGGGCAGTGTCTTGACAAACATGCCCACGCTCTGCATCAACTGCGGACAGGCTCCCCGGCCTCCCGAGATAGTAAGGTAGAGCGGATTGGGCTGGCGCACCAGGCGACTGAGCGTCAGGGCGAACACCGCCTGCATGTAACTGTTGACGGTGATGTCGCAGTCCTGGCATACGCGGTCGATGTCGCCTGCCGGGAACACAGTCTGCACCATGCCTACGGGCGTACCGTCGGGGACGGCAGAGTCGGGATAGCTGGTCACTTCGCCAGCGCTGACGAGCGTCTCGTAATATTGTTCCGCCTCGCTGTAAGCCTCGCTCTTCAGCACGTCCTGCTCGTAGAGGGCATAGTCGAAGGCAGTGACGGTCTCGCCCTGCGGCTCCTTGCCGTCGTAGGCAGCGAAGAGGTCGCCCATGAGCACGTCGATGGAGAGTCCGTCGAACACCGTATGGTGGGCATCGAGGAAGAGGTAGGTGGCCTCAGCGCTCTGCACCACCTCGATGCGCACGAGGTCGTCGGAAAGGAGGTTGAACGGGTGTACTTTCTTCTGGAAGTATTCCTTGGTAGGCTCATCGTCCACACGGGTCACGGCGACATGATAGTCGACGGCATCCCTGCGCTCCATCATCACCTCGCCGTCCACCACCGTGAAGTGGGCCTTCAGTATGGGGTGTGCGGCAACGGCTTTCTCGGCGGCAAGGGCAAGGCGGGATGCATCCTTGTCGGTGAAGCGGTAGACCACGGGCACGTTGTACTGCGTGGTGTCGCGGTTGATTTCCCAGTCGAGGTACAGGCCGTGCACGTTCTCCGTGAGCGGATAGAAGTCGCGCTTCTCATACTGCATGGTGACGGTATCGCCTCCCTTAGCCTCCATGATGCTCTCGGCTATGCCGCGCACGGTGGCATGGGCGAGGATGTCCTTGATGGCTATCTGCACACCAAACTCCTGGGCTATCTTGGCTCCGAGGCGCATGGCAGCGATGGAGGTGACACCCATGTGCAGGAGGTTGGAGGTGACGCCAAACTGGTCGGTGTGGAGCAGTTCTGCCACCACGTTGAAGATGCTCTGCTCCAGTTCGGTCTGCGGAGCCACCATTTCCTCTGCCTCCACCTGTGGTTCGGGCAGGGCACGGGTGTTCACCTTGCCGTTGGGTGTGAGCGGCATCTCGTCGAGCTGCATATAGGCAGTGGGCACCATATAGTCGGTGAGTTTCTCGGCGAGGTAGTCGCGCAGGGCGTTGGTGTCTATCTCCCTGTCGGCGGTGTAGTAGGCGCAGAGGTGCTCCACGCCACCTATCTTCTTGACCACCACGCTCGTCATCTGCACGCCCTCATACTGGCCCACGAGTGTCTCTATCTCACCCAGTTCGATGCGGAAACCACGCAGCTTCACCTGACTGTCGATGCGGCCCAAGTATTCTATCTGTCCCTCGCCGTTGTAGCGCACGAGGTCGCCCGTGTGGTACACCTTTATCGGCTCTTCGTCGACGTAGAGGTTGCAGAAGCGCTCCGCGGTCAGTTCCTCGCGGTGCCAGTAGCCGCGGGCTATCTGTACGCCGCTCATGCAGAGTTCTCCGGCTACACCCTGCGGCAGGAGATGGCCCTCGGTGTCTACGACAAGGCCCAACTGGTTGTCCAGGGGTCGGCCGATGGGGATGTTGCGGTATTCCTTGCCCGGCTCCACATCGAAGAAGGTGGACATCACGGTAAACTCGGTAGGACCGTAACCGTTGAT
>CAVKZC010000028.1:0-21460 GCA_963660455.1 Sphaerochaetaceae bacterium | reverse complement strand
GCAAGTATCGCAACGGCAAGAGCAACGCTATCCCTGGCCACAACCTGATGGCTGCCGCCCTCGGCGTGTTCATCCTCTGGTTCGGTTGGTTCGGTTTCAACCCAGGTTCTCAGCTCGCTGCCTCTGGTGAAGTGAACCGTGTAGCCATCAGCCACGTGTTCCTCACAACCAACCTCGCTGCCGTAGCCGGTGGTATCGGTACGATGTTCACCTCTTGGATTAAGTATGGCAAACCTTCATTCTCACTGACATTGAATGGTGTACTCGCTGGTTTGGTAGCCATTACTGCTGGTTGCGACCTCGTTAGTCCGCTCGGTGCTTTCATCATCGGTCTTTTGGCAGGTATCATCCTCGTGTTCTCTATCGAGTTCATCGATGTCAAGCTCCACATCGACGACCCTGTGGGTGCAAGCTCAGTACACGGTGTATGCGGTATCTTCGGTACCTTGATGACAGGTCTCTTCGCCCTCGACGGCGGTGCCTTCTACGGCGGGGGCTTCGGTTTCTTCGGAGCAGAGCTCTTCGGTATCATCGTAATCGATGTTTGGGCAGCCGTTACAGGTTTCATTCTCTTCTACACTATCAAGAAGGTTGCTGGTCTCCGCGTTGACAAGCGTATTGAGGAGGAAGGTCTCGACATCTACGAGCACGGCGAGAGCTGCTTCAACTAAAGAGAGAGAATTTTATTATAAGTTTTGGCTTGCAAAGTTATAATTAGTAATTTTGCAGCCGAAACTTCCCAAAACACAATGAAGTCTAATCAATAAACGAAGAAGATTATGAAGTATTTTGACATAAAGAAGATGGGTGCCCTTGCACTCGGTTTGATGGCTTTCGCTCCTTCTGCCATGGCACAGGACAAGTTGGAAACGACTATCTCTGCAGACATCGTCAACCAGTACATCTGGCGTGGTCAGGACTGCGGCAATGTGTCTTTGCAGCCAACTCTCGGAATCGCTTACAAAGGCTTGTCTTTGACAGGTTGGGGTAGTGTAGGACTTGTTGAGTCTAGTGACACAAAGGAGTTTGACCTCACTTTGGCTTACGAGACAGGCGGTTTCCATGTCGGTGTAACTGACTATTGGTTTAACAGCGGTGATGGACGTTACTTTGAGTATGCTTCAGGTAAAACCGCTCATATTTTCGAGGCCAACGTTGGCTATGACTTCGGTCCTGTAGCTCTGAATTGGTACACCAACTTCGCTGGTCAAGACGGCAAGAACAAGAGTGGCAAGCGTGCATACTCTTCTTACTTCGAGGCTACAGCACCGTTCAAGTTGGGCGGTTGCGAATGGGAAGCAGCCTTGGGCATTGTTCCTTATCCTACCACTTCTTATTATGGACATAAGCAATATGATGAGGTGCAAAAGGAGTGGGTAAACCAGCCAACAGGTTTCGCTGTGACCAACGTTTCGGTGAAGGCTACCAAGGACATCAAAATTACGGATTCCTTCAGCATCCCCATCTTTGCACAGATAGCTGCCAACCCCAGCAGCGAGAAGGCTTACCTCGTGGTTGGTTTCACACTGCAGCCATAAGGCTTGCTTTTGCAACAGACAGCAAATACTCTTTAATAAACACTTTTTCGGAGGGTGTGCTTCTTATTTAGAGGCACACCCTCTTTTGGCGCTCTTAGTAAAAAGGCGCAAACTGTGCCAAGTTATTTTTTTTAATCATTATGTAGTTGATTGATTTTTCTAGTTGGGAAAAAATATTTTTCTAGTTGGGAAAAACGGAATGGTATTTATCTTGCTCATTTTCAGATGTTTTCAGTATAAATGCTCACCTCCGCAGGATATCGGCTCTTTATTACGCATGGAAGAGGGACGGAACAAGTGCTTGAGGGAAGTCTCATGAAGCGCTTCTTCAGGTGCTCATGAAGCGCTTCATTGACCGTTAACGAAGCGCTTCATGAGGGGGTAACGAAGCGCTTCTTTAGGTTTTGCGTTTTTCGACGTTCTTCGACATGCTTCGAAGCCCTTTTAATAATAATGTGCCAAGTTATTTTTTTTCATCACTTAAGGCAAATCTTTGAAGATTCGTCAAGTATCTGTAGGATATTTTGTACCTTTGCACGATAGGTGAAACTTTAGATTAGGAGTATGAACGGATTATACACTATATTGTTACTGCTGCTGAGCAATGTCTTTATGACGCTGGCATGGTATGGACACCTCAAGTTGCAGCAGACGGGCGTGAGTGCCCACTGGCCCCTCATCGGCGTGATAGCCTTCAGTTGGGGTATTGCCTTCTTTGAGTATTGTTGTCAGGTGCCAGCCAACCGCCTCGGTTTCGACGGCAATGGAGGTCCTTTCTCCCTCGTACAGTTGAAGGTGCTGCAGGAGTGCGTGTCACTCATCGTTTTCGCAGTCATTGCCAATGTCCTATTCCAAGGGCAAGGATTGCATTGGAATCATCTAGCAGCTTTCCTCTGCCTCGTTGCCGCTGTCTATTTCGTGTTTATGAAATAGACAGGAACGGGAGCAAGGAAAAACAGCAAAAAAGTTGCGCATGTCGGTGTAAAACCGTAACTTTGTCCTCATAAGGTTATATGGCACAAAATATGCACAAGAAAATATCCTGGAGAAAATACCATAAATGGGTGGGCGTGGTGTTTGCCCTGTTCTTGACCGTATTCTGCGTGTCGGGCATCATACTCAACCATCGTGCGCTGGTGAGCGGTTGCGACGTAGGCCGCTCATGGCTTCCTTCCTCTTACCATATCAGCAACTACAACAACGGAGTGGTGAAGGGTACAGTACCCTTTACCAGTGGCAAGGTAGCGGCATATGGCTATGGGGGTGTATGGCTCACAGACAGTAATGCCTCTCACTGGCAAGAGATGAATGCCGGACTGCCCAATGGGGCAGACCATCGTAATGTGCGAAACCTTGTCAGGACGAAGGATGGCATCCTGTGGTGTGTCACCAGTTATGATGTCTATCGCCACGATGGTCGTCAATGGGTAGCATGCCCTTTGCCAAAGGGTGACGAGCGGCTCATGGACATTGCCCTCGGCGGTGACAGTATGCAGGTGGTGGCCCTTACACGGTCGGCTCTCTATTTGATAAAGGGTACGCAGAAGGGTGACACCTATATATATAATAAGGTGGAACGCCGCGAACTGAAGCCCGCCCATGACTTTAGTCCACGGGAGTATCTCTTCCGTACTATATGGAAGTTGCACAGTGGAGAACTGTTCGGATTGCCTGGACGGCTCGTTGTGGATGTCGTGGCGGTGGTCATAATCATTCTCTGCATGACGGGAGTGGTTCTCTTCTTCCTGCCTTACCGTATACGGCGCAGGAAACGCAGCGGTGACAAGGACGGCATGAAGAGGGCCGGTCGCCAGTTGGTGTGGCACCAGCGGTGGCACAACCGCGTGGGTCTTTACACCATTGTGCTCACCGTTTTCCTCACCTTGACGGGCACCTGTCTGCGTCCACCCCTCATGGTTCCCTTTGTGCTTCTGAAGACATCCCCCGTCAACAGGACACAGAATGTATGGAACGACCGCTTGCGTGCCTTGCGCTGGGACAATAGAGACCACGTGTGGCTTGTCTCTACCGCCGACGGCTTTATGCAGGTAGACTCCCTCTTTAACAGTGCTCCCGTGATGATAGAGCCGGAGAAAGCCCCTGTGGTCAGTCCGATGGGTGTGAATGTGTTCCGCCAACGTCCAGATGGCAAATGGCTTATAGGCTCATTCGGCGGACTGAGCGTATGGGATGCACATACCGGGCGCAGCAACGACTACTTTACGGGACAGCCGCCAGTGAAGAGCTATGGTGTCAAGCCCGGTCAGATGGCAGCGGGCTACAGTGATGATTTCGGCAAACCATTGGTGTTCGACTACGCCCTCGGTGTCCTCTCCCCCTGGAAAAAGATGCCCGCAACCTTGGAGCGTGTGCCCCTGTCGTTGTGGAACCTTGCCCTCGAACTGCATGTGGGGCGCTGCTATTCGCCTCTGCTTGGTCCATTGAGTGACCTCTTCGTATTCGTATGGGGAACGCTCTCCGTACTGGTACTGCTCTCGGGCTACATCATACTGAAGAGAAGAAGTAAAAAGGTAAAAAAGTAAAAGGATAAAAAGAATATCTCAGAGCGCATAACCTCCACAGGCTATGCGCTTTTTCATGCCCCGGCATCGCACGAATGTGGTACGCCGCTACCACAAAGGAGGGATGGTAAATACACCCTTTGTGTTATTACACGTGTGCCGGAATAGCCGTACCTTTGCACCCGTAAATGTTTAACCCCATAAAACGGAACACTATGAAACGAATGTGTAAGAAAACCGCCAAGCGAATGTGTTGTTGCACCCAGGTGTGCATGACACAGATAGAGAGAGTAGGCAATGAATGTAAGCAACGGTTAAAACGATTAAGGTATGGCAATACACAATATAGCCTTGTGGGCTATCGCGCTCAGTACAGCAGGCTCGGTTACAGCATCGGCTGACAATACGATTCTGAAGGATAACAACACAACAGTAAACTCGCCCGACGGCAACTCCACCGCCGTTACGGCTCCCGGCAACAGTTATCTCGCCGGTATCGACTCGCTCAACCTGAACGAGGTAGTAGTGGTGGGGTACGGCACACAGCGCAGAACCCAATTGACGGGAGCCGTCACCACCGTGGGCGCAGAACGCTTTGCCGACGTGGCAGCACCCACGCTCGACGGTGCACTCGACGGTGCAGTGGCAGGCTTGCACGTCACGGCTTCCTCGGGACAACCCGGTGCAGCTTCCAATATACGCATTCGTGGTGGCAACTCCGTCAATGCCAGTAACGAACCGCTCTATGTGGTAGACGGATTTATTTACTACAAGAGCAGCAGTGACTCCAAGACCGGACTCGGTGCCATAGAGAGCAGTCTCAATCCCCTTTCCACCATCAATCCCTCCGACATACAGTCGATAGAGGTACTCAAGGATGTGAGTGCCACCGCCATATACGGTTCGAGGGGTGCCAATGGTGTCATCCTCATCACAACCAAGAAAGGTACACGCGGCAAGACCACCGTCAACTACCGTTATACGGCAGGGTGGGATGCCGTGAGCAAGAAACTCGACCTCATGACGGCTTCGGAGTGGGCGGCTTTCCAGAAGAAGTACTATTATAATAAAGGTGGATATACCGACGAACAGATAGCTGCCCTCGGTGAGGGTACCGACTGGCAGGACGCCATGCTGCGGAACGCTTTCCGTCAGTCGCACGAGTTCTCCGTCAATGGAGGCAACGGCAAGGGACGCTACGCCTTCTCTGCCAACTATACCGACCAGGACGGCATCATCATCAATTCGGGATTTGAACGCTACAACTTCCATCTCAATGCCGACTGGAACCTCCTGGAGGGACTTACCTTCGGACTCTCTGCCACCTATGGCAAGAGCACACAGCACGGTCTCACCACCACCGAGGAGGTAAAGTACAACTCCTCGCCTTATTCTGCTGGCATCACCAACAGCTTCGTCTACGGTCTGCTAACACCGAGGGTGGTGCCCATATACACGGCAGACGGTTCGTACAACTACTCCAACCCCTACGAGTATGCCTATTTTGCCATCGGCAGCAAGTCGTCCAATGCCGTTTCAGATCTCAATGACTCAGAGGCCGAGAGTATCAACAACTACCTCCTCTCTAACGTGTGGGCACAGTATGCCTTCGGCGATTTCCGTGCCAAGGTGACCGTAGGACTAAACAAGGAGCAGATAACCCAAAACTATTTCTCGCCCTCGTATACCTCGCTCGGACTTGCCAACGAGGGACTGGGAGGCATAGGTCACAAGGCCAACGAGGTGTGGCAGCAGGAATATACCCTGGCATGGAACAGGCAGTTGGGGCAGGCACATTACCTCGATGCTCTCGTGGGCTATACACGGCAGACGAGCAAGACCAACTACAACTCCGTACTCGTGTCGCACTTCACCAACGAGACACTGAAGTATAACAACTTGGCCGACGGCTCGTCCATCTACCCTCCCACATCGGGTGAGACACAGGCGACGCTCAACTCGCTCATAGCACGTGTCAACTATACGCTGTTGGACAGATACAATGCCACAGCCACCTTCCGTGCAGACAACTCGTCGCGCTTTGCCAAGACCCACCGGTGGGGCTATTTCCCCTCCATCGGTCTCTCCTGGAACCTCGACCGTGAGGCTTTCCTACGCGACAGTAAGACCGTGTCTGGGCTGAAACTCAGGGCATCGTATGGCGTAGTGGGCAACCAGGAGATAGGCGACTACGAGTATGCACTCAACTATACGGCCAGCCAGTATGATGGCTCGTCCAGTTATTCAAAGTCGAACGTGTCCAACAACGACCTGAAGTGGGAAACCACGGCATCCTACAACATCGGTGCAGACCTGTCGCTGTGGCAGGGTAGGCTCAACATCGTGGCCGATGCCTACTACAAGAAGACGAGCGACCTGCTGCTCGAGGTACCCATAGGATTCCAGCAGGGTGTCAGTTCACAATTGCGCAATGTGGGCAATGTGGTGAACAAGGGTGTTGAACTCACCGTAGATGCCCTTCTGGCATCCAAGCACGACCTTACATGGCGTGTCTCTGCCAATATCGCCCACAACCGCAACCGCATTACCAGTATGGGAACGGCCAACAACATCATCATGGGAACGGCTAACGAGACGATACTCCGCGTGGATGAGGCACTCGGTTCCTTCTATGGTCTGCAGTTTGACGGCATCGTGCAGCAGGGTGAGGATGTGAGCAAGTTGCCTACCCTCAACGGCAAGACCCTCGAGCCTGGCGACGTGAAGTATGTAGACCAGGACGGCAACGGACGCATAGACGGCAATGACCGCGTGGTGCTCGGCAGCATACAGCCCGAATTCACTTACGGGTTCTCCTCACAACTGAAATGGAAACGCCTTGATGCCAGCATCGCCTTTGCCGGAAGCTACGGCAACCAGTTGTACAATGCGCTGGGCAGAAGACTGGAGCAGACGGGCGACAGCTACAACCTCCTGCGTACCGTCCTGGACAGTTGGACGGAGGCTAACCCCTCCAACCGTTACCCTCTGGCCAGCAAGGAGCGCGCCACATCCTACATAGACAGTCGTTATGTGGAGAATGCATCGTATCTGAAGTTGCGCAACCTCACCGTAGGCTACACACTCCCCCTCAAGGAGAACTTCCCCCTTAAGGTGAGAGTCTTTGCTACGGCATCCAACCTCTTCACCATCACCCCCTACACGGGCTACGACCCAGAGGTGGCATCAGGTACCGACACGGGGGCTTATCCTTCTTCACGCTCCTTCGTGTTCGGGGTAGACCTGACATTGTGAAAGAAGTGCCCCATCCCTAACCCCTCTACGGGGAGAAATATACAGAATCACGTCTATACAGAAACCCTTTAAAAACATCGCATTATGAAACACAATATACTCAAGAGCTCGTTTTTTGCACTGTCACTGGCAACGCTGGCAGTAAGTTGCAACAGCAGTGACAACGCAGATGGCGGCGGCAACGTCATAGCCAACCCTGTGACCAATGATGCCACGGCACTCTCCACCGTCAACGGCGTATACTCCAACTGGCAACCGCTCAGTTCATCATTTACTTTCGTCATCGAACTGAACTCCAACAAGATGATTTCCTTCGAGGGAGAAGAGTCGGAAGCAGGACCGCTCAACAGCCGGTTTGAACAGGCAGAAGATACATGGTACCAGCGCAAGATATTCAACAACCTGTTTCTGGGCATCAGTGCCGACAATGACAACATCAGTCTTGTCACAGCTGCCTACAAAGAGGGCAAGGTGACACAGCAGGGATACAATGCAGCCGTGGGCAAAGCCAAGTTGCTTAGGGGACTGGCCTATCTCTACCTTGTACAGTTGTGGGGTGAGGTTCCTGTCTTCACCGAGAACGGAGGCAGTGTCACGGAGCGTAAGGATATCGACGAGGTGTACAACCAGATAGTGGATGACCTGACGGCGGCAGAAAGCCTCTTGAACGACTACAATGGTGACCCCGTAACACCTTCCAAACAGGCAGCACAGGCCCTACTGGCACGCACCTACCTCGCCTGGGGCGACAACCCCCTTTCCTATACGGAGGTGCAGAAGGTAGCCGATACGCAGACCGACCCGCAGTTCAGCAAAACCGACTCCCGACTGGAGAAGGCCGTGGTGTATGCCGACAAGGTGATAAACAGTGGACTGCTTGCCCTCGATCCTGATTTCAGCAAACTCTTCGGGCGTGACTACGAGAGCAACAAGCGTGGTACCAATGAGCACCTCTTCACCATCAAGCACGACGGCGACAACAACGATGCACAGGGTAACCACCAGACACACTGCGCCTGGACATTCCCCTTCCAGAACGGAGAGAACGGACGCGCCTTCAACGAGATACACACAGAGGTGGCAGACATCGACCTGTATGCAGACTGGGCTGCCGAGCAACCCGATGACAAACGTCTGGCCAAGACCTATTTCACCAGTTTGAAGAATCCAGAGGATGGTTTCACTTACACCTATTACTCGCCTATCTATACACCCATCAACGGCAAGGGCGTGGACCAGTCGTACGAGGATGCGGAGAATCAGGAGATAAAGCAAAACTCTGTAGACCGTATAGAAATAAGGTATGCAGAAGTATTGCTAACCAAGGCTGAGGCTCTGGTGCAGTTGGGTAGGAACAGTGAGGCTGCGCAACCGTTCAACGAACTGCGCAAGCGTGCGGGCATTGCAGAGGTGGATGCACCTACCTTCGACCAGATCAAGCGCGAGTGGGATTATGAGTTCACCTACGAGCAGAAAACGCTGCTCAACAATCTGCGCTGGAAGGATCTCGTTGCTTCGGTAAAGAAAGTGAAGGACTATGAGCACTTTGATGACAGTTATGCCACGGAGGGAGCTACAGGTAGGGACGGCTACAAGGTGACATCCTTCTTTGCCAAGATACACAAGCACTTGGTGGCCAAGTACAATAATGTGAAAGGCCGTCATTATCGCCAGCCCATACCACAAGGACTCAAGGGCGAGAACCTCGGCATCTATCCGCAGAACCCGGGATATTAAGTGATGATTAAGTAATCGTTAAAAAATAAGTTGGTAAAGTTTGCGCCCCTTTTACACAGAGCGCCCTGAAAGGGCAACCTGCGCCTAGCCCAGGGCAACGCCCTGGGTATACAAGGGGTTAACGTGCGCCCTGTAAACCTAGGGTGATGCCCTGGACTAGGTGCTTCTGTCCTTTCAGGGCGTGCAGGGGAAATGTACCAACTTATTTTTTTACATTCCCTAAAAATAAAAGAAATGGAAAAGTCAATAGAGAAAAAAGAACGACACAGTAGTCGACAGATGCGGCAACTGGTGTTGTGGATAGGCGCACTGGTTGTGGGAGGTGTACTCGGAATGCTCGGTGTAGGCTTGCTCGATGGACTGATGAATTTCATCGCCACGGTCTATACACGACTCTTCCAGTTGGTAGCCGTTCCCACCATTGCTCTCGCTGTGGCAACAACCCTTGCTTCCTTGGGCAACAAAAAGGATACTGGCCGCATCTTTCGCCATGCCCTCGTCTATACGCTGCTTACCACGGTGGCTGCCGCTGCCGTGGGATTGCTGCTCTACATCGTGGTACAGCCAGGCAACCTGCCGCAGGCTACAGTGCAGGCAGGCAGTGATGCCATTCCGGGAACTCTGGAGCATACATCCTACTATGACCACATTCTCAGTATCATTCCCAATAATGTGGTAAAGGCGTTCTCCGAAGGTAACGTGTTGTCGGTATTGCTGTTGTCGGCAGCGGTAGGCATTGCATTGGCCAAGATGCCGCAGTCGGGAAAAAGGGAAGTGCTGATGAATGCGCTCCTTGGGCTGCAGGATCTGCTCTCGCTCCTGATACATGGACTGATATGGGCGTTGCCACTTGGCATTGTAGCCTTTGCCGCCCAACTGACGGCGCAGTTTTCGGCAGGTATCGTCATGGAGTCGCTCGGCAAGTATGTGGCTGTGATACTCGGCGGCAATGTCGTGCAGTTCTTTGTTGTCCTGCCACTCTTCCTTCTGGCACGTGGGCTCAACCCTGTCCATACGCTCGGCAAGATGATGCCCGCTGTGCTTATGGCTCTCTTTACCAAGAGTTCTGCGGCCACACTGCCCGTCACGATGCAGGCGGCCACAGACAGGCTGGGCGTGTCGTCCAAGGTGGCCCACTTTGTGCTGCCCATCTGTACTACCATCAATATGAACGGCTGTGCTGCCTTCATACTGGTAACCTCTCTCTTCGCACTGCAGAACGGAGGCGTGCAGATCACGCCTTCCGTCATGGTGCTGTGGCTCTTCATAGCCGTCATCTCGGCAGTGGGTAATGCCGGTGTGCCTATGGGCTGCTATTTCCTTACCCTGTCGCTGGTGTCGGGAGCTGATGCGCCCGTCAGCATCATGGGCATCATACTGCCCGTATACACAGTCATAGACATGGTGGAAACGGCAGAGAATGTATGGTCAGACTCTTGTGTCTGTGCCATGGTAGACAAAGATCTGGCATAGACGCTGTGCCCTTTATCTCGGCAGGTTGAAGGCGCGTGTCATCTCGGCCATCTCCTCCTGGCTCATGCCGTCGGGCTCGAAGCCCATACACTTGGAGTCGATGTATATCTTGGCACTCTTGGAGAGGACATCAATCTGGTCGAAGGCATCCATCACGTCGAGTCCCTTGGCAAAGACTCCGTGTTTCTCCCACATCACCACGTCGTAGTCTTCCAGTTCCTTCAGTGTCTCTTCGGCGAGTTTCAAGCTGCCGGGCAACTGATAAGGAACGATGCCCAGTCCCAGCGGGCAGAAAGCCTTTGTTTCGGGTATCATGCTCCAGAGCAGGTTGCTCAGTACGTCTTTACCCATAAACTTCTTGTTGTGGCTCATGGCTATCAGTTCGATGGGGTGGGTGTGTACAGTAGCCTTGTAGTTGGAACCTTTCTCGATGAGGCGTGCGTGTACGCTCAGGTGGCTGGGCAATTCAGAGGTAGGCATCACGGCGTTGTCGGCAATGATGACGTAGCTGGCGCAGTCGTCGAGGATGCGTATGATAGAGCCGTTCTCCATAGGGCGGCGAGCCAGGTCGCGCATGCGCTTGCCCGTACCCTTGCAGAAGAAGTAGCACCCCTTGAGAGCGGGTAGGGCAGTGCCTATCTGTTTAACATCGCTGATGGCCGGCAGTGCCTTGATATCGTCGTCCACCAGGTCGGTGATGTTCACCGTGATGTTGCCGCCGTTGCGCTCGGCCCATCCGTTCTGCCACAAATAACCTGCCACTTCGGCAATCTTGTCAACCTCATTCTTCAGGGCCGTACGGCCTTCTAATACACTTTTCATATCTGTTCTTGAATTGTTTAGGTGCATCGGGCACGGCTTTTTCTTGCGTGTCCAACGCCTGTTGTTGGTTTTGTATTGTTCTTAGATGCCGCAAAGTTAGCTAAAAATAGCGACAGTCCACCTCAAGTTTTTGATATTTTAGCCAAGACATTTGGCCGCAGACGGCCTCGGTACGAAGGATGTGTGCCGTATAGTAAGCCTATGCCAAACTATTTTCCCCCGAATGTTTGACATTATTAATTACTTTTTGTACCTTTGCGCCATTATATTCAGACAAAACAAAAACTTAGGAAAATTGAAGAACGGTTTGTTGATATTCAGTGCTCCTTCCGGTAGTGGCAAGAGCACTATTGTAAACTGGCTGATGAAGGAGCATCCCGAACTGCGGTTGGCCTTTTCTGTCAGTTGTACGTCGCGTGCCCCTCGCGGTACCGAGCGTGACGGTGTGGAGTATTTCTTTCTGACACCGGAAGAGTTTAAGGCTAAGATAGCAGCCGGTGAGTTCCTGGAATATGAGGAAGTGTACCAAGACCGCTACTACGGCACGCTGAAGTCGCAGGTGGAGAACCAGCTCGCGAAGGGTGAGACCGTCATCTTCGACGTGGACGTGAAGGGCGGTGTTAACATCAAGAAATTTTATGGTGAACGTGCATTGAGCATCTTTGTACAGCCGCCCTCGGTGGAAGAGCTTCGCCGTCGCCTTGTGGGCCGCAACACTGATGCGCCAGAGGTGATAGAACAGCGCCTTGCCAAGGCCAGTTATGAGTTGACCTTCGTTCCACAGTTCGACCACGTAGTGGTAAACGAAGACTTGGAGAAGGCCGAGCAAGAAGTGTATCGGCTCGTGCAGGAGTTCCTAAAATGAAGAAGGTTGGAATATTCGGGGGCAGTTTCAATCCAGTCCATACCGGTCACATAGCCTTGGCCAATAGTCTGTGCGAGAAGGCCGGACTGGACGAGGTGTGGCTTATGGTATCGCCACAGAACCCGTTCAAGAAAGATGCTGTCGACCTGCTCGACGACCGTCTGCGCCTGGAGATGGTACGAAAGGCGCTTGAGGGCGAGCCGCGCCTCAAGGTCAGCGACTATGAGTTTCGGTTGCCGAAGCCTTCCTATACATGGCACACGCTGCAGGCACTCACAGACGACTATCCCGACACGACATTCACGCTGCTCATAGGCGGTGACAACTGGGCAGCCTTCGACAAGTGGTACCATCATGACGACATCCTGGCCCGTTACCCCATCGTGGTGTATCCGCGGCGGGGCAGCGATGTAGGGGAAGTGCCGGAAGGCGTCACCGTAGTAGATACCACCCTTCTCGACATCAGCAGTACAGAGATACGCCGGCGCATCAGAGAGGGCAAGAGCATCGAAGGCATGGTGCCACCAGCTATAGAGCACCTTGCCACAGCATACTATACTAACACCGACCCACATGAACAGTAGTAAAAGCAAACTAAAGGAAATATTGAGACTGGCTTTTGCCCCGATACGCGGCAATGCCAATTTCTTCATATTCATGTATCTGCTCGGCATTGTCTGTGCCGTGGCGACAACCCCGGCCCGCGGCAAACTGTACGACAACATCTGGTTCGAACTCTTTGTCGACACCTATGTGGCATGCTGCATACTGATGCTTTTCCCCAAAAAGCACAAGATAAGGTTTGGCGTTAGGAGCCTTCTGTACATTATATTATATGTGACGGCCCTTGCCGATACCTACTGTTTTGTCAATTTCGGTTCCACGCTCAATCCGTCCATGCTGATGCTGGTAGGCGAGACCAATGCCGACGAGGCTGGCAACTTCATCTCGGCATGCCTCTCTCCGGCGGTTATCTTCAGCAATGTGGGCTGGATATTACTGGTCATGGTGGCGCAGGTGGCTGTGGCGCTTTTCCGCAAGCCCCTCATCAAGGGTATAGGGTTCTGTATAGCCTGCATCGAATTGGCTGGGCAGCACCGGAAATTGGCTTTTGTGCCCAAGGTGACACGTGCCCTGCCTTATGCGCTCACCATAGCGGGCATGGTGGTGTTCTGTGTTGGAGTTTGTACTTCTTGGCATAACAAGGCTGCCACCCACAAACTCATGACGCGCCACAATATAGGTGAGGTGGAGCACACCCTTACGGAGAAAGGGCATGCCGAACTGTACCTGCCCCTGTACCGGCTCCAGTTCAGCCTCTATGCCAATAAGTTGGCTGCACATCAGATAACCCAACTCATCCATGCAGCCAAGCACGTGCAAGTGGACAGTTGCAGCTTTCGGTCGCGCAATATCGTGCTTATCATAGGCGAGAGCTACGGCAGACATCACTCCGGGCAGTATGGTTACTTCATGGACACTACCCCGCGACAGTCGGCCCTGGAGCGGTCGCGCAAGCTCACAAAGTTTACAGACGTGGTGACGTGCTGGAACCTTACGAGTTTTGTCTTCAAGAATGTTCTCTCCACCCACGTGGTGGGCGAGAAGGGCGAATGGTGCGACTATCCGCTCTTCCCCGAACTCTTCCGCAAGGCAGGTTACCATGTCACCTTCATTACCAATGAGTTTCTGTCGCAGGCCAAAGAGGCAGTGTTCGACTTCAGTGGTGGCTTCTTCCTCAACAATCCCGAACTGAGCAAACTCCAGTTTGACAGCCGCAACACGGAACTGCATCCGCTGGATGACGGACTGCTGGCCGACTATGACAACAAGTTGAAGGCAGAACAGGGCGAGAACAACCTCATTATCTTCCACCTCATGGGGCAGCACGTAGACTACAAGACACGCTATCCCAAAGAGCAGACCCACTTCTGGGCAAGCGACTATGAGGAGAAACGCCCAGAACTGACCAACAAGCAGCGTAAGATATTGAGCCACTACGACAATGCTACCCTCTACAACGACTCCATTGTGGCACAGATAGTAAACCGGTTTGCCAAAGAGGATGCCATCATCATCTACATGCCCGACCACGGCGAGGAGTGCTACGAGGAAGACCGCGGCTTCATCTGCCGCAACCACTCGGCTGCCATAGACTGGCCACTGGCTCACTACGAATTCGAGATACCCTTCTGGATATACTGTACCAAGAAGTATATACGCAAGCACAAGGACATCTACCGGCAGATACGTCGGGCACGCAACAAACGCTACATGACCGATGCCCTGCCTCACCTGCTTCTCTACCTGGGAGGCATAGAGACACCTACCTATCATGCCAAGTACAACATCCTCAGTCCGGAGTATGATGAGATGCGTCCGCGCATACTGAAGGGTACTGCCGACTATGACAAGTTGCGCGATGCCGCGATGCCGCAACCGGAGCATGAACAAAAGAACAAGAAGAAAGGAAAGAAATGAATACGCCCACATTAAGTCGCTCTGCCTGTAACGCACTGCGCGGACTTGCCATTATCGGCATCTTCATGCACAACTACTGCCACTGGCTCGGTCCCGTTGTCAAGGAGAACGAATACCAGTTCTTTCAGAGCAATGTAGACTGGCTCCACCGGCTATTGGCCAGTGCCGACATCTACATGCCTGTCCATCTGTTGTCTTTCTTCGGGCACTATGGTGTGCCGGTGTTCCTCTTTCTGAGTGCCTACGGACTGGTGATGAAGTATGAGGCGAAACCCCATCTTGCCTCCAATGCCAAGGTGTACAGCATCTCAGGAAAGGCGGTGCTGTCCTGGCGTGAACCGCTTCGGTTCATACGCTACCACTACTTGAAACTCTTCAAGATGATGATAGTGGGCTTCGTCGCCTTCACCATGCTCGATGCCATTACCCTCGGTGCCCACAAGTACCACCTGCTCGATGTCGTGGCGATGCTCGGCATGTTCAACAATGTATTGCCCGATCCAGACCACATCATCTGGCCCGGTCCCTTCTGGTTCTTCGGTCTGATGTTGCAACTCTACATCGTCTATCGTCTCCTGCTCTACCGCCGCCACTGGGCATGGACAGCGGTACTGATGGCCATCTGTGTTGCCATCCAACTGGCATTGGGTTTTGACAATCCGGAGAGTGAGGAGATGAACCGCTACCGTTACAACTTTATGGGGGGCATGTTGCCCTTCGGCCTCGGCATCCTCTACGCCCGCTATGGCGAGAAGATACTCATGACGTTCCATTCGCCCGTCACCAATCTCTTCGGCTGCATCTTCTGCCTCTCGCTCATCTACACCCTCAGCGGCAGTATGGTGGGCTGGACTTTCGTACCTTTCTTCGTCTGCCTGCTGAGCGTATTGGTAGCAGAACTGCTGGAGAATGTGCAATGGCTTTCAGGAGTATACAAGGCATTGGAATGGATGGGCAGCATCTCTGCCGCCCTCTTTGTCTGCCACCCCATAACCCGCAAGATCTTCATCCCCGTCAGTCGCCGTGGCGACATTTATACGGGGCTGTTGCTCTACATCGTGTCAAGCGTCTGCCTCGCCTGGCTCTTCTCCCAGCTGATGAAGAAAATACCGAACCCGAAATACAAGGCATAGTTGAGTAATATGATCAAGGTCAAAGACATAGAACTGGCAAATATCAGCCGATTCCGCGGCGAGTTGATGGGGGCGGCGATGCTCTTCATCATCCTCTTCCATGTGGCATTGCCCCGCAGTAGTGCCTTCTTCGGTTTGCACCGCATGGGCAATGTGGGTGTGGATATGTTCCTCTTCCTCAGTGGAGTAGGACTGTGGTTCTCGTGGATGAAGAATCCTTCTGCCCGTCATTTCTTCATCCGCCGCTACCTGCGCATCTATCCTGCATGGCTCGTCATCGCCTGCCTCTTCTATATACCCCGCTTCCATGGCGGAAGCACATGGAGCTGGGTGAACCTCATTGGTGAAATTACCGTCAACTGGAGCTTCTGGCTGCACGACGAACTGACATTCTGGTACATCCCAGCCACGATGATGCTCTACCTCTTTGCGCCAGCCTATATGGAACTTATCCGTAGACATCCCCTGTACCGGTGGTTGCCCGTGGCGATGATAGCGTGGTGCGTGGTCGTGCAGTATGTCACGCCTGTCCACCAGGCTGTAGGTCATCTGGAAATCTTCTGGAGCCGCGTGCCCATCTTCTTCATCGGCATCAATATGGGAGAGGCGGTGAGGCAGAAACGGACGCTCGACGGAACAAGTATCTGGATGGTATTGTTTGTGTTCCTGATGACTTTGTCGACCTGCATCTATCTGGAACAGGTGAAGCATGGGCGTTTCCCGCTCTTCCTGGAGCGTATGCTCTACATACCCCTTGCCGTTACGGGCATACTCCTTCTGAACTCCGTCTTCTGCCGTATGCCAAAGAGGGTAGGGCGGATGTTGTGCCTGGTGGGTACTTTAAGTCTGGAGATGTACCTTGTCCATAGCCACTTCGTCCTCTGTTATTTGGAAAAATACCACTGGGGCTACTGGCCCACCTTCCTTGCCTGCGTGGCCGTCACCCTGCCGGTGGCTTGGGTACTTGGCAAAATAGCGGGTTGGATTTCCCGGGAATTGTCAAAGATTATCAAATAAAAGCAGAACAGTCAAAGATTATCAAATAAATAAGAAACGTCGAGCTCTTGGGAATGAACATTAGTCTTTACTCTTAAGCTCCTTAACTTCTTAACTCCATCACATATGAACGAAAAGCAAAAGAATGACAGCCGGGGCTTTGCCGCCCTCATGCGACTGATACGCCCCAAACAATGGATCAAGAACTTCTTCGTGTTCGTACCCCTCTTCTTCGGGGGAGAACTATTCGATACGGAGGCTCTTACAGCAGGTGTCTTCGCTTTCTTTGCCTACAGCTTTGCGGCATCGAGCATCTATTGCTTCAATGATATCCACGACTGTGAGGCAGACCGGCGGCATCCTGTAAAGTGTCGCCGTCCCATCGCTTCGGGCGCTGTAAGTGTAAGGCAGGGTTATCTGCTCATGGCAGTAATGCTTCTGCTCTCCGTCGTGACTTCTGCCGCCATCGACTCATGGCAGGCTATGGGGGTTATCCTCTTCTATTGGTGCTTGAACCTGTGCTATTGCGCCAAACTGAAGCAGTATGCCATTATCGATGTGTGTATCGTGGCGTTCGGTTTTGTGTTGCGCCTGATGGCAGGCGGTGTGGCTGCCGACGTGGTGCTGAGCAAGTGGATAGTGTTGATGACATTCCTCATCACCCTCTTTATGAGCTTTGCCAAGCGGCGTGACGATGTGCTGCGCATGGAACAGACGGGCGAGGCTCCCCGCAAGAACACCATCCGCTACAACCTTACCTTCATCAACCAGGCTATCACCATCACCGCATCGGTTACTCTGGTGTGTTACATCATGTATACGGTAAGCCCGGAGGTATGCCAGCGCTTCCATACCGAAAACCTTTATCTCACCACGGTGTTTGTCTTGGTGGGTTTGCTGCGGTACATACAGATAGCGGTGGTAGACCAGAAGAGCGGTGACCCCACGAAGATTATCCTGCGCGACCGCATCACCCAGTTTATCGTTTTGGCTTGGTTGCTTGCCTTCCTTTTCATCATCTATATAGTCAAATGAGGAAAAAAGTATATTGCTTCGATTTCGACGGAACGCTCACTACGAGCGACACCCTGCTGGAGTTCATCAAGTTTGCCAAGGGCAGGAGCCGCTTTCTCATGGTGTTCCTCATGTACAGTCCCCTGCTGGTGCTGATGAAGCTCCACCTCTATCCCAACTGGAAGGCGAAGCAACGCATCTTCGCCCATCTCTTCGAGGGTATGCGTATAGAGAAATTCGATAAACTTTGTCATGCCTTTGCCGAGGAGCACCAGCACCTGCTGCGCCCACAGGGCATCCAGCGGGTACACGAGGCATTGACGACAGGCGAGCAGGTATTCGTCGTGAGTGCCAGCATTGACAACTGGGTGCGCCCCTTCTTCCAGATACGAGGGTTGAAGGGCATCGAGGTGTTGGGCACGCAAGTAGAAGTGGTGGACGGCAAGCTCACGGGACATTTCAAGACCAACAACTGCTACGGCGAAGAAAAAGTGCACCGCATCAAAAAAGCTTTGACAATATTGTCGGGTAATGTTTCTGCCCCTAACGTTTCTTCCTTCGATCGTTCCCAATATGCCATTGAGGCCTTTGGCGACAGTAGGGGCGACAAGGAGATGCTCGCCTTTTCCGACCAAGGCCACTACAAGCCTTTCAGATAAATGCAATACAAAAGGGGCAAGCCATGCCCCTCATATTTAGCTGATTAATCCGTGTTTTGTCACAAAGTGTCCCATTCTGATTTTTGTGACAAAATCATATATAATATATTAATAATTAGATACTTAAGTTGTCACAAATATGTGACAGCAAAAACTTTTGTGACAACACGTTTGTCACACGTTTGTGACAGCTAACTATTTGCTTTACTGGTGTTTATATGTGTTTTTGTCACACTTCGGAGATGTGACAGTTTGTGACAATATGAACAGTTTGTGACAATATGGACAGTATGCGCCGTAAGCAGTATACTTACACAGCATAACTCGTAGAGTTGTCCATGCCAAATGGCATACTTGCCTGGTGCATCCTTTTGTTTCTTGAGTTGTTTTTATTATCACTATATGATTAAAAGCTTCAATATCCTTGGAATTTTGTGATTTTGGGGAGAAAAAAGCCTGGAATTTTGTGATTTTAGGGAGAAAAAGTCTCGGAATTTTGTGAAAAAGTAGTACTTTTGCAATGTCTTTGCAAAAGAAACAGACTGAACATGAAGCTATTGAAGAGAAAAATAGATGCCTTCCTCCAAGAATGGAAAGAGCGGAATGACCATCTGCCCCTCATCGTGAAGGGAGCAAGGCAGGTGGGCAAGACCGCCTCCATTATGCAATTCGCCCAAGACAACTACACGCATGTGGTTGCCATTAATTTCGTGTTGCAGCAGAAGTACAAGGCTATTTTCGACGACGGATATGAGGTTGACAGTGTAGTGAGCAACCTCACGCTCATCAGTCCTGAACTCAGGTTGGAAGCTGGCAACACGCTCATCTTCTTCGATGAGATGCAAGACTGCCCCGCGTGTGCCACCAGTCTGAAGGCATTCAAGATAGACGGGCGATACGACGTTATCTGCTCCGGCTCGATGATGGGCATCAACTATAGAGAGATAGAATCGAATAGCGTGGGCTATAAGGAGGATTACACCATGCACTCCATGGACTTCGAGGAATTCCTCTGGGCAAAAGGCTATAACGAGACCTTCGTAGATAGACTATACGGAAAGATGTGCGACCTAAAGCCACTGTCAAGTCTGGAGATGGATACTCTGTCGGCTCTGTTCAGGGAATACATGACGATAGGAGGAATGCCAGCCGTGGTGAACCACTTTGTGACAAACAATCACTTCGGCGGCACCCTGACGATGCAACGACAGTTGCTGCTCGACTACGAGGAAGACATCACAAAATATGCACAAGGGTTCGACAAGGGTAAGATTAAGAACGTATATGACCATGTGGCGGTGTTCCTCGGACAGGAGAACAAGAAATTCCAGATCAGCAAGATAGCCCACGGTGCTCGAAACAGGGAGTATGTGGGCACAGTGGAATGGCTGAAAGATGCCGGCATCATCAATGTGTGCTATTGCCTGGCGCAAGTGTCGCTTCCCCTGAAAGGAAACTATGATCCCAAGACCTACAAACTCTATTACAAGGATACGGGATTGCTGGTGGCTTCGCTCGATGAGGAGTCGCAGGAAGACATGCGAGTGAACAAGAACTACGGCACATACAAGGGTGCCATCTACGAGAATGTGGTTGCCGACATGCTGGTGAAGCAGGGCTATGGACTCTATTTCTACCGCAACGAGAAGTCTACCATCGAGATGGACTTCTTCGTCAGAGACTTCACATCATTGATCCCCGTGGAAGTAAAGGCAACTGACAATGCTACCAGGTCGCTCGCCAAACTGACAGCACAAGACGGCAAATACCCCAACATCAAATATGGTATCAAACTATGCAAGAAGAACATAGGTTTTAATGGGAAATTCTACACATTCCCCTATTTCCTTACCTTCCTGCTTAAACGCTTTCTGCACAGATGAAAAGAATAGATAATATGGACACAGCCAAGCGAGAGAAGCTGGGCGAGCTCGTGAGGTTTGGCATCGTGGGATGCATCGCAGTGGTGCTGCAATATGGTGTCTATCTTGCCCTGATGCCGCTGCTGGCACGCCTCATTCCGCAACTGGGCGACCACACGCTTGCCACCACGGCCAACACCATCGCCTACATCGTGAGCTTCATCTTCAACTTCATCGCTAGCACCCGCTACACCTTCAAGGTGAAGGCCAACGCCAAGCGAGGCGCAGGCTTTACGCTCTCCCATGTCGTGAATTACGCCTTGCAGACCCTCTTTCTCAACCTCTTCGTGGGGCTGGGGCTGGAGAAACAATGGGCGATGATACCCACGCTCTGCATCTGCGTTCCCACCAACTTCGTGCTGGTGAGATTCTTTTTGAAAAGGTAAAAAGGTAAAAAAGTAAAAAAGGCATACGCCACAAAAACGGATTCTCTTAGACATAGACAACTGCTTCTCTTAAACATAGACACTACCAATAAAGATGAACAAAATTTTCCACATATTCAAGATTAAGCGGGAGGAAAGATGGCTTGCTCTAGGAATCTTCCTCTGCCTCGCCGTGCTCAACGGCGTGGTGATAGCCCACTTTGCCGGTGACTTCACGCAGATTACGGACGACTACTACAAGAACTTTATCCGCCATTTCTGCGTGTCGGGCTTCGACCCCCTCACCTACTGGGTACTGAGCGACTGGAACGCGGCATACAACGTATACCGCCACCCGCTGCTCGCCTTCTACATGTACATCCCCTACCTTATCAACATGATGCTGATGAAGTTGACGGGCATGAACTGCGCCCTCTTCATCGCCGTGGCGATACAGATGTTCTGCGGGTTCTATGCCATGGTGTTCATCTACAGAATCTTTCGAGAGGTATTGGAACTGAGCAAGGCGGCCTCCCGCGTGCTCACCCTGCTATTCTTCTCCTTCGGTTATGTGATGGTGACGTGCATCGTGCCCGACCACTTCGTCATCTCCATGATGCTGCTCATCCTGGCACTCTACATATCCGGGCGAAGGATGAAGAACCACCATCGGTTCAA
>CAVKZC010000027.1:0-21653 GCA_963660455.1 Sphaerochaetaceae bacterium | reverse complement strand
TACAGGGCGCACGTTACCCCCTTGTTTACCCAGGGCGTTGCCCTGGGCTATGTGCAGGTTGCCCTTTCAGGGCGCAATGAGTAAAAAGGGCGCAAACTGTACCTAGTTATTTATAAATCTAATAGAAAAAACGCATGGCTCGACAGAAGAAAGTAGGCAGACGGCTTTATTTGATGGTGCTGGCAGTGTTCTTAGTGTTCGCTGTCAGCTTTATCGTGTTCCAGCAGGCACGCGAGAAACAGTTCAAGGTCAGCATGCTCACCCTGCGTCTGGAGAGCTACAACGCCCTTCTTGAAGAAGACCTTGCCCTTGCCCATAACGGGGGTGTGCTGATGAGCGACACGGTGAAGGACCGTCGCCGCATCATCGTGTCGGAGGAACGGCTCAACGCCTTTGTGCGTGAGCACGACAACCGCGACCTGCGTGTCACGCTGATCCATCCCGACGGCAAGGTGCTTTACGACAACATGAGCAAGGACTATGCCCATTTTGCCAACCACCTCAACCGCCGCGAGGTGCAGGACGCACTGCGAAAGGGCAAAGGTGCGAGCGTTGACCGCCAGTCGAACACTTTTAACCGCGACTATTTCTATGTCGCATCCTATTTCCCTGCCGACTCGCTCATCATCCGCAGTGCCCTGCCTTACAACAACGACCTGGCCAAGTCGCTCCGTGCCGACCAGCACTACATCTGGTTTGCCGTCTTCGCCATCATCCTCCTTACCGTTGTGCTCTACCGTTTCACCAATCGTCTGGGACAGAACATCACCAAGTTGCGTACCTTCGCCTACAAGGCTGACCACAACGAGAGTCTGGAGGTGGAAGACCTCTCCAAGTTCCCCGATGACGAACTGGGCGAAATAGCCGAGCGCATCATCAAAATGTACAAGCGGTTGCAGACCACACGCAAGGAACAGGGCATACTCAAGCGCCAGCTCACCCAGAACATTGCCCACGAACTGAAGACCCCCGTGGCCAGCATACAGGGATACCTTGAGACCATCCTCGACAATCCTCACATCAACGAAGACACCAAGGCCCAGTTCCTGCAGCGCTGTTATGCCCAGAGCGAGCGCCTCACCTCCCTCCTGCGCGACATCTCTACGCTCAACCGACTGGACGACGGCTCGGACATGATCGACTTTGAGGCGGTGGACATCACCCGTATGGTGTCCGACATCATGAAGGAGACAGCCCTGCAGCGCCAGGAACACCAGATGGAGTTTGTCAACCACCTGCCCGAGCGCATCGTGGTGAAGGGCAACCGCAGTTTGCTCTACAGTGTCTTCCGCAATCTCACCGACAATGCCATTGCATATGCCGGCGAGAATACCACCATCACGCTTGATGCCAAGGAGCAGGGCAACAAGTGGCATTTCATTTTCCGCGACAACGGTCAGGGAGTGCCACAGGAACATCTTGCCCGCCTCTTCGAGCGTTTCTACCGTGTGGACAAGGGACGCAGCCGTAAGATGGGAGGTACCGGTCTCGGCCTTGCCATTGTCAAGAATGCCGTCCTGTTGCATGGTGGTACCATCCGTGTGGCTAACCTGCCAGAAGGAGGCTTGAAGTTCGAGTTCACCATCAAGAAGTAGTTCGACCGTACAGCTCGAGTAGTTTTCTTGTTTTTACTTAACGAAGTTTTGCAGTTGGTGATGCCATTGCTTTGATATTGTAACCAGAAAAGACGGTTTTCTTGCAATATCATGCGAAATTTATTCATCCTGTAGTGTGATTGTAATGAAAAATCAAGTTTATTTGCAGATTTTATGCAAAAAAACGTGATATGTTGTAATTTTGTCGTAATTTTGCAGTCGATATCAATTACTTATTACAATTATTATACAAGACGAGAAAAAATTATGGAAAAAAGACTTTCGCTCTTCTTTGTTTGTCTGCTGATAAGCATAGGAGCAGCGTTTGCCCAGATGGATGTATCTGGAACCGTAGTATCTCAGGATGATGGCGAACCTATAATCGGTGCCTCCGTATCCATTTATGGGGGGGCAAAGAGTGTAGGTACCGTCACGGATATTGACGGAAAGTTTACCCTCAACGTTCCTAAGGGTGCTAAGCTGACGTTTAGTTATGTAGGAATGCAACCCCAGACCCTGCCTGCAACCTCTACGATGAAGGTTGTCATGAAGTCAGAACTTCAGTTGCAGGAAGTGGTCGTTACCGGTCTTCAGCGTACAGACCGCAGATTGTTTACAGGAGCCACGACCAAGATAGGCGGCGACGATGCCCGTCTCAACGGTGTGGCAGACATTAGCCGTTCACTCGAAGGCCGTGCTGCCGGTGTGTCGGTACAGAACGTGAGTGGTACCTTTGGTACAGCCCCCAAGATTCGTGTGCGCGGTGCTACCTCCATTTACGGTAGCAGCAAACCCCTCTGGGTTGTCGACGGAGTCATTATGGAAGACGTGTCGGATGTGAGTTCCGACGACCTTTCTTCCGGTGATGCCGAAACCCTTATCAGTTCTGCCATTGCAGGACTCAACTCCGACGATATCGAGAGTTTTCAGATTTTGAAGGATGGTAGTGCCACCTCTATTTATGGTGCACGTGCCATGGCCGGTGTGATAGTCGTTACCACCAAGAAGGGTAAGGCCGGACAGTCACACCTTAATTATACAGGCGAGTTTACCACCCGTCTCATCCCCTCTTACAGCAATTTCGACATTCTCAACTCACAGGACCAGATGGGTATCTACCGTGAGATGCAGAAGAAGGGATGGCTCAACTATTCCGATGTGCTCAACGGCAAGGACTACGGTGTGTACGGCAAGATGTATTCATTGATGAATACCTACAATCCCAGCACCGGTCTTTACAACCTCTACAACTCTACCGAGGACCAGAACGCTTACCTCAGTCAGGCAGAGTACCGCAACACCAACTGGTTCAAGGAACTGTTCTCTTCCAACGTGATGATGAACCACTCTCTGAGTTTCAGCGGTGGTACGGAGAAGACAAGCTACTACGGTTCGGTGAGTGCCATGCTCGACCCGGGATGGTACATCGACAGCAAGGTGAACCGCTATACAGCCAACATGAACTTCACCCACCACATTCTGGACAACCTTTCGGTCAATGCCATCACCAGTGCCTCTTACCGCAAGCAGCAGGCACCGGGAACCATCGGCCAGGACGTGGACGTGGTGTCGGGCGAGGTGAAGCGTGACTTCGATATCAACCCCTATTCTTACGCCCTGAACACCTCACGTGCGTTGGATCCCAATGCTTATTACCAGGCCAACTATGCCGCCTTTAACATCAAACATGAGTTGGCCACCAACTACATCGACCTCAACGTCATCGATGCCAAGTTCCAGTTGGAGTTCAAGTACAAGCCCATCAAGAGCCTGGAGCTGGCCGTGCTGGGTGCCATGAAGTACAGTGCCACCACACAGGAGCACAAGATAGAAGATTCCTCCAACCAGGCTTTGGCTTATCGCGCCATGGACAACCAGTTGATACGCGATGCCAACAGCTTGCTCTATACCAATCCAGACAATGCTTATGCCTTGCCCGTCAGCGTGTTGCCTGAAGGCGGTATCTACCAGCGTACCGACAACCGCATGATTGACTACGACTTCCGTTTCACCGCCCAGTACAACCGTACCTTCAACAAGATTCACATCCTGAACCTCTTTGGCGGTATGGAGACCACAGGCATCAGCCGTACTCGCACATGGTTCAACGGTTGGGGTATGCAGTACGACTCGGGTGAGGTGCCTTACTTCGAGTACCTCTACTTCAAGAAGTTGCAGGAGGAGAACTCCAACTACTATACTCTCTCCAACACCGACTCGCGCACGGCAGCCTTCTATGCCAACGCCACCTATTCTTATAATGGTCGCTACGTGCTCAACGGCACCTACCGTTACGAGGGCAGCAACATGCTGGGTATGAACAGCAACGCCCGCTGGATGCCTACATGGAACGTGTCGGCATCATGGAACGTACACGAGGAGAACTTCTTCGAGAAGCTCAAGCCACTGTCACACTTGACATTCCGTGCTTCCTACAGTTTGACGGGTACACCCCCAAGCACCGCTTACTCCAGCTCTACCGCCATCATGCGTTCCTACAACCCCTATCGTCCGTTTGCTTCGGACAAGGAGCCGGGCATCCAGGTAGAGGCACTGGCAGATGCCAACCTTACCTATGAGAAGAAGAACGAGTTCAACTTCGGTATTGACGCAGGTCTGTTCAACGACCGTTTGAACATCAGCTTCGACGTTTACACCCGTCGCAACTTCGACGAGATTGTGCCTGTTGCCACCGAGGGATGGCTCGGTCAGATTATCCGTTACACCAACGATGGTAAGATGAAGTCGTGGGGACAGGAGCTGAGCATCTCTTCTACCAACGTCAAGACCAAGGACTTCTCTTGGAACACCAGCCTTGTATACTCGCACAACTGCACCGAGATTACCGACCTCTACAACCAGGGGCGCGTCATCGACATGGTCAGCGGTTCCGGTTTCGCCATGAAGGGATATCCCGTGCGTGCCCTCTTCTCCATTCCTTTCGTAGGACTGAATGAGGACGGTATGCCCCAGTTTATCAACGAGAAGGGCGAGGTGACGGTCTACGACATCAACTTCCAGGAGCGCAACAACACCTCCTACCTGAAGTATGAAGGTTCTACAGACCCCATCCACAACGGTTCGCTCTCCAACTCGTTCCGTTACAAGGGCTTCCAGCTCAATATCTTCATGACCTATGCCTTCGGCAATGTGGTGCGCCTCGACCCTGTGTTCCGTGCCAACTACACCGACATGTCGTCCATGACCAAGGTCTACAACAACCGCTGGGTGAAGCCCGGTGATGAGAACATCACTACCGTGCCTGTCATCGCCAGCTACCGCCAGTATTCGGAGAACAGTCAGATACGCTATGCCTACAACGCCTACAACTACAGTACGGAGCGCATCGCCAAGGGCGACTTCATCCGCATGAAGGAAATCTCCCTGGGCTACGACTTCCCCTCAGAGTGGTTTAAGGGTTCGCCCATCGGCAACATCTCTCTCAAGTTGCAGGCCACCAACCTCTTCCTGATCTATGCCGACAAGAAGTTGAACGGTCAGGACCCTGAGTTCATGAATGCCGGTGGTGTGGCATCGCCCATGCCCAGGCAGTTTACATTGACTTTAAAAGTAGGTCTTTAACAGGTTAAGATAACAATGAAATTCAAGCATATATATATAATAGGTGTAACCATGTTGGGCTTGTTCTCCTGCCTGACATCGTGCAACGACTATCTGGACAAGCTCCCCGACCAGCGTATGGAGCTGAAGTCCCCTTCCGAGGTGAGCCGCCTGTTGGTGAGTGCTTACCCCGAGATACATCCTGCCTACCTTCTGGAGATGTACTCAGACAATGCCGACGAGATTGTGGGCACAGGATGGTCTGAGGCCAGCAAGTTCCAGGGCCAGGCTTACCGCTGGGAAGACATCACCGAGACATCCGACAACGAGAGTCCGCAGCGTGTATGGCAGGCAGGCTTCTCTGCCGTCAACACCGCCAACGAGGCTCTGCAGTATATTAATAAGGTGAGCGACCCCGAGGACTACAAGGCACAGAAGGGCGAGGCCCTGCTTTGCCGTGCCTACGCCATGTTCTCCCTCTCCACCGTGTTCTGCCGTGCCTACGACAGCACCACCGCCAGCCAGGACCTTGGTCTCTACTATCCCGAGGAGGCCAGCGAGGAAGTGACAGCACACCACGAGCGCGGCACCTTGGCAGAACTCTATGCCAAGATCGATGCCGACCTCAAGGAAGGTATCTCCTTGGTGAGCAACACCTACGACCATCCCAAGTTCCACTTCACGCAGTCTTCTGCTGCAGCCTTTGCCGCCCGTTTCTACCTCTATTACCAGAAGTATGACGAGGCCATCAAGTATGCCAACTCAGCCCTTGGCTCTACGCCCACCCTGCGCGACTGGGCATCATGGGCCAAGTTGAGTGCCAACGGCGTTATCCAGCCCAATGCCTACATCAACAGCAACGAGAAGTCCAACCTCCTCCTGCAGGTAGTCTACTCGGCATGGGGAGCCATCGGCGGACCTACTGCCCTGGGTTGCAGATACGCACACGGCCAGCTCATCTCGCGCCGCGAGACCATGCAGTCGGCAGGTCCCTGGGGTGTCAGCGACGATGTGTTCAACTATACGGTGTGGTACAACAACTCCATCTCCAAGTACATCTTCCGCAAGATACCTTACGTGTTCGAGTATACAGATATCCAGGCCGGTGTGGGTTACGCCCATTCCGAGTACTCCGTGTTCAACAGCGACCTGCTCCTCCTGGAGCGTGCCGAGGCTTATGCCCTCCGTGGCGACTATGCCAAGGCCGTGGCTGACATCAACACCGAGCTGAAGGCATTCAGCAACAACGGCGTACAGATCACGCTCGACAAGATTAAGGAGTTCTACAGCGACAACCGTCTTGCTTATTCCACTCCTACTGCAGCGACAGCCCGCAAGCAGATGCACACCTCCTTCACGCTCGACATGACCACACAGGAGCCGCTGCTCCAGTGCATCCTGCATCTGAAGCGCATCCTCACCCTGCACGAGGGCATCCGCATGCAGGACATCAAGCGTTACGGCATCACCATCTACCGCCGCACGCTCGTGAATGATACTGAGGTAGAGAGCGTTACCGACACCATGACAGCCGACGACCCCCGCCAGGCCATACAGTTGCCTGCCGACGTCATCACCGCTGGTGTACAGGCCAACCCCAGAAACAAGTAATCCCTAAAAAGGCAGTTACAGCAATGAAGAAATATTTATTAATGATGATAGCGGCCACGGTCTGCTTCGCTTTCTCTTCCTGTTCGGACGACAAGCTGAGCGACAACTCCATCTTTGCGGGCGAAACCGTGAAGAGAGACTCGCTCGACCAGTGGCTGTACGAGAACTATACCCTTCCATACAGCATCAGCTTCAAGTACAAGATGGAAGACATCGAGACCAACTATCAGTACAATCTTACCCCAGCCGACTCAGCCAAGTCGGCCAAGATTGCCAAGATAGTAAAGTTCCTCTGGATGGACGCATACGCCGAGACCGTGGGCACCGACTTTGTCAAGAGCAACTGTCCGCGCATCATCCTGCTGGTAGGTTCGCGTGCCTACAACAGCGACGGTACCTTTGTGATGGGTACGGCAGAGGGCGGTTACAAGGTAACCCTCTACATGGTGAACGAACTGACCGACGAGATGCTGGGCGACTACGCCACGCTCAACGACTACTACTTCCACACCATGCACCACGAGTTTACCCACATCCTGAACCAGAAGACCCCGTACGACACGTCGTTCGACCAGATTACGGAGTCGGGCTACAAGAGTGGCGACTGGTATAACGTGACCGACCACAATGCCCACATCGCAGGCTTCGTTACCCCTTACGCCATGTCGGAGGGTAGGGAAGACTTCGCCGAGATGATGGCATGCTACGTCACCATGTCTGCCAAAGACTGGGAGGCTATCCTCGAAGATGCCGGCGACACGAAGTTGAGCGAGAGCCTCACAGCCCGCCAGGCCATCGAGCAGAAGCTGCAGATTGTACGCAACTACATGCAGAGCTCTTGGGGCCTGGACATCGATGACCTGCGCTACGCCGTGCTGCACAGGGCATCAGACCTGAAGAAGTTGGATTTGAACCATTTAAACTAAGATGACGATGAAGAAGACAATATTGGCATTGATGGCGGTGGGCCTGTCGCTCACGTTCCAGTCATGCCTGCACGATGATACCGACTTGTTCGACGGCAAGTCGCCTGCCGAGCGTCTGGAGGAGGCTGTTACCGAGAGCAAGCAGCTCCTGGAGTCTGCCGACAACGGCTGGATGCTCCATTACTATTACGGTCAGGACTACAGTGGCGGTGGCTTCACCTATCTCTGTAAGTTCAGTGACGGCAAGGCAGAAGTCTCCGGCGACCTGTTCTCGCCGGCCTACGATGTGGTGTCGCCCACTACGGTGGCACGCTCCAGTTATAATGTGACCGAAGACCAAGGCCCCGTGCTCTCCTTCGACACCAACAACCAGGTGGTCCACTTCCTGGCACAGGCTTATCAGGACGACATCGACGGCGATCAGGGCGACTATGAGTTCATCATCATGCGCACCACCCAGGACAGCATCTACCTCAAGGGCAAGAAGTGGGGCAACAAGGTGGTGATGACCCGCAACGCCAAAGACTTCAGCTGGCAGAGCTATCTGGAGAACATCCACAAGGTGGTCAACTCCATGTCCTATTTCTACAACATCACCCGCAACGGTGAGAAGATAGGTACAGCTACCCTCGATGCCCAGTCGCGCCACGCCATCGTAAAAGTGGGCACAGACAGCATCAACCGCGCCTTCTACATGACCGAGACCGGCATCCAGTTCCAGTCGGAGGTAAAGGCTGGCGACGTGGTGCTCAACTCGCTACAGTGGAACGACGCAGACAAGACGATGACCACAGCCGATGCTCCTTCGGTGAAGTTGGAGGGTTACGTGCCCGACCATTACATGACCTACAGCGACTGGCAGACCTCCTTTGCCGGTTACGGCTATCTGCCTACCAGCAGCGGCGACTCCAAGATACAGATGAAGCTCGACCTCACGAGCGACCTCTCGTCCTATCGTGTCACTTCCTCTATGGAGTATTCGTGCAAGCTCTCGCTCAGTGCCAAGCTGTCGTACGAGATGTATGCCTATTACGACAAGACCACCGGACACGTGTCGTTCCCCATCCAGCGCGTCATAGACCCCACCGAGCAGTATCCTTACCTCATGGTAGTGCCTTGCGCCACCAAGAACGACGGTAAGGGCGAGTACTATGAGTTCAATACCTCGGGCTGTCTCGACATGGCGGTAAACGATGACAAGATGAACGGTGTCTTCACCTGGAACGGTGCCGGCTCCAAGTCTGTCCCCGTCAACAGTTTGATCTTCCTGGCGTGCGACTCCAGCGGCAACTTGGTTACCGAAGACGAGAGCGCAGTGCCTGTGCTCATCATCAAGAACTTTGAGAACTTCGAACATCTTCAATAACGATAAGTAAGATAAAGATATGTTTCAAAAAACGATATTATCCCTGACGCTGGCTGTGGCTTGCCTGTCGTTGTCATCATGCGGTGACGACAGTAAGGATTCGCCTATCGCCATGAGTACCATCAACGTGCTCTCTGCCAAGACCAGCCTCGGTGCATTGGCAGAAGAGGGTAGCGTGGTGGTAGACTGCACCCCGGTAGCAGCCTACACCAACAGCACCGACTGGCTTACGGTCTCTACCAACGGCAACACGGTCAACTTCTCTGCCACGCAGAACTCATCCATCGAGTCGCGCAACGCCAAGCTCGTCATCAAGAAGTCGGCCAACGACTCCATCCTCGTCAACGTATCCCAGCAGGGACTCGTCTTCGTCATCAAGGGCGAAGACCTGAAGCTCACGAGCGACGATGCCTACACCACTGTCTACGACATGAACACCACCATTGAGCCGCAGGTGCTCTCGTGCCCCGACTGGGTGAAGGCCACAGTAAGCGGTTCTTCCTTTACCCTCGATGTGGAGAAGAACGAGACAGGCAGTCTGCGCTCAGGCTATGTGAAGTTGGGCTATGCCGACTTTGCCGACTCCATCCTCGTTACCCAGTACGAGTATGCCAAGGACGTGGAAGGCAGCTACACCTTCTCTTATTATGACGATGACGAGGAGGAAGACGTAGACCTGGCGGCCACCCTGAAGGGCGACAGTCTCATCATGAACGTAGCAGGCTACACGATGGTTGTTCCCGTCACCTTCGATTCCGACAACTATGCGCTCAATATCCAGAGCGGTCAGTTCCTCGGCAATGTAGGCAGCAACTACGCCTACATGCTCTTCCTCGACAAGGACGGCAAGACGGGCGAGCAGAGCTACGTGGCATTCTACAACCTGACCGGTCTCGTGTCTGCCTCCCTCAAGGATGCAGAGACGGCAGAGGGTGCCGCCTTCAAGGGCTACGCCTACAAGCTCATGGGTGAGGAGACACCTTTCGATGCCTTCATGATAGCGCAGTTCCGTGTGAAGGACACGCCAGTCTCCACCAACAAGACAGGCAAGGAGCTCGCTTTCATGTATTCGCCCAAACTGTATAAGAAAACAAGTAAATAATCATTAATCCCATACGATTATGAAAAGAATATTGCTGACACTGATAATGACCGTAGCGCTCTGCACACTGGCAGAGGCACAGGTCCCCGCAGTAACATTGAAGAGTATAGACGGCAAGACCGTCACCACCGACACCCTGTCTAATGGTGGCAAGCCGTTCATCATCGACTTCTTCGCCACTTGGTGCAAGCCCTGCAACCGCGAGCTTACCGCCATTGCCGATGTCTATGAAGACTGGCAGAAGGAGACAGGCGTAAAAGTCATTGCCGTGTCCATCGACCAGGCACAGAATATCAATAAGGTGAAGCCCCTCGTCGACAACCACGGTTGGCCTTACGAGGTGCTGCTCGACCCCAACGGCGAGTTCAAGCGTGCCCTCGGTGTACAGATGATTCCCTATACCCTCATCGTTGACGGCAAGGGAAAGATAGTCTACAAGCACAACGGATATACCGACGGTGCTGAGGAAGAACTGATCGAGAAGGTCAGGGAATTGTTGAAAGCTGAATAATTGTCTTTATGAACATACGACTTTACACTACACTGGCAAGTGCACTGATGTCTCTTGCTGCCGTTGCCCAAGAGGAGAACGGCAGCAAGAGCGTTGCCGTTTCCAGTCATAAGCCCGTCCTTACCGGTAGCATACAGAGCGATATCCTCATTCCCCAGACTGACACGGAGATCAACTCCGAGAAGGGCAGCGACTGGGCACGTACCAACACCTACGTCGACCTCAACCTCCAGAGCAACAACCTGGATGCCGGTCTGCGCTTCGAGTACAACCAGCATCCGCTCCCCGGTTTCGAGAACGACTTCAAGGGATGGGGCGTTCCCTATTGGTACATCAAGTTCCACAGCTCCGACAAAGTGGAACTTACCGTGGGTGACTTCTACGAGCAGTTCGGTTCTGGCTTCATCCTCCGCACCTACGAGGAGCGTAGCCTCGGTATCGACAACTCACTGCTCGGTGCCCGCGTGAAGGTAAAACCCATAAACGGACTTACCTTCAAGGCATTGGCTGGTCGCCAGCGCCGTTACTGGAGCCACAACAAGGGAAAGATTGTCGGTGCTGATGTAGAGATGAACCTCGACCAGTGGATACACGGCATGGCAGAGCACAACACCTACCTCACAGTCGGTGCTTCGTGGGTCAACAAGTACGAGAAGAAGGAAGACATCATGGCAGACCCCACCCACATGGTGAATGTGCCCAAGTATGTGAATGCCTTCGACGTGCGCGCCAACCTGCATGTGGGCGACTTCGGCATCCTGGGCGAGTATGCGTGGAAGACCGACGACCCGTCCTTTGACAACAACTACATCTTCCGCAAGGGTCATGTGGCGATGCTCTCTGCCACCTACAGCAAGCGAGGCATGAGCCTCCTCCTCCAGGCCAAGCGCAGCGACTACATGTCGTTCCGCAGCAAACGCTCGATGACGGGTACATCTTCGTTCATCAACCATCTGCCTGCCTTCACCATGGAGCATACCTATGCCCTTGCAGCCCTCTATCCCTACGCCACCCATCCCGACGGTGAGTGGGCTTACCAGGCAGAGTTGGGCTATAAGTTCAAGCGCAACACGTTCCTCGGCGGCAAGTACGGAACCGACCTGAAGGTCAACTTCTCGCATGTCCATGCCCTCGACCGCCCTGAGGAGAAGGCGGCAGCAGGTACGTCGGGCTATGGGTCAGCGTTCTGGAAGTGGGGCGACCAGACCTATTACCAGGACCTGAACTTCCAGATAGGCAAGAAGTTCAGCCGTTCCTTCACGCTCAACCTCATGTACATGAACCAGTTCTACAACAAGACTGTTGTTGAGGGCGAGGGCGGCATGGTACACTCCGACATCTACATTGCCGAGGGCAAGTACCGTTTCAACAGCAAATATACGCTCCGTGGCGAGCTGCAGTACCTCAACACGGCAGAAGACCAGGGCGACTGGATGTACGGACTCCTTGAGTTTTCGCTCCTTCCCCACTGGATGTTCACCCTCTCCGACATGTACAACAACGGCTCTACCCACATCCACTATTACCAGGGCTACGTCACCTTCAATACGGGTGCCCATCGCCTGCAGGTGGGTTACGGTCGTACACGTGCCGGTTACAACTGCTCGGGCGGTGTGTGCCGCTGGGTACCTGCCAGCAAGGGTGTCACCATTTCCTATAACTATAACTTCTAAAGGCGATGAATATAAATATGAAAAAGATATCTTATAGTTTGGCGGCTATTGCCATGGCTCTGGGCTTGGCATCGTGCGACAACATCGCCGAGGGCGACCGCCTTATCTACGTGGCACCCGTGGAGGTGAGCAAGCATGTGCTCATCGAGGACTTCACCGGACAGCTTTGCCGCAACTGCCCTGATGCTTCGGATGCTATCCACGAACTGCAGGAAACCTATGGCAACACGAAGGTGATAGCCGTTGGACTGTACAGTGGAGCTTTCGGCAAGAAAGCCGACGGCACGCTCCTGCCCCTTACCACGGAGACGGGCAATTACTATTATAACCAGCAGCAGGTGCAACAGCAGCCCAGTCTCAACATAGACCGCACAGGAATCACCAGTGACAACGGAATATTGAATGCCCGCGTAACGGCAGCCCTGAAAGATACCACCACCGTGACGATTGCCCCGTCTGTACTTTACAATGAGACCAGCAGGCAGGCACGCCTTTCGGTAGATGTCAGCAGTTCGGAGGCTGTGACAGATGCCAAGTTGCAGGTGTGGGTCATCGAAGACTCCATCGTCAGTCCGCAGGTCATGCCTACGGGCAAGACCAACACAAAGTATGTACACAACCACGTGTTCCGCACCACGGTGACCGACCGTGACGGCAAGGCCATCGCGCTGGATGCCAACAAGCTCGTCAGCGAAGACTTCCTGGTTTCCATAGACGACAGTTGGGTAGCCAAGAACATCAGCTTTGTCGTGTTTGTCTTCAACGGCGACGGTGTCAAGCAGACGGAGCTTGTTCCGTTGCTGCCCACAGCTACCGACAACACCCCCGAATCAGAATCAGAAGAATAAATTAAACGTTTAAGATAAAAAGTTATGAACAGAGCTCTACTCACATTTTCGGCTATGCTGCTTGCCTCTGCCTCGATGGCACAGGTTGGTAAAGTAGCCCCCACACTCCAGGTGCCTACTTACAAGGAGGCTGTTGCCCGCATGACGGCCAAGCCTCTGGCATCCGTTTCTACCACCAAGGCCAAGTCGCCTGTTGCCCGTGCCGCCTCTAACGGTTTGGCAGACAACCAGCACTACATGGGCCCTTATTACACAGATGAATGCCAGGAAGCCAATTCTGGTATTAGCTTCGGCGAAGGTACCTTTAAGGCCGGTGTCATTGTAGATTATCCACAGGCAGTGAAGTTCAACGGTGGCAAGATTGTAGCCATCCGTTATGCCGTGTGTGACAATGTCACTTCTCCCCGTGTGTATGTCAACGCTATCTCTAACAAGGACGGCATTGCTAACATTGAAGACGAAGTGGTTTCTCAGGCTGGTGACACTCCTCAGGTAGGCTGGAATACTGTTACCCTCGACAATCCCTACACCATCAATGTGGACGGTTCGAACATTGCAGCCTTCATGATTGGTTTTGAGTTTACTCAGACTGCCGACGTATACCCTGTTTCTACTGCATACCTGAGCACCAACCCTGTACTTTATATCTATGGAAAGAATGCAGATACAGGTGTGGAGCAATGGGGAACATTGGGTACTACCTATGGTGCGTTGAGCGTGCAGTGTATCGTAGAAAAGGACGGTGGCTTCCATATTGTGGATGCTACTCTCTCCGACCTGCGTGCTCCACGTTATATCCAGAGTGGTGGCAAGACAACGCTCGGTTTCACTTGCACGAGTTTTTCTGACGACATCACTTCTGCCCAGTTTGGCGTAAAGGTGAATGGTACGGAGGTGGCTGAGCTGAACTATGACAATACTATCACAACTGACGGTGCAGACCTGACCGTGACCATAGATACTCCCGATACGCTGACCATAGGCAAGGTGGGCAATCTCTCCCTCTATGTAAAGAAACTGAACGGTGAGATTCCTACTGATGTCAACTCGATGCAGGACGATGAGGTTTCTACTTCTTTCGTTCCTTATACCACCAGCTTCAGCCGCCAGAAGCAGCTCGTGGAGTTCTTTACCTCTCAGGCAGGTGCATACTGCTCTTATGGCGACAATGTGTTGGCAGAGCTGAGCAAGTTGCGTGACGACCTCGTGAAGGTAGGCGTGCATGCCAGTCTGACGTCAGCTGAAGATGAGTGGGCTTTGGATGAGAGCGCAGCCTTGATTAGCTTCAGTGCATCTCGCGTTCCTTCCGCATCCTTCAACCGCTATTATTGCAACAGTCTCTACAACTCAGACGAGCGCATTGCCATCCGTACCGACTATACTGATTCCTATGCTGCCAGTGTTGCCCAGTTGCTTAGCAGCAATGTCATCGACGCTTCCAACTACGACTATCCTGCCTTTGCCACGGTGGATATCGCTACCACTTACGACAGCGACACTCGCAAGTTGAACATCAAGGTGTATGGTCAGAACGTAAGCGATTTCAAGAAGGTGATGGGCGATGATGCAGTGCTTACCGTCTATCTGACACAGGACAGCCAGAAGGGCGACCAGGTGGTAGGTTCTACAACGACATACCGTTACGAGAACAACGACGTGCTCCGTATGTTTGTCAGCGGCGAGTTGGGCGATGCGATCTCTTGGGACGGCACTTCCTACGAGAAGAACTATGAGGTGACCATCCCTGAGGATATCACCATCACCAAGAAGAAGGTGATGCACGTGGTGGCATTCATCAGCCGTCCTATCAAGTATGAGAACAGTACATTTACCACATCTATCACCGATGCATGGGTTACCAATGCCAACACTTGCAATATTGGCGAGAGCACCACTTCCGCCATCAAGCAGGGCTTGGTAGATGTAGAGGATGTACACGAGGTGGCTCGTTACTCGCTCGACGGCATGCAGTTGTCTGCTCCTGTCAAGGGTGTCAACATCGTGAAGTACTCCAACGGCAAGACCGCCAAGGTGGTCGTTGAATAGTGTTCAAACGGTGTTTTAAGAAAAGATAATTCCAAATAAAAGAACGGTTATGAAACGGTTTTTGATTGCTTTATCTTTGATGTTGGGCGTTTCTTCTTCCTTCGCTGCGCCTGCCCAACCGGGCACGTATGTGGGGAAGAAGAAAGGCTTGATTATATTGGTGGAGTTCCCCGCACGAAAACACACCAATACTCCTGCCGTGTCGTTCTCCACGGAGAATGCACGTGAGTTCTATGACCGCGTGGCAAACGAGAAGAACTTCTCCGACCCTGCCACAGGTTTCACCGAGAGCGTATATGATTACTTCTATGCGCAGAGCGAGGGGCAGTTTGAGTTCAACTTCGATGTGGTGGGGCCCTATAAGCTGGGCAATGCCTACAACCAATACGGAGAAGACAAAGATGGCGTACAGGATGTCATGTTGGGTAAGTTCGTATATGATGCTTGCCGCAAGGCAGACGGCGACGTGAACTTTTCCGACTATGACATGGACGGTGACGGAAAGGTTGACTTGGTCTATATCCTCTATGCCGGACAGGGACAGAACGTCAACGGTGCCGACACCGGGCTCATCTGGCCACAGGAAGGAAGTCTCAAAGCCCAAGGAACCGACCAGGCTCCGTTCCAGATGGATGGCGTCACCATCGAGTCCTTTGCCTGCAGCAACGAACTGGGTGTTGACAATGTACTCGACGGCATCGGTACCATGTGCCATGAGTTCTCCCACTGTCTCGGACTCCCCGACATGTATGACAAGGGTTCCTTCGGGTCTACCTCGCTCTACTACGGCACCTACGTATGGGACGTGATGAACATGGGCAACTACCTCAACGGTGGCTTCACTCCTGCCGGTTACACTGCCTTCGAGCGTATGTACTGCGGTTGGAAGCAGCCCATCGAACTGAAGTCTGACACCGAGGTGACAAACATGAAACCTCTCTCCGAGGGCGGTGACACCTATATTATATATAATGATGGTGACCGCAACGAGTACTTCCTCCTGGAGAACCGTCAGAAGACGGGGTGCGATGCCGCACTCTATGCTGCCGGCCTCATGATTACCCATGTCGACTATGACGAGGAGGCTTGGACCGCCAACAATGTCAACACCTACAAGGAGCATTGCTTCATTGTGCCTGCCGACAACTCGAAGGAGAGAACGGTAACGGATGTAGAGGGCGACCTCTATCCCTATGGCGGCAACAACAGCTTCGGTAACACCACTACTCCTGCCGCCACGCTCATCCATACCAACAGTGACGGCACTTACCTGCTGAACAAGGAAATCACCGACATCACGCAGAATGCCGACGGCACCATCTCGTTCAAGTTCAAGAACAACAATGTGTCAGACGGTATCCACAGCGTCGAGGCAGACAGCAACCAGTCGAATGCCATCTATGGCATCAACGGGCAGTACCTCGGTACCGATTTCCACAAGTTGCCAAAGGGACTTTATATTATCAACGGAAAGAAAATCATCAAATAATAGAAAAAAGATTTGGTACATATCCCCTGCACGCCCTGAAAGGGCAAAAGCGCCTAGCCCAGGGCATCACCCTGGGTTGTGATGCGAGGGAGAATGTCGCCCTGTAAGGGCAAAAGCGCTACCACGCGCATGATGTTTTAGCGCTTTTGCCCTTACAGGGCGCACGTTAACCACTTGCTTACCCAGGGCGTTGCCCTGGGCTATGTGCAGGTTGCCCTTTCAGGGCGCACTAAGTAGAAAACAATTTGTACCAAGTATTTTTCATTAGAGAATAAAAAGGAAATAAATAACAATGAAGAAATTTTACTCAATCGCTTTCGCACTGCTTCTCGGTGCAACAAGCCTTTTCGCACAGAAGAACACAGATGTCAGATTTGTGACGATAGACGAAGACGTCAATAAGACTGGCGAAGTGGAAGACGGTGCCGTCATCAATGTATCGACCATTACCGATGACGGTTTTCAAGAAGCGTACATCGGTACAGGCTTGGGCGTGGAGAACACCACAGACAACGGCAAGCGTGTGCAGATAGACTATGAGATACTGAAGTTGGACAATGGTTGTGTACAGTGCTGTTTTTCAACTTGCAAAACCTACGATGCCTTGGGGACATATTACACCCCGATGCTGAGTGCCAGCGGTAACCGCATTAACTTGCCCGTAGTCAAGAAACATGCTGTGAATGACTTGGCAGGTGAGTGGTTCTTTAAGGGTGACGGTACAGCCACGGTGAAGTTCACCATCAAGATTGGTACTCTGAACGCAACCAAGACCGATGCCGAAAGTAAAGATGTTTACGACGTAGTGGAAGGCCCCAGCGTTACCGTCAACTTCATCAAGGGTGCTGCAGGCATCAACTCTGCCGTTGCTGCCACTTCTGCGCAGACCACCTACTTCGACCTCACAGGCCGCAAGGTAGCGTCTCCTTCTCACGGCGTGTACGTGCAGAAGCAGGTGCTCTCCGACGGAAGCGTCAAGACAGCGAAGGTCTTGCTCAAGTAAAAAGACAAATATCAATAAAAATTATAATTTAATCATTTATGAGAAGATTAGCAACATTGTTTTCTCTGCTTGTTGTCTTGACGGCGTTTGCCGTTGAGGCTGTGGCACAGACGACGGCAAAGCCCACCTTCATCTATCAGAAGTTCAAGGACTATGCCATCGCCACCGTCCTTTCCGACAACGGAAAGTGGGCGATAGTGAAAGGTGCCACCAACGAGCAGTTGGCCAATGGCTACATCCGCATCCTCGACATGTCGACGGGCAAGTACACGATTGTACGTACCGACGATGAGGATGACGAGGATGCCATGGGCGAGTATCAGGTGTGCGACATCACCGACGACGGCAACATCCTGGTAGGTGGCTTCGGTGGCTCATTTACCTCCGACGGTTACTACACCGGCAAGCCGGGCTATTGGACCAAGTCGACCATGACATGGACCGAGTTACCTATGCCTGAAGGTAAGACCTCTGCAGTTGTCAGTTGTGTGACACCTGATGGCAAGTATGCCGTAGGTACAGCCGAGAGTAATGTGAACGATGCCTGGAACTCTGTTTCCGAGGGCGTGCTGTGGGACCTCACTACGGGTAAGATCGTAGAGACTCCCGGCAAGCCTGTCATGGAGATGGACAAGACCGAGAAGGGCGAGGCTTATCCCCAGCAGGAGGCATTCACCCAGATTTCTGCCGACGGCCGTTACATCGCCATCTACGGCAACCAGAGCTATGCTCCCATCAGTTATGTATACGACCGCCAGAACCAGACCTACTTCAAGTTTGGTAAGAAGGGAACAGGCGAGAATGCACCTTCCGACTTCCTCCAGATGGAGGGTGGTGTAGTCATCAGTGGCAACGGCAAGTACGTGGCTGGTACCATCCGTACCCAGAACGACGAGTTGTTCCCATTGATTCTGAACATGGAGACAGGTACCTACACCTACTTCAACTCTACCGAGGAGAACGACCTCATGGTGGACGGTGTGGACAACGAGGGTAACATCTATGCAGCCAGTCCATCCTCCTCTCCTGTACGCGAGTGGCAGGTGATGACTGGTAACGTGTGGTATCCCTTCTCTCAGATTATGCAGCAGCGTTACGGCCTGGACTATACCGAGTATACAGGCTTTGACAATACAGGTTCCTTGTGGAGCGCCTCCAACGACGGAAAGATTCTCTGCTCCATGGTGTCGCCTCAGGGCGAGAGCTACATCGTCACCATGCCGGAGGCTATCTCCGAGGCTTGCGACGCTATCGACCTGCTCAAGGACTACTCTGCTTCTCCTGCCTCTGGTTCGGAGTATGCATGGATGGAGTCCATCTACCTCACCTTCAACAACGACATCACGGTGCTCGGTGACAAGAAGAGTGCCATCCTGAAGGACAAGGACGGAAACACCGTCCGAAACTCCATGGCCTTCTACCTCAACGGCAGCAGCAAGCGACAGTTGGTTGTTACCTTCCGCGCCACAGCGATGACACCGGGCGAGAAGTACACCGTGGAGATTCCTGCCGGCAAGATTGCACTTGCCAAGAACGAGAACAAGACCAACGGTGCCATCACCCTTGAGTACAAGGGTAGGGCAGACGAGCCTGTCAACATCGTGAAGGTATTCCCTGAAGACAATGCCGAGATTGCGCGCATCGACAACAGCAGTATGCCCATCTACCTCACTCCCGATACCAAGGTGCTCGTCTCCAAGAACGCTTCTGCCTCTCTGATTCAGGTAGACGGCGACACGGAGAAGACCATCTGCAGTCTTAGTGTGGTGGCAAGAAGCGACAACAGCATGGTTGCTCTGGTTCCTTCCGCTACCCAGTACCTCTACAGTGGTGGTGAGTACAAGGTGGTGCTTGCAGCCGGTTCGCTGACCGACATGTCTGGCTCTACAGATACAGGCAACAAGGAGCTTGTGCTCCACTTCAAGGGCTCTTACGAGCGCCAGATTTCTACCAGTGACGCTACACTCTTCTCTGAAGACTTTACCGATCCTTCTTCTGCCCTCAAGAACTTCATCCGCTACGAGGGTGACCACAATATGCCTAACACCGAGATGAAGAAGTGGGAGTTCGATGCAGACAACCAGCCTTGGAACTTCTCCATCCGTGAGAGCAGTTCTACTACCAAGTATTATGCTTGCTCTACCTCTATGTACGACCCTGCAGGTCAGAGCGACGACTGGATGATCATACCGCAGCTCACCATCCCCGATGCCTACACCACCTTGACCTTCAAGGCACAGAGCTATCGCGACGACAAGAAGGACACGTTGCGCATCGTGGTTTGGCCACACGACGAGAACCTCAGTTACTTTGGTACCCCTCGCATCGAGTCGATGAAGGCAGAGGGCGACGTGACTGCTTTTGAACTCAACATCGGTGATACAGAGGACGGTCTTGACGGCGAGTTTACCGACTATACGGTAGACCTCGGCAAGTATGCCGGCAAGAAGGTGTACATCGGTTTCTGGAACAACAACAAAGACCAGAGTGCCATCTTCGTGGACAGCGTGCTCGTGCGCCGCAACCTGAAGTACCTCATGTCGCTCAACAACGCCTCTTCGGTAGTCAACAAGAGCGAGATTGCCATCAAGGGTGCTCTGACCGTTAACTCCGATGACGATGTTTACCACAGCATGACGCTCACCCTGAAGGATGCCGACGGTAACGTGGTAGATACTTACAGCGCGAGCGACCTCAGCCTGAAGAAGGGCAACAAGGTGGAGTTCGCGTTCAGCAAGCCATTGCCACTTACGGTGGGTAACACCAACAACTTCACCATCGACGTGAAGCTCGATGACTACACCGACATCCTGAAGAGCAGCATCAAGGACCTCAGCTTCGAACCGACAAAGCGCGTGGTGCTGGAGGAAATGACTGGCTTCACCTGCCAGTACTGCCCTGAGGGCCTCGTCACGATAGAACACCTGAAGCAACTCTATGGCGACCAGTTTATCCCTGTGTCAATCCATACCTACACAGGCGACCCATACGGAAGCGGACTTTCTGGCTATACTTCATACCTCGGTCTGAGTGGTGCACCTACTGCCATCATCCAGCGCGACGGTAACATCTCCTATCCTTTGGCACAGGACGATGAGGGTGACTATACATTCAGCCATGAGGGCAAACTCTGGAGCGACAAGGTAGCTGCAGAACTGAACAAGCCTACCTACCTCGGTGTGTCTGTTCCGAAGATTACCTATGACGAGACCACCAATAAGTTGAACGTCACCCTGCAGCTCAAGTCTGCGCTCAACATGAAGAACCAGTACATCAACGTGTTCGGTGTGGCTATGGAAGACAAAATAGTCTATACCCAGGAGAATGCCTTGCGTATACAGACCGATCCAATCTTCGGAGAGTGGGGCAAGGGCGGTAAGTATGCTTATGCATCAGTGCCCAACGTTTCAGAGGACGACGTAGTACGCAGCTACTGGGGTAGCAGCTTCTCGGGTACCAACGCAGGATTCCCACAGGCGTTCGAGGCAGGTGAGGAATATAGTGTAACACTCGACCTTACTTATCCCGACCAGATATCAGAAACGGAGAACGGCAAGATTGCCTTCATGGTATTCGACGGCAACACCGACGAACTCATCAACGCCGTGGTGGTGAAAATGACAGACGTCGTACCTACCGGCATCCAGGACGCTACTGCCGACAATGCTTCCCTCAGCATCTCTGCCCAGAACGGCAAGGTCATGGTGAAGGGTGTTGGCGAGACCACCGCACAGGTTTACAGTGTGGCTGGTATGTTGCTCGGCACTGCTACTGCCGACGGCACAGTGACGGTTCCCGTTAAGGGCTATCATGGCGCAGTCATCGTCAAGGCTACATGTGGCAACACCACATCAACCAAGAAGATGTTGGTAGAATAAAAATAGTGGTACATTTCCCCTACACGCCCTGAAAGGGCAGAAGC
>CAVKZC010000026.1:0-22235 GCA_963660455.1 Sphaerochaetaceae bacterium | reverse complement strand
CAAAAGCGCTACAACAATCAGCGTATCATAGCGCTTTTGCCCTTACAGGGCGCACATAAACGCCTCGTATACCCAGGGCGTTGCCCTGGGCTATGAGCAGGTTGCCCTTTCAGGGCGCTCTGAGCAAAAGGGCGCAAACTGTACCATGTTATTTTTAATCATCACTAAAAAGGCCGATTAAAGGTAAAAGGGTAAAAAGTAAAAAGGTAAAAAGAGGGCATACGCCACAAAAGCTGTTGTCCCTCTAACTTCTCTTAACTCCTCGAAAAAAACTCCTTAAAAACATAATAGAACAATGATAAGTCAAGATCCTGTATTTGTTTCGAATCTGTTGAGGTTCATAGAGTTTGTCGGAACATTTGCCTTCGCCCTTTCGGGAATCAGACTGGCGGCAAGCAAGCGTTACGACTGGTTGGGTGGTTTTGTCTGCGGAGTGGCTGTGGCCATTGGTGGCGGAACCATACGTGACGTGATGCTCGGTGTGCGTCCGTTCTGGATGCTCAGTCCCATTTATCTTGTCTGTACGCTCTTGGCGCAAGGGGTAGTGATCGTCTTCCACAGTTATCTGAAACGGCTTGACAATACCTGGTTTCTTTTCGACACCTTGGGACTTGCCCTCTTCAATATCGCCGGCATACAGAAGACGCTTGCCTGTGGCTTGCCCTTCTGGGTGGCTATCATCATGGGGTGTGTAACCGGTGCGGCGGGAGGTGTTATCCGCGACATCCTGCTCAACGAGGAGCCTGTCATCTTCAGAAAGGAAATCTATGCCATGGCGTGTATTCTCGGCGGTGTTGTCTATTGGGGACTTTCGGCGCTCGGTGTAAACCTCTTCATCACGGCAGTGGCAGCCTTTGTCGTGGTCTGTGCCATACGCCTGGTGGCTGTGAAGTACCACATCTCCTTGCCGAAGCTGAGAGATGAAGAATAGAAATTTGTCTAAAGGCGTGTTCTGAAAAAAGAGGACACGCCTTTAGAGGTTCAGTTTGTTCTGCACCAGTTTGCTCAGGGCTTCAATCTTCTTGCCCTGGCGGCTGATGTCCTGTCGCACGTTGTTGATGTCGTTGAAAAAATCGGCAAAGGCCGACTGCACCATGTTGGGCTTGCGGGCACTCTTGTCGGCATCAGGGTTTACAATCATCTTGATGCCTTTCTCTTCCAGGTGTACGTCGATGTCGGCTCCAGTCATTACGGGGTCACCGTCATAGTGGATGACACCGGGCGATTTGCGGCTGATGTGCAACTTCTTACAACGGAAAGTCTTTATCTTGGAGTGCTTGTCCAATGTCTTGTTGAACATGTCGAAACTTACCTGCGGAGCTTCTATCACGTCGAACGGTTCCATGATGATGACATCCATGAGACCGTCTCTCATCGAAGCCTGCGGTGCGATGTAGGCATTGTTGCCGTACTGAGAAGCATTGGCGCATGAGATGAGGAATGCCTTGTACTGCTTGGTGCCGGTCTCGTCCTCCAGCGTATAGGTTTCGGGCTTGTATTTCAGACCCTCTCGCAGAACGTTCTCGGCATAACTGATGGGGCCGCGCTTGCCGCTTTCGGCAAACTTCATGCTGACGAAAGCATCAAACCCCATGCCGCATGTGCAGAAGAAAGGATATCCGTTAATCACGCCATAGTCAAGATCGTGTATCTCACAGCGGTTGATGATGTCGATGCTCTTCTTCAGGTTCATGGGTAGCATGAGGTGACGCGCCAGACCGTTGCCCGACCCGCAAGGCAGTATGCCCAGGGCTGTATGGGAATGCACGATGGCACGGGCCACCTCGTTTACGGTGCCGTCGCCTCCTACGGCTACGACGATGTCTACATGGTTGTCCTTAGCCTCGGTGGCAATCTCCGAAGCATGGCCAGCCCGCTCGGTAGTCCTGATTTCGTAGTCGAAGAGCGTCTTGTCCAGCGTGTTGTCTATCAGATGTGGGATGGTCGCTTTGCTGGCCGTACCCGAGATAGGGTTCATGATGAAAACTATCTTCTTCTTCATCGTTGTCGTTTTGAGATGGATAAGGTTCTTGAAATGTTGTTGCAAAAGTAATAAAATTAGAATAAAAACACATTTTGAAGCACTAAAAAAACGCTAAAATTCAACTTTCTTAAAAAAAAACATGGTTTATTGCTCTTTTTTTGTATCTTTGCACCTTGAAATATAAGAAACCAAAAAGTATACCTATTAATAATGGGACAATTACAGGAAAGATACAAGAATTATCGTGAACCACAGAAATATATGGAGGCCGGCGTGTATCCTTATTTCCGTGAGATCACAAGTAAGCAGATGACTGAGGTAACAGATATCGACGGTCACAAGATACTTATGTTCGGTTCCAATGCTTACCAGGGACTTACCAACGACCAGCGTGTCATAGATGCAGCCAAGGCTGCTCTCGACAAGTATGGCTCTGGGTGTGCAGGCAGTCGTTTCCTCAATGGTACGCTCGACCTTCACGTGCAGTTGGAGAAGGAACTGGCAGAATTTATGCACAAGGACGAGACGCTGTGCTTCTCAACCGGTTTCTCTGTCAATCAGGGTGTTTTGGCTTGTGTCGTAGGCCGCAATGACTATATCATCTGCGATGACCGTGACCATGCTTCCATCGTTGACGGACGCCGTCTCTCCTTCGCGACACAGTTGCACTACAAGCACAACGACATGGAGGACTTGGAGCGCGTGCTCAAGAACCTGCCTCACGAGGCTGTGAAGCTGATTGTGGTGGACGGTGTGTTCTCTATGGAGGGTGACCTCGCCAACCTGCCTGCTATCGTAGAGTTGAAGCATAAGTACAATTGCTCCATCATGGTGGACGAGGCACATGGCCTTGGCGTGTTTGGCAAGCAGGGACGCGGTGTATGCGACCACTTCGGATTGACAGACGAGGTAGACCTCATCATGGGTACCTTCTCTAAGAGTCTGGCTTCCATCGGCGGTTTTATCGCATCTGACAAGGATACCATCAATTTCCTCCGCCATAGTTGCCGTACCTATATCTTCAGTGCATCGAATACACCTGCTGCCACAGCTGCTGCGCTTGAGGCGCTCCACATCATCCAGAATGAGCCTGAGCGTTTCGAGAACCTTTGGGATGTTACCAACTATGCACTGAAGCGTTTCCGCGAGGAAGGTTTCGAGATAGGTGAGACGGAAAGCCCCATCATCCCGCTCTATGTGCGTGATGCCAACAAGACGTTCCTCGTAACAAAGAAGGCATATGACCGTGGTGTGTTTATCAACCCCGTCATTCCTCCCGCATGTGCTCCACAGGATACATTGGTGCGTTTCGCACTGATGGCTACCCATACCAAGGAGCAGGTGGAGAAGGCTGTTGTCATCCTGAAGCAGATTTTCCTAGAGGAAGGCATCATTAAGTAAATAGGAAACGAAATCGTCTACGATTCCGGTTTCTCAGGAAAGACAATCATGGATTATACATATTGTACATGTTGACAATATCCGGCATAGGGGCAGTCCTTTTTCTTAAAGGGCTGCCTTTTTAGGGACATCCCTTTTTCTTAAAGGGCTGCCTTTTAGGGACATCTCCTTTTTCTTAAAGGGTTGCTTTTTAGGGACACCCCCTAATGACTTGGTGCCAGTGCGTGTACATGTGAAAAGACTAAAAAATGATTTCGGTAGAAAGATTGAAGGTTGAGTTTGGCGTGAAACCCCTGTTTCATGACGTGAGTTTTGTCATCAACGAACGTGACCGTATAGCCCTTGTTGGAAAGAACGGAGCGGGGAAGTCGACCATGCTGAAGATACTCTGTGGACTGCAGAAGCCTACCGGTGGTACTGTGGCCGTGCCCAACGACACTACCATAGGTTACCTTCCGCAGGTGATGAAGCTGCAAGACGACACCACCGTAAAGGAAGAGACACGCAAGGCTTTTGCCCACAACACCCAGATGAAGGAACGGCTCGACCGCATGCAACAGGAAATGGCCGAGCGTACCGACTATGAGAGCGATGACTATGCGCGCCTTGTGGAGAAGTTTACCCAGGAACACGAACGGTATATGATGATGGGAGGCGAAAACTACGAGGCCGAGATAGAACGTACGCTCTGTGGCTTGGGATTCCTGCGTACCGACTTCGAACGTCCTACGAGGGAGTTTTCGGGCGGGTGGCGCATGCGTATCGAACTGGCCAAGATCCTCCTCCAGAAACCCGACGTGTTGCTCCTCGACGAGCCTACCAACCATCTCGACATCGAGAGTATACAGTGGCTGGAGCAGTTCTTGGCGCAGAGTGCCAAGGCCGTGGTGCTGGTGAGTCACGACCGTGCCTTTATCAATAATGTGACCAACCGCACGCTGGAGATAACCTGCGGCAGGGTGGAAGACTACCGTGTGAAGTACGACCAGTATGTCGTGCTCCGGCAGGAGAGGCGCGAACAGCAGTTGCGTGCCTACGAAAACCAGCAGAAGGAGATAGCCGATATCAAGGACTTCATAGAGCGGTTCCGCTATAAACCTACCAAGGCGGTGCAGGTGCAGAGCCGTATCAAGCAACTGGAAAAGATAGTGCCCATAGAAGTGGACGAGGTGGACAACAAACAGATGCATCTCAAGTTCCCTCCCTGCCTGCGTAGTGGAGACTATCCTGTCATCTGTGACGAGGTGCGCAAGGACTACGGCGAACATACCGTTTTCAGCCATGTCAACCTTACTATCAGACGAGGCGAAAAGGTTGCCTTTGTGGGCAAGAACGGCGAGGGTAAGTCTACACTCGTGAAGTGCATCATGGGCGAGATACCTTTTGAGGGCAATCTGAAGGTTGGACACAATGTCCAGATAGGCTATTTTGCACAAAACCAGGCTCAGTTGCTCGACGAGAATATCACCATCTATGACACCATTGACCGTGTGGCGACGGGCGAGATGCGCCTTCGCATCAACGACTTGTTGGGAGCGTTCATGTTCGGTGGTGAGACATCTGAAAAATATGTCAAGGTGCTCAGTGGTGGTGAGCGTAGCCGTCTGGCTATGATACGCTTGCTCCTCGAACCTGTCAACTTCCTTATTCTCGACGAGCCTACCAATCACCTCGATATGCAGTCGAAGGATGTACTGAAGGAGGCCATCAAGGCTTTCGACGGTACGGCAATCATTGTGAGTCACGACCGCGAGTTTCTTGATGGTCTTGTTGACAAGGTGTATGAGTTTGCCGGGGGAAGTGTACGCGAGCATCTCGGAGGCATCTACGACTATCTGCGTGCCCATAACGCTGAGAGTGTGGAGCAGGCTTTGACTGCAAGAAAGGATGATGAAGGCTCGAAAAATGCAAGTACATCGCCTGCGGCATCCTCTGTAGAGAGCCGGTCAGATCAGGCTTCATCTTCTGCGTCTTCTGCAGCCCAAGGCAACAAGCAGAACTATGCCGAACGCAAGGAACAACAGAAGAAGTTACGCAAGGCGGAGAAAGCCGTGAAGGAGTGTGAACAGCGCATTGCCTCCCTCGAAAAACGGAAGGCAGAGATAGACGCCCTGCTCATGAAACCCGAAAATGCCACCGACATGCAACTCGTGACTGAGTATACCTCACTCATGAAGAAACTCGACGAGGAGAACGACCAATGGCTTGTGCTCTCCGAGGCACTGGAGCAAGCGAGTGCTGTTTAAAGGAAAGGTAAAAAGGCAGTTTAAAGGTAAAAGGGTAAAAAGGTAAAAAAGTAAAAAGAAAATATACGCCCACACAAGTAAAGAGTGAAGAATTCAATTGCAAACGCTGTTGTCTTAACTCCTTAACTCCTTAACTCCTTAACTCCTTACCTCCTTACCTCCTTACCTCTTTACCTCTTTAACTCCTTAACTCCTTTATTACAACGAAACAACATTGAATGATTAACATATTAACAAATGAGTATGATGAACATTAAAACGATTCTCCCGATGATGATGCTGGCAGCTATGCCGCTCGGTGTCGATGCACAGAACAAATCGGGACTTGTCATGGAAAATCTTGACAAGACGGTGAAGCCTTCAGAAGACTTCTACCAGTTTGCCACAGGTGGATGGCAGAAGAACCATCCCCTGCCTGCTGCCTACAGCCGCTTCGGTAGCTTCGACCAGTTGCAGGAAGACAACAACAAGCGCATCAACGACATTCTTTCGGAGTTGCAGAAGAAGAGCTACAAGAAGGGAACCATCGAGCAGAAGTTGTCTGACTTCTACAAGCAGGCTCTCGACGTGGAGACCCGCAACAAGGCTGGCATTGCTCCTGTCAAGTCCATTCTCGACGAGATGGAGGCTGCCAAGACCAAGGACGACCTGAAGAAATTGCAGCTGAAGTATGCTGCTGAGGGTTATGGTGTCTGCTATGGCGGTGGTTTCGGTGCCGACGAGAAGAATGTCACCATGAATATCTTTAATGTGTATCAGGGTGGACTTACACTCGGACAGAAAGACTATTATGTGAACAACGATGAGGCTACCGTGGCCATTCGTGAGGCTTTCAAGAAGTATATCGAAAAGATGTTCCAGCTCTACGGCTTCTCTGCCCGTGATGCACAGAAGAAGGCTCATGCTGTGTTCCAGCACGAGACAATGGTGGCTCTTGTTTCCAAGAGCATGACCGAACTGCGTGATCCGCAGGCCAACTATAACAAAATGACCCTGAAGGAGTTCCAGCAGAATTATCCTAATCTGAACCTGGAGCAGATGGCCAACGCAGAGGGCATCAAGAGTGAATATCTGCAGGAGATGATCGTAGGTCAGCCTTCTTTCATGGCAGGCCTTGACAAGATTACTGCAGCAGAGGATGCCAGCACCTTGAAGGCTCTCATGGAGTGGGATGTTATCTCAAGTTCAAGTGCTTATCTTACAGACGAGATACGTGAGGCCAACTTCGACTTCTTCGGAAAGACGATGAGTGGACGTCAGGAGGACTATCCCCTCTGGAAACGCGCTACCAACCAGGTGCAAAGTCAGATGGGTGAGGCTCTCGGCAGAATGTACTGCAAACGCTACTTCCCCGAGTCGTCCAAGAAACAGATGGAGACTCTGGTGCATAACCTGCAGGTTAGTCTTGGTGAACGTATCGATGCGCAGACATGGATGAGCGACACCACAAAAGCTGCTGCCCACAACAAGTTGGACAAGTTCTATGTAAAGATAGGTTATCCCAACAAGTGGACAGACTACAGCAGTCTTGACATCGACCCCACGAAGAGTTTCTACGAGAACGTGATGGCATGCCGCAAGTTTGCTCACGACAAGCATATCAACGAGAAGGCGGGCAAGCCCGTAGACCGTGACGAGTGGCACATGACACCGCAGACCGTCAATGCCTACTACAATCCTACCACCAACGAGATTTGTTTCCCTGCCGGTATCCTTCAGTATCCTTTCTTCGACCCCAAGGCCGACGAGGCATTCAACTATGGTGCTATCGGTGTGGTTATCGGTCATGAGATGACCCATGGCTTCGACGACCAGGGGCGACAGTATGATGCCGACGGTAACATGAAAGACTGGTGGACGCCCAATGATGCCAAGGGCTTTGAGAAGCGTGCCGACCTCTATGCCGACTTCTTCAGCAACATCAAGGTGTTGCCTGATCTCAATGCCAACGGACGCTTTACCCTTGGCGAGAACCTTGCCGACCATGGTGGTCTGATGGTTGCCTTCAATGCCTTGAAGAAGGCTACAGCCAAGAAGCCGCTCAAGAACAAGGATGGCTTTACGCCCGAACAGCGCTTCTTCATCGCCTACGCTGGTGTGTGGGGACAGAACATCACGGAGAAGGAGATACGCAACCGCGTGAAGCGTGACCCGCATGCGCTGGGCGAGTGGCGTGTCAATGGTGCCTTGCCTCACATTGCTGCCTGGTACGAGGCTTTCGGTGTGAAGAAGGGTGACAAGATGTTCATTCCCGAGAGCGAGCGTCTCGAGCTTTGGTAAGATTCGTATTTAACTTGAAGTAAAAATGGAAAGGGTGTGGCTTGTGTCACACCCTTTTGTTGTAAGGACGTGTGTCACACCCTTTTGTTGTAAGTATAACAAAAAAAAAGACCGCCTTTCAGCGGTCATGGATATGAATATGAGTTATGTTGGGAAAAGTGGGTGGTGATGGATTCGAACCACCGAAGGTATAACCAGCAGATTTACAGTCTGCCCCATTTGGCCACTCTGGTAACCACCCGAAGCTTTATCTTTTCAAAAGCGATTGCAAAGGTAATGCTTTTTTCTCTTTCCGCCAAATCTTTTGACTGTTTTTTTCGTTTTCTTGTAAGTTTTTCTTCGTTTATGCGGAAAACTAATCAGACCGAGCATGAATGCGTCACCAGATACGACCCATATGCCATTTGGTGTCGTGCTCGGCCGTTTCGTGTTTGGCACGTTTGCCGCTCTCGTTTTTCATGAGTTTTTCCCACATGCTATGAATTTCTGCAGTATGGTCTACGGCATCGTGCATCAGGGCACACCTTGCCAATACACTGCTGTCCGGATAAAGGACGGGGTTGAGATGGGCGTCTCTTCCTTCCCAGCCAAAGAAATAAGACAGGTCGCGTCCTTCCCTGTACGCATCCTCGTCGGTCATGTCCTTGAGCACTTTTTTGTTGGCTACGCAACTGAGGTATTTGGCCGCTTTCATGTTGGCCACGGCCACATAGCCTTGGCAGAGGTAATTGATGAAATAAGAGGCGGCTTTGGGATTGGCGGCATATTTGGGAATTACCCATCCGTCTACCCACACATTGCTGCCCTCTTTAGGCACTTCGTAGTCTAAGTCTATTCCCAAGGGTGCAGCCAGCGCCATGGCCCATGCAGCGTCTCCGCTCCATACCATGTTGATTTGTCCCATGTACCGAGCGAATACCTTCTCGTTGAAGTCGGCTGCCCATTCCTTTACGTTGGGTTTAAGTGCGGTAAGTGCTTTCTCGGCGGTGGCTATCGCCTGTGGGGAGAAGTCGTTAAGCAATTGGTTGACGGTAAATTTCACTTCTTTCAGTTCTTTGCGGTGGGCATAGATCAGAGCGATGCCGTAGCAGTCGCGGTAAGCATCCACCATAAGCAGTTTGCCGCGATAGGTCGGGCTCCACAACGAAGTCCAGGTCTGTGCGTCCTTTTGTGGTACATACTCCTTGTTGTATAGTATGCCGCACGTGCCCCACATGAAAGGTACAGCGTATTCGTGGGCTATACGTCCCGAATTGCTCATGCCGTCTATCAGTTTTACGATGTAGGGAGATACATTGTGCAGATAGTTGGGGGTTTGTCCAAATGCAGTATCGATGGGTTGTATGAGGTTCTTGCGCAGCAAGTGCTCGATGACATATTCTGACGGGCATACGGCATCATAGTCTTCGTGGTTGTCTTCTATCTTGCCGAGCAGTTCCTCGTTGATGTCGAAAGTTTCGTATTCCACTCGTATATTCTTCCCGGTCTGCTGCTTGTACCATTCCGGGAAGTTGGCGAGGACGTCTTCGTCAATGTAGTCGGCCCAGTTGAGCACTTTTAGTACCTCTTCGCGGTCTTCGCTTTTCTGGCATCCGCAGAGGAAGAGAGAAACGGTTAGAGCTGTCAGGATAAATGTTTTTTTCATGAGCGTTCTTCTTTTTAGGGATGTCTGTAGTGTTGTTTGCTACTTGTTGTCAATTTACTGCAAAGTTATTCTTTTTTTTGCAAACGTCCAATAAAAGCAATGTGAAATCTGCCGCTTCTATATTAAAAAAGGAGGATGCATCATTCTATGAATGCATCCTCCTGTTATGTAACATCAGACTTTCACGGTCTCATGGTTCTGTTTCGTTGTCGTTTCAGCACACCTTGTGTGAGCCTTCAGAGATGACCACGGGATAGACCTCTGGCTCATGGCCGTACTTGGCGCAGAATTTGGCCTTGACATCGGCAACGAAAGAATCATAGATGTCATCCTTTACCAGGTTGATGGTGCATCCACCGAAGCCGCCGCCCATGATACGGCTTCCCGTCACACCGTCCTCCTTGGCCACGTCGTTGAGGAAGTCGAGTTCCTCACAGCTCACCTCGTATTCCTTGCTCAGACCATAGTGGGTCTCGTACATCTTCTGACCTACAGTCTCGTAGTCGCCCTTTTCGAGAGCGTCGCATACGGCCAGCACGCGGTCTTTCTCACCGAGTACAAAGTGTGCACGGCTGTAGTCTTCTTCGCCCACTTCAGCGCGAACCTCCTCGAGCTGTTCCCAAGTACAGTCGCGCAGTGTCTCAAACTTAGCTTCCGGATGCTTGGCAGCAATGTGATTAACCACGTTCTCGCACGAGTTGCGGCGGTCGTTGTAGGGGGAACCTGCCAGCTCGTGTTTAACCTTGGAGTTGACAAGGCAGAGACGATAGCCCTTCGGCTCGAAGGGGAAGTATTCGAATTCGCGGCTATTGCAGTCGAGGCGCATCAGTTTTCCTTCCTTGCCGAAGACGGAGGCAAACTGATCCATGATACCACAGTTCACACCTACATACTTGTGCTCCGTGGCCTGTCCTGCCAATACAAGATCCCATTTAGAAACCTTGTTATCGCCGAAGAGGTCGTTCAGGGCGAAAGCGAAGCAGCTCTCAAGGGCAGCGGAAGAAGACATTCCTGCACCAAGAGGTACATCGCCATAGAAGGCAGCGTTGAATCCTTTCACTTCTACGCCGAGGGCTTTCATCTCCTGGCATACGCCGTAGATGTAGCGTGCCCATGAAGCGCGTGGCCCCTGTGGGTCGTCCACCTTGAACTCTACGCGGTCCTTGAGGTCGATGGAGTAGAGCATGACGGTGTTGGTTCCGTTGGGGCGTATCTCTGCCATGATGCCCTTGTCTACGGCACCGGGGAATACAAACCCGCCGTTATAGTCGGTATGCTCACCAATGAGGTTGATGCGTCCTGGCGACATGTAGATGTTGCCGGTCTTGCCGTCGAAGTGCTTGATGAAACGGCTTCTTACTTTTTCAATATCCATAGTTTTTCAGTATTTAGGTAATAAGTTAAAAATAGGTGGAACATGTCCCACTTATTCTTTTGTCATTACTAGGTTAGAAATTAGTCTACAGGAATGTCCTTGTTGATGTTTTTGCAGCCGAGCAGGGCATAGTACAGCATGTATGCCATGGAAACAAGCGGCACTATATAGCTTATCATATAGCCAGCCTTGTCTGCGATGAAGTTCTGTACCAGCGGCATCAGTCCACCGCCCACTACCATCATCATGAATATACCGGATGCCTGAGCCGTGTATTTGCCCAGTCCTTCGGTGGCCAGATTGAAGATGGAAGCCCACATGATGGATGTGCAGAGACCGCAGAGCACGAGGAACATGGCAGCGATGGGCACTGTCACCATCTGGAAAGAAGAGCCAGTGAATACGGGCATATCGATGGTCGTTGTCTTGCCGAGTGCGACAGCTAAAAGTATAAAGATGATGCCGATGCTGTTGGCTGCAATCATCATGGCGCGGCTTGACACCTTGTCGGCAATGAAGCTGGAGAGGAGTCGGCCAGCCAGCATGAGGAGCCAGTAGGTACCTGCTACGAAACCACCGATGGCGGCTGCGTTGGCCAGAACGGCACCGTTCACGAATCCGCCACCATTGGCTGTAGTGTCTGAGATGTAGAAGTTGAGTGTTCCGGGAATGCCGACCTCTACGCCTACATATACGAAGATGGCGATTACGCCGAGGTTGAAGTGGCGGAAAGCCCAGGGAGAGTGTTCGAACACTGTCTCTGCTGTAGTCTTGCCCATCTCGGGGTCTTTGATGGGGATGAAGTTGAGTACCACGAAGGCAGCTGCGAATACAGCCAAGGCGATGTACAATACAAGGTTGACGTCTACCATCTGCGTGTTCTTGGTCACCTCGCCGATGAGGGCACCCACGAGCATAGGCGTTAAAGTACCAGACAAGCTGTTGAGCGTTCCACCGATGAGGTTCAACTGGTTACCGCGGTTACCACCACCGCCGAGCAGGTTGAGCATAGGGTTTACCACCGTGTTGAGGATGCAGACGGCAAAGCCCGAGATAAAAGCACCGAAGAGGTACACTGAGAAGCCTGAGATGTCCGTGCCGAACTTGCCGGAGAGGAACTGTATGAATACGCCCACAAATCCGGTAGCAATACCAGCGAGGGCTGTCTTCTTGTAGCCTATCTTGGTAAGCAACTTGCCTGCAGGGATGCCCATGAAGAGATAGGCCAGGAAGTTCATGGCGTTGCCGAGCATGCCTATCATGTTGGCACTGCCGCTGTCAGCAAACACATTCTTCCAGATTACTCCGATAGGGGCTGCCAGATTTGTCACGAACGAAATCATGGCGTAGAGGAACATCATCGTGATGATGGCGATGATGTTGCCGTTTTGTTTTTGGTTTTCCATATTTCTGATGGTTGGTGTTATGAGTTAGTTGATAAAGTTATAGTTCTTCACTGTACTGTTGAAACATACAAAGTTAGCCGAAACATACAAAAGAGAGTGGATGTCGTTTAGCATCCACTCCTTGTATAGTCGTATGGCCGTGAAAATTATTTTTCCACGCCAAACTTATAGATTGTCTTCTGTGTGTAGGTATCGCCCGGCTTGAGCCTTACGCTTGGGAAGTAAGGTCTGTTGGGTGTGTCGGGGAAGTGCTGTGCCTCAAAGCATACGGCACTGCGGCGTGGGAATGTGGCCCCATGCTGTCCGGAGATGCCGGCCAGGAAGTTGCCTGTGTACATCTGCAGACCCGGTTCGGTGGTGTACACTTCCATGGTGCGTCCGCTTGCGGGGTCCTTGATCTTGGCAGCGAAACTCAGCTCGCCCTCCTCGGTCTTGTTGAGTACATAGTTGTGGTCGAATCCCTGTCCGTTCTTGATCTGCTCGTGGTCGGCATCGATGTCTTGGCCGATGGGCTTGGGTGTACGGAAATCGAACGGAGTACCTTCCACCTTGAGAATTTCGCCTGTAGGGATAGACACCTTGTCGATGGGCAGATAGAAGTCTGCGTTGACCTGGCACACGATGTCGTTGATAGAAGGTGTGGGGTTGGCGATGCCCTGGATCGAGAAGAAGGCATGGTGGGTAAGGTTGACGATGGTGAGCTTGTTGGTAGTGGCCTGGTACTTGATAACCAACTCGTTGTCATCCGTAAAGGTGTAGGCCACCCATACGTTCAGTTCGCCCGTGAAACCTTCTTCACCGTATGGGCTTGTGTATTTCAGCACGATGGCGTTTTCGCCCATCTTTGTGGCATCCCAAACGTGGCAGTGGAAACCTGTAGGACCTCCGTGCAGATGGTTGGGGCCATCGTTGCATGCCAGCTGGTACTGCTTGCCGTGGAGTGTGAACTTACCCTCCTTGATACGGTTGCCGTAGCGGCCGATGAGTACGCTGAGGAATGGTTCCGGCGAATGGATGACGTCATGGATGTTGTCGTGTCCCTGTATGAGGTTGGCATAGTTGCCGTCCTTGTCAGGCATCATAATGGCTACTATGGCTCCACCGTAGTTGGTTACAGCCACCTCGTTCCCCTTGTTGTTCTTGAGTATAAACAGGTCTGTCTGCTTTCCGTTTACCGTGGTCTGAAAATCTTCTCTTTTCAGACCACACTTGTTTGTCGGTTCTGTATTCATAGTCGTTGATTTAAGTTATTCTGTCGTTTTAAAGTTATGTAGTTGCAAAGTAAATAAAAAAAAATGATTGCAACAAATGTTTTTATGACTTATTGATTTAAAAAACTTAAAAAACAGACTTGGCGAGAAAGTCTCCCACCACGTAGCTTGACCCTCCCACGAAGATGAAGTCGTCTTTTGCGGCCTTCTTTACGGCTGCGTTGTAGGCTTCGCTGACGGTGGGGTAGGGTGTGCCGTGTAGGTTTCTCTCCCTGCCGTATTGCCCTATAGTCTCGGCAGGTATGGCGCGTTTGGAGTCTGCCTGTGTCCAGTAATAAGAGGCCTCCTTGGGCAACATGTCCATGACGGTGCGCACGTCCTTGTCGTCCACCATGCCGAAGACGATGTGCAGCGTTCGGCACGGTTGTGCCTTTATCTGTTGTGCCAGATATTCCCATCCTGCCACGTTATGCCCGGTGTCGCAGATGACGAGTGGCTCGTGGCTTATTGTCTGCCAGCGCCCCATCAGTCCGGTAGATTGCCCTACTCGTGCCACGCCTCTGGTTACAGAGTTCCTGTCGCGTATGATGCCTGTGCTGGAGAGTATGTCCGCAGCGTTGAGGATGGTGTTCATGTTGGCTTGTTGGTAGGCCCCGCGCAGGTCACCGCACAGCGTACCCCAGTGGCGTGTGTTGTATATAAGGTGGTCTGCATCGTGGCTTACGGAGGTCACTTCCCGGTTCTCTTCATCCTGTGCAAAGACAATGGTGGCTTCCTGCTCTTGTGCCCGTGCGGTGAATACTGGGCGTGTCTCGGCGGTGTATTCTCCCACCACTACGGGTACATGTGGTTTGATGATGCCGGCCTTCTCGGCGGCAATAAGTGCTGGCGTATTGCCGAGAAACTGCGTGTGGTCCATGCTGATGTTGGTGATGACGGAGAGCAGCGGCGTGATGATGTTGGTGCAGTCGAGTCTGCCTCCGAGCCCTACCTCTATGACAGCAATGTCGACCCTCTTGTCGGCAAAGTACTTGAACGCGAGTGCCGTTGTCAGTTCGAAGAACGAGCAGTGGAGGGGTTCGAAGAAAGTACGTTCCTTTTCCACAAAGTCGACGACGTACTCCTCGGGTATCATTTCTCCGTTGATGCGTATGCGTTCCCTGAAGTCTACGAGGTGTGGCGAGGTGTATAGCCCCACCTTGTATCCGTCGGCCTGCAGGATGGAGGCGAGGGTGTGTGAGCACGACCCCTTGCCGTTGGTTCCTGCCACATGGATAGTCTTGTAGCAGGTGTGCGGATGCCCGAAGTGGGCATCCAACAGGTGTGTGGTCTGCAGTCCGGGTTTGTATGCCGAGGCTCCTGTCTTTTCAAATACCGGAGTGCTGTGGAAGAGATAGTCTATGGTTTCCTGATAGTTCATGATGGTCTTGTTGGTTTTGTGGGCAATAAATGCCATACTTTTGGAAAAGAAAAAGGAGCATATCCTTCTCTTGTCAGAGACAGGATGTTGCTCCTTTCTTATGGTCTATTTCGTTTTCTTTCGTGTGTCAGCTTTTCGGCAGAGAAATCAGCAGTCTTCTATTTGAAGAGATTCTTGAAACTTTCGAATAGCGACTTCTTCGTGGCGTTGTCGGCCTTGAAGTTCTCGCATTCCTTGAATTTCATGACGAGCTGTTTCTCCTCTTTGCTGAGTGTGGTAGGTACGAACACGGTCACGTTTACGATGATGTCTCCCTTGCCGTAGCCGTAGCCCTGTACGGCTGGTAGACCTTTTCCGCGCAAGCGTATCTGCTTGCCAGGCTGCGTGCCCGGTTCTATCTTTATCTTGGTACTGCCGTCTATGGTAGGAACCTCCACCTCTCCGCCCAGTGTGGCGGTAGTGAAGTCGAGCACGAGATTGTAGTAGAGGTCTTGCCCGTTGCGCTCGAAGGTGTCGCTCTTCTCTTCGGATATGATGACCTGTATGTCTCCGTTCACACCATTGTGCTTGCCGGCGTTGCCCTTACCTCTTACGGTAACGCACATGCCTTCCTCCACGCCTGCGGGGATGTTGATTTCCACCACTTCGTCGCCCTTCACGACTCCGTCTCCGTGGCACTGCTTACACTTGTTCTTGATGATGGTGCCTTCACCGTTACATGTGGGGCAGGGGACCTGTGTCTGCATCATGCCGAACATGCTCCTCACGGTCTTTATAGTAACGCCCGAGCCGTGGCAGGTGGTACACGTCTCTGGCTGAGTGCCGCCTTCGCATCCTGTACCGTGGCATGCCTCGCAGGTGATGTCCTTGTGTATCTTGAACTTCTTGGTTACGCCGGTGGCAATTTCCTGCAGCGTGAGCTTTACCCTTACGCGCAGGTCTCCACCCTGGTACTGACGCGTAGTGTTGCCTCCTCCGAATCCGAATCCGCTGGCATGTCCGCCGAAGATGTCGCCGAACATGGAGAAGATGTCATCCATGTTCATGCCGGCACCGCCGCCGAAGCCTCCGAAGCCTCCCTGTGGGCCGTCAAACCCGAACTGGTCGTATTGTTGGCGCTTCTGTGGGTCGCGCAATACATCGTAGGCTTCTGCCGCCTCCTTGAATTTCTCTTCGGCTTCCTGGTTGCCCGGGTTGCGGTCGGGGTGATACTTGATGGCTATCTTTCGGTAAGCCTTCTTTATCTCGTCGTCTGATGCTGTCTTTGCGACTCCCAGCACCTCGTAGTAGTCTCTTTTGGCCATTGTCGATTGTCAAAAATGTATGGATACTATGCTTCTTTTATTGTCCTACGGCCACCTTGGCGTGGCGTATCACCTTCTCGTTCAGTGTGTATCCAGTCTGCACGCAGTCTATCACCTTTCCTTTCTTCTCGTCTCCCATGCCGGGTACCATGGCGATGGCTTCGTGGTAGTCGGTGTCGAAGTCCTGGTCTTGTGTCTCAATCTTCTTCACGCCGAGGCTTTCCAGTGCCTTGCAGAATTTGTTGTGTATCATCTGCATGCCTTCCTTGATGACAGCGGGGTCTTCGCTCTTGTCGGCAAGTGCCCTCTCGAAATCGTCGAGCACGGGCAGGATGGCGGCTATGGTCTTTTCGCCTCCGTTGAGTATCAGTTCGGCCTTCTCTTTGAGTGTTCTCTTGCGATAGTTCTCAAACTCGGCGGTCTTGTAGAGCAACTGCTTCTTGGCCTCCTCGAGTTCGCGCTCGGCTTTCTGCAGGGGCGACTCCTCCGGTTTCTCTGCCTCACTGGCAGTGCTCTCGCCTTCGTTTGCCATTTTGTCAGTTTCTTGGCATGCCTCACTGTCAGCAGCAACATTCTCGTTGCCCTGGTCTGCGGTCTGCGCGTCGTTGCATCCGGCCTTGGCCTTTGCTTCTTCTATGTTTATTTCCTTTTCTGTAGCCATAGTCTTTGTTTTCTTTTTAAGTATTTTCCACATTATATATTATCAAGAAACGTGCCAACCTTAACGGGAGGCTGGCACGCGGTGGTATTTTTTTATGTTCTTTGTGGCATCGCAGTTACTGCGCGCCGTACATCTTGGCTTTCTGCTCCTTGATGGCTTCGTCGTAGATGTATTCGTCGTACGACATGAGCTTGTCGATAGTGCCAGATGGCGTGAGCTCTATGATGCGGTTAGCCACGGTGTTGATGAACTCGTGGTCGTGGCTGGCGAAGAGCACGTTGCCCTTGAAGTTGACCAGGTTGTTGTTGAATGCCTGGATGCTCTCGAGGTCGAGGTGGTTGGTAGGCGTGTCGAGAATCAAGCAGTTGGCGTTCTGCAACTGCATGCGCGCTATCATACATCTCATCTTCTCACCTCCCGAGAGTACGTTCACCTTCTTCAACACCTCCTCACCGCTGAAGAGCATACGCCCCAGGTAGCCCTTCATGGCCACTTCGTTGCCCGGTCCGTACTGGCTCAACCAGTCTACGAGGTTTTTGTCGCTCTGGAAGAATTCAGTGTTGTCGAGCGGCAGGTAGGCTGTGGTGATGGTGACGCCCCATTTGTATTCGCCGGCATCGGCTTTGCGGTTGCCGTTGATGATTTCGAAGAGGGCCGTCATTGCCTTGGGATTATGAGAGAGGAAGACAACTTTCTCGCCTTTCTCGATGTTGAAGTTCACGTTGTCGAACAGTACGCTTCCGTCCTCGTCCAAAGCCTTCAGTCCCTCCACCTCGAGAATCTGGTTACCCGGTTCGCGCTCCATCTGGAAGATGATGCCGGGGTACTTGCGGCTTGAGGGTCTGATTTCCTCCACGTTCAGCTTCTCCAGCATCTTTTTGCGCGATGTGGTCTGTTTGCTCTTGGCTACGTTGGCAGAGAATCGGCGTATGAATTCCTCGAGTTGCTTCTTCTTCTCCTCGGCCTTCATCTTCTGGTTCTGGGCCTGACGCAGAGCCAACTGTGAACTCTCGTACCAGAAAGAGTAGTTGCCAGCGAACATCGTCACCTTACCGAAGTCTATGTCTACGGTCTGCGTGCTCACGGCATCGAGGAAGTGACGGTCGTGTGACACCACGAGGACGGTCTGCTCAATGTTGCTGAGGTATTCCTCGAGCCACTCCACGGTGTCGAGGTCAAGGTCGTTGGTAGGCTCGTCGAGCAACAGGTTGTCGGGGTTTCCGAAGAGCGCTTTAGCCAACATTACGCGCACCTTCTCAGTGTTGGACAACTCGCCCACGAGTTTGTCGTGCAGCTCTTCCTTCACGCCGAGGTTCTGCAGTAGTTGGGCGGCATTGCTTTCGGCCTCCCATCCGTTCATCTCGGCAAACTTCAACTCCAGGTCGGCAGCGCGGTTGCCGTCCTCTTCTGTCATTTCTGGCTTGGCGTAGAGACGCTCGCGCTCCTTCATGTTCTCCCAGAGGGGCTGGTGGCCCATGAGCACGGTGTCCATGACGCGGTATTCGTCATACTTGAAGTGGTCCTGCTCCAGTACGGAGAGGCGTTCGCCCGGTCCCATCTCCACTGTTCCCTTGTTGGGCTCCAACTCGCCGCTGATGGCCTTGAGTAAGGTGGATTTTCCAGCGCCGTTGGCACCGATGACACCATATATGTTACCGTGTGTGAACTTGAGGTTCACATCTTTGTAAAGTACTCTTTTTCCGAATTGGATTGCAAGATTTGTTACTGTAATCATTTATTTGTTATTTCGTATTTCTATATAGATTAATCGTCTAAATGCTTGAGCCACTTCGTTCCTTGTGGGGAATGAAACCAATAAAGTAAGCCTGCCATAAAAACGCTCAGTATGCAATATGTAATAGCCAATGCTTCCATAATTATTTCTTTGTTAGTGTATAATTAGCCAAATGTGCAAATCCCCAAGCCATGAAGATTCCAGTTAGAATCAGCAGGATGTTATAATAAGTAAATTTCTGTTCCGTGATAATCGTTACGGCATTTCCCGCTACCATAATCATGAAACAAGACTTGGAGAGTTCGTAGAAATACTTCCCGAGATTCTCTCTTGCTGCCTTTATTCTGTCCTTGTCTTCGCGTTGGGTCATTGCGTGTTATTCCAATTTGTCTGCAAAGTTACGAAAAAATATTTGAATGCCAATGCTTCGCCATTGAAACTTGCTTAATTTTTAGTTAAAAAGATAGCCGTTTTTGGTTGTCTTGTTAAAAAGACGTACTTTTGTATCTCAAAATGCAATACTGAATATGTCACATCAAAGTAACAGATGGCAAAACAATGCAGGTCGGCAATGCGGCTATGGTGCCCCTGCGGAGTATGATACGTACACCGTAGAGAAAGGGGCGCCATTGCTGGAATGGCTGCTGGCCAACGTGAAAGGGCAGAGCCGTACCAAGGTGAAGCAGACCCTGCAGGGGCGCGGCATCAGGGTGGACGGCAAGACGGTGACCCGTTTCGACTTTCCCCTGAAGCCCGGCATGAAGGTGGCTGTGAGCAGGACGAAAAAGAACAACGACACGTTCAAGAGCCGATACCTGAAGATAGTGTACGAGGATCGCTACCTGGTGGTGGTGGAGAAGGCCGTGGGTATTCTCAGTATGGCTGCCGGGCATTCTACGCTCAATGTGAAGACAGTGCTCGACGAATACTTCAATAAGACGCGGCAACATTGCCAGGCGCATGTGGTGCACCGGTTGGACCGCGATACCTCTGGGCTCATGATCTATGCAAAGGACAAGCAGACCGAACTGGCCTTGGAACAAGACTGGCACGGCACGGTGTACGACCGTCGCTATGTGGCTGTGGTGTCGGGAGAGATGGAGGAGGACGAGGGAACTGTGGCCAACTGGTTGAAGGACAACAAGGCATACATCACCTACAGTAGTCCTACGGACAACGGTGGCAAATATGCCGTCACCCATTTCCATACTCTTGCCCGCACGGTGGATCATTCGCTGGTGGAGTTCCGCCTCGAGACTGGGCGCAAGAACCAGATACGTGTGCATACCGCCGATATGGGACATCCCGTGTGCGGCGACATCAAGTACGGCAATGGCGACGACCCTTGCCACCGACTATGCCTCCATGCCTACGTGCTCTGCTTCTACCATCCCGTAACGCACAAGCCCATGGAGTTTGAGACACCTGTACCGGTCGAATTCCGCAGACTGTTCAAGTGACGGACGCACCCGTGCCATTGACATTTTATTCTGGACAAACCAAAGAAAACAATAACAAACAAATGGAACATTTTTTATATTACGCCTGCGGCCTTGTCGTGCTGATTCTGGGCTTTCTGATAGTGAAGAAGGTGGCCACCTGCATGTTTAAGGCTGTGGTCGGCATCATAGTGCTCGCCATCCTTGCCGGCATCTATTTCCTGGCTACCTGATGGGCAGTATACAACCTTTTAACTTCTTTAACTTAAGGAATGACTGCGATTTGCCTTTTTTGTGTATCTTTGCACTATGGCGAACGCTGTGGTGTCCGTAAATATGAGAAGTCTCGCCCGCAGGGCAGCCAAGCAGCGCACCATAAACCCAAAACAACAAGACCATGCAATTGACAGAACAGATTACCCAGCAAGTGGAACGATTCTTTACCAAGGTGTCCCACAAGTTCCCGCCTACAGAGGAGCCATCCGTATTTACTGACATCCATGTGCGTGTGACGCAGGACGGTGGAGAACTTCTTGCTTTCGACGACGACGACCAAGAGATAACGCGTTGCGTCGTGGACCAGTGGATTGACAACAAGGACGAGGACTTCTATCCCGAAGTGGCTAGGATTCTGCGCGAACTGTTGCGCAAGAACAGCAGTCTGGTAGATGGAATGGGTATCTTGAAGCCTTTCAGCATCGTGCTCGAGGATGATGACAAGGAGCATCTTGGCGAACTCTATTTGGCCGACGATGATACCATTATCGTGGGCGGCGACCTTATGGAGGGGTTGAGCGAAGACCTCGACTCTTTTCTCGACGGCTTGCTGAAGGAAAAGTAGCGGTGCTGTTTCGGTTAGCTGCCCAACAGCGGCAGCAAACTGCCCATACTTGGGCACTTTGTTGCTGAGTGAGGGGCAAACTTTGGATATGCGCCTCAGCTAAGAACAACGTGGGGCATAGGCATCCAATTTCGCTTTTAGACTACACACTACACCGGAATAAGTCTAAGACGTTGACTTACATGGTGTTTGTCAAGGTGTAGTGTGCCGATTCACACTACACCCACACTGCACCACACTACACCCGGCAACAAGGGGCAGTCGGTTTTCGTGTTTATACCTTTTCGGGTTCTCAAAAAGTGGTGAAGTGTGGTGTAATGTGGGTGAAGTGTGCTGAATGACACTACACCCGCCTAATGTGTTGTGAATTAAGTATATATACCATTTTGGTGTAGTGTGAAGTGTTTTTACTCTTTTTCTCTTATGCTTTTGTAGAATGAAAGCATCCCTAATGTTAGGAAATTTTAATTGTGCGCGGATTTTCTTAGGGTACGCCTTAAGACGATGATGCAGAGCGTGAGCAGTTCCGCTGCAGGAATCGCCGTCCATAGTCCGATGGTGCCGAGCAGGCGGGGAAGCGTCAAGAAGCCCAACACGGCGAAGACGATACCACGCAACACGGTATAGACCATCGCCAGTTTGGCCTGGGTGATGCTCTGATAGTAGCCCACAAACGCCACATTGAGAGCGAAGAACAGCGAACAGGTGGCAAACCATGGCATTCCGTCTATCGCCAGGGCGTAGGAGGGTTCGGTAGGTCGCAGGAAGGCTCCCACGATGAGTTGGTCGCACACAATCAACAGGGCGAGCACCCCCACACCGCAAAGCACGGCGGCATAGAGCGATACCCTCAGTGCCCTGTTCACGCGCGCCTCATTGCCAGCACCATAGTTGTAGCTGATGATGGGCTGGGCAGACTGTGCCACGGCATTGTTGACCGAGAAGATGACGGGGAATAGGTAGCACACGATGGCGAACGCGGCAACACCCTGTTCGTGGAGCATCGACATAAACATATAGTTGCCCGAGATCATCGTGATGCTCATGGCAATCTCTGTGAGAAAGGTAGCTGACCCCACCTTCATCATGTAGCCCGTATTGCGCAGGGTAAGCACGAGTGAGGTGACGCTCGCCTTAGGCGGTAGAACTTCAGTGTGTTAGAGAACCACAGGAAGTAGGCAAGGCTCATCAGTCCGCATACGATGCAAGCAATAGAGGTGGCAACCGCCGCTCCCTTCACCGCCATCCCCATCGGGAAGATGAAGAGCCAGTCGAGCGTGAGGTTCA
>CAVKZC010000025.1:0-22758 GCA_963660455.1 Sphaerochaetaceae bacterium | reverse complement strand
AAGGAATATACTATGCGGTTTTATGGGAGGCTAAAACTATTCGCTGAATAGTTACTTTTCTTCAGCCACTTGTCGAGCCAGCCGAAGAAGGTACGCTGCCAGAGGATTCCGTTCTGTGGTTTCAGTACCCAGTGGTTCTCGTCGGGGAAGATGAGAAGTTCGGCGGGGATGCCACGCATGCGGGCGGCATTGAAGGCTCCCATGCCCTGGTTGGCGTTGATGCGGTAGTCTTTCTCGCCGTGGATGCAGAGGATAGGCGTGTCCCACTTGTCCACGAACTTATGGGGACTGTTCTCGTAGGTCTTCTTGGCATTGGCGGTCTGGTCCTTGTTCCAGAAGGCGTCATCGTATTCCCAGTTGCTGAACCAAGCCTCCTCTGTGTCGGTGTACATGCTCTCCAGGTTGAAGGCTCCGTCGTGGGAGAGGAAAGCCTTGAAGCGTTTGTTGTGGTGTCCGGCAAGGTAATATACGGAGAAACCGCCGAAGCTGGCGCCTACGCATCCCAGTCGGTCCTTGTCTACATAGGGGAGGTTAGCGGCTGCATCATCGATGGCAGATAGGTAGTCGCTCATGCACTGGCCTGTCCAATCGCCTGAGATTTCCTCGTTCCATTCGCTTCCGAATCCGGGAAGACCGCGACGGTTGGGCAATACCACTACATAACCGTTGGCCGCCATAATCTGAATGTTCCAGCGGTAGCTCCAAAACTGGCTCACGGGACTCTGCGGACCGCCCTCGCAGAAAAGGAGGGTAGGGTATTTCTTCGATGCGTCGAAGTTGGATGGCAGCATGATCCATACCAGCATCTGCTTGCCGTCTGATGTCTTTACCCATCGCTGTTCACACTTGCCGAGGTTCAGTTGGCCGAGGATATGGTCGTTCTCGTGTGAAATCTGCTCCACCTTGGTGCTCTTGGCATCCTTGCCGGGAGTTACCATGTAGATATCGGTAGGATGGCTCATGCTTGCCTTGGTGGCGAGAATCTTGTTGCCGTTGTTTGCCAATGACACACTGCCGTAGTCTGCCCACTCATCGGTTATCTGCTTCACCTCGCCCTTAAGGTTAGTCTGGTAGAGGTTGAGCGTACCGTGCCATACGCCGATGAAAGTAAAGCTCTTAGAGTCTTTGTTCCATACGAAGCCCTCCACGTTGCTGTCGAAACTCTCCGTCACGTAGTTCTTCTTGCCGGTGGCAATCTCGTATACGCAGAGGCGGTTGCGGTCGCTCTCATATCCGTTGCGTGCCATGCTCTGCCAGGCGATGTACTTGCCGTCTGCAGAAAACTGTGGGTTGGTGTCGTAGCCGGGATTGTTCTTCAGGTTCTCCGGGTTGTTGACGGCTTGGTTACGCATGCTCTTGGTGGCATCTATCTTTGGCTCCACGTAGCCGGGTTCCTTGCAGAGGTTCTTCGTCTCGCGCGTACCTATATTATAAAGGTAGATGTCGGAGTCGGTAGAGATGGCGTACGCTACACCCTCTTTCTTGCGACAGGTGTAGGCGATGGTCTTGCTGTCGGGACTCCATGCCAACTGCTCGATGCCACCGAACGGAGCCATGGGGCACTCGAACGGTTCGTCCTTCAGAATGTCCTCGCCCTCGTTGATAGTTCCGTCCTCAGTCACATCGGCCACGAACGGATGCAGAATGCTCTCCACGTAGTGGTCCCAGTGGCGGTAGTTCATGTCTGTCACAAGTCGACCCGTGGCGAGCGGCAGGTCTGAGGGATTCTTCTGGATGGTGCCGTTGTAGGGCAGTTCCTTGATGAGAATCACTTTCTTACCGTCGGGTGAGAACTTGAAACCCTCTATTCCCTTATCCTCCTTGGTGAGCTGTTTGCGACCTGTGCCGTCTGGATTCATGCTCCAGAGCTGTCCGCCACGGATGAAGGCGATCTTCTGTCCGCCCTGAATCCAGGCGGCATCACTCTCGTTCTTGTCGTCGGTGGTAAGTGCCTTCTGGTTCTTTCCGTTGGCGTCCATCACGAAGAGCATCTGGTGGCTCTTGTTCTCCTTCACGCTGTAGTAGCCCACCTGGTAGACTATCTGCTTGCCGTTGGGCGAAGCCTCTGCGCCACCGATGCGCCCCATGGCCCAGAGTGCCTCGGGAGTCATCAGGTGGTTTTCCACCTTGATGTTGTTCTTCTCAATCATAATTCCTGCGTCGGCTGTCGTACTGCCCATGGTAAGGGTTGCCGCAGCCAAGATCATTGCTTTAATCATACTTTGTTGTGTATTTTTTTTGTTGTTTCGGTGCAAAGTTACACAAAATAGGGGAAAGTGACGAACATGTTGGGTATAAAAAAAGAAGATTGATTGTCTCACGACAACCAATCTTTATTAACCTTAATAATCTAATACCATGAAAAACACGTTGCAAAGGTACTAAAATATTCGTTACCTCCAAGTTCTTAAGAGCAAAAAGTGTGTAACTTTAACCTTCGTTAAAGATAATACCGTTCCACTTAAGCTTTCTTTGCAATCTGATAGCTCTTGTATGCTTTTTTTCTTCATTTGACAGAAGTGGAAGAGAAAGGCAAAAGACGATGGCATCTTCGTGTTCGAAGAGCAGGGCACTCATCATTCTCGGTTCTATCATTTTCTGTAGTTCCTCAAAACGCTCCTCGCTCATAGTGTCTGGTTTCTGGATGAGTGTGCCTGGCAATGTGTCTATGCTTTTCCCTCCAAAGGCCTGACTCATGTCCTGTGCGTGCCATTCTTGGTCGTAAAGGAACACCTCGCTTTCGCGTTCAGGGGCAGCCAGTGTCTTGACCATGCAGACGATGGAGTCGCCGTTGGCAGTTGGGAGCATTTTCAGTTGGATGGTGCACGACTTGTTGACACGCACTTGGGCAAAGTTGGAGGTAAGGGTGTCCAGAATACTGGTATCGCCCAGCAGATTGGTAACTTCCGCCTTTACCTTCATGTCCTGCAGGTCGGTCATCTCGATGCGCAGGTTTCTGTTGAGTGATGGTGCCAGCGAGTCGGGCATGGTGTGCCAGAGCTCTTTCAGTGACTTGCCTTCTGCCGTGAAGGCGCTTGCCAACAGGCAGAAAAGAACCATAATGTAAGCGGCTTTCTGCATATGGCGCTTGCAACTTGTCGAAGTGTTCCCGTTATTCTTTGCTTTCTTTTTATCAGAATGTGTGATCATTATCTCTGTTTAGTTATTTGTTTATTAGTTCCTTCTATTAGAGTTTTAAAGACTTTGCAGCCATTTCTTCCCCGATTTTGTATTTGACCAAACCGCAAGACCTGTGCCAATAGCAGCACCAATAAACATAAATAATGTTGCAAGTTCCATATTCATATTTAAGTTGTTATAATAGCCCTTGATTAATGCCATAGGCTCGGTTGATTGCAGCCAAAGACACGTAAGGTGCATAAGCCTTCAAAAAGTTGCATCTAAATGGTTATATACAAACTCATAGTTACCGTTTTTTAGCCATTCAGGAACGTTTTCTCCGTGCGCTAAAAGTCCTTCTATATGAAAAGTGAGACTTTCCTTTGCCTCTTTCTGAAGGGCTTCGAAGGTAGGTGCAGTGAACACGACAGCCCCTGGCACATTGTCTCCCAATGAGCCTGCAAAGTTACTTCCGCACCACGCCACATCAACAATGATTTTTTCCATACTTCAATGTTTTTTGATAATATCCCTCAAAACTATGAAGCAATATTGTGCTCACCTCTTTCCATACAGGATATGGAAAGAATAAGTTTATACGGCTAAAATCAAGTTCATTCATTATACTATCTCGTATTTGTGAGATTCCTTGGCTAGTTTTAATTGTTCTTGCAAGTCATCTAATTTTTTATTCATTCTCTCCTCCCATTCTTGCTTACGTTTTTTCTCCCTGCGCATAGCGGTCAAGAATGTATCTTTTGTAAACAAAATTTTTCCACTCATATTAAATCTTTTCTTTAGAACATTCTAACTTTTTATCCTTGCAAGTTACGGAAAAATTCCGTAACTTGCAAGCTATTTCCCCTAAAAATTACCTATTTGCTCCCTCTTCTCTTGAACTTGAAATATTTTTATTTGTTGTACTAATTTCCGCTATGGCGTAAAGACAGCTTTGCGCCTTGTTGGACATTGACTTTCATGAGACTATGAAAACAATCTGCACAGACAAGGGAATGGCAGGCCAAATCTTTTGCATGCTGAAAGCCCTCGATAAAGATTGTACTTGTTCTTCAGCGGCTTAGCCCACAATTAACTTTTGTTATACAAAAATGGCAAGTCTGCTGTAAACAAGGGAATTAGATGGCTGTTGTAATATGGGAATCCGTCCAAATGGCTCGTTTGAGGGGGTGGGAAACTTTAGTTTTACAAGCTATCAATCCATCTTTGACCAGACTTGGTGTTGAACCATATAGCCATACTTGTACCTATAATGGCTCCTATTGTTAAGAACAATGCAAATGCTTCCATATTTATTTATGTTTATTCATTATACTTCATGATTCTATTAGCACAATACGCAAAAATGTATGCCGCAAAACTTCCCATAATGATGCAGAAATAATTGAAAAATCCCATTTCTTCATGAGTTACCATCGGTGAGAGACCTCCAATTCCAGTACCACTAATAATCAATTTGATACACCATACAAGTAATCACTAAGTTTCGAGCGTCTATCATGCTCCTTTGCTAATTTACTTACCATACAATTCTATTTGTTTGCAAAGTTACGGAAAAATTCCGTAACTTGCAAGCTATTTTCTTTATAAATCACCTATTTATGCAATTTTAATCGTTATGTATATAGATATATTCCTGGCTAAGACTCACTGTGAATTTTTGAATGTTGCCATATTTTTATTTGTTATTATTCTGTCATTTTCATATAAAGTTCTGCCACCTCCAAAAGTTGTAAAACATTGGTAAAACACACCCTCGGAAATTGCGAAACATTGGTAAAACAATCATCATCATTTATAGCAAACAAGTGGTATTTCTGATAAAATAAAGATAAGTGGAAAGGACTCTGTTACAGGGGCTTTCCACTTATATTGCTGGTATTCAGTTTTTTGCGTTTATTCCTCTACGGCAGCCTGCGCCGCAGCAAGTCGCGCTATGGGCACTCTAAACGGAGAGCAGGATGCATAGTTCATGCCCACCTTGGCACAGAACTTGACGGATGAAGGTTCGCCTCCATGCTCACCGCAGATGCCCGTGCGGAGGTTGGGGCGGGTCTTGCGGCCGTTCTCCACTGCCATTTTGATGAGCTGGCCCACGCCCTCCTGGTCGAGAACCTGGAACGGGTCTACCTTCAGAATTTTCTTTTCCATGTATGCGGGGAGGAAGGAAGCGATGTCGTCGCGAGAGTATCCGAAGGTCATCTGCGTGAGGTCGTTGGTACCGAAGGAGAAGTACTGCGCCTCTTCAGCTATCTGACCGGCAGTGAGTGCTGCACGTGGAATCTCAATCATTGTACCAATTTCAAACTCTACCTCAACGCCGGTTTCAGCGAACACTTCCTTGGCGGTAGCCTGGATAATGCCCTTCTGCTGCTTCAGCTCAGCCACGGTACCGATAAGCGGAACCATGATTTCTGGGCATGGATTATACCCTTCCTGCTTCAACTTGCAGGCAGCACCGAGGATGGCTCGCGTCTGCATCGCCGTAATCTCGGGGAAGGTAATGCCGAGGCGGCAGCCGCGGTGTCCGAGCATAGGGTTGTTCTCGGCCAGGGAGTTGACACGTTTCTGTATCTCAGCAACGCTTACGCCCATCTCCCTTGCCATCGTTTCTTGACCTGCGAGGTCGTGTGGTACAAACTCGTGGAGAGGCGGGTCGAGCAAACGGATGTTAACATGGCAACCGTCCATTGCCTTCAGTATGCCGTAGAAGTCAGTCATCTGGTAGGGCAGCAGCTTGGCAAGTGCTTTCTCGCGTCCCCCAACAGAATCAGCGAGAATCATCTCGCGCATGGCAACAATCTTCTGGTCGTCGAAGAACATGTGCTCTGTACGTGTCAGACCAATGCCCTTGGCACCGAATGCGCGTGCTACCTCTGCGTCATGGGGCGTGTCGGCATTGGTGCGGATTTCCATCTTAGTATACTTGTCGCAAAGGTCCATGAGTTCCTTGAAGTCACCGGAGAGTTCGGCAGCCTTGGTCTCTATCTGTCCTGCATAGACCTGTCCTGTAGTGCCGTTGAGTGAGATGAAGTCGCCCTCTTTGTATACAGTGCCGTCTATTTCTACGGTTTTGGTCTTGTAGTCTACGTTGATGCTGCCGGCACCCGACACGCAGCACTTGCCCATACCGCGAGCCACCACGGCAGCGTGGGACGTCATACCGCCGCGTGCCGTCAGGATACCTTCGGCAGCCGACATTCCGGCAAGGTCTTCCGGAGATGTTTCGATACGCACCATCACCACCTTCTTGCCGTCAGCATGCCACTCCTGTGCATCGTCGGCATGGAACACGATCTGTCCGCAGGCAGCCCCTGGAGAGGCAGGCAATCCCTGTGTGATAACCTTAGCCCTAGAGAGGGCGAGCTTGTCGAAGACAGGATGCAGCAGTTCGTCGAGCTTCTGAGGTTCGCAGCGAAGGATGGCAGTCTTCTCGTCTATCATGCCCTCGTGGAGCAAGTCCATGGCAATCTTCACCATAGCCGTGCCCGTACGCTTTCCGTTGCGTGTCTGCAGGAACCACAGCTTGCCTTCCTGTACGGTGAACTCCATGTCCTGCATGTCGTGGTAGTGGTGCTCCAGCTTGTCCTGCAGGGCGTCCAGTTCCTTGTACAGTTCGGGCATAGCCTCCTCCATAGACGGATACTTGGCCACACGCTCTTCCTCAGAGATGCCGGCACGCTTGGCCCAACGTTGCGAGCCTATCTTGGTAATCTGCTGTGGAGTACGGATACCTGCCACCACGTCCTCGCCCTGGGCGTTGATGAGGTATTCGCCGTTGAAGAGATTCTCGCCGTTGCCTGCGTCGCGTGAGAAGCAGACGCCCGTGGCAGATGTGTCACCCATATTGCCGAACACCATCGCCATGACGGAGACGGCCGTGCCCCACTCGTCGGGAATGCCCTCCATCTTACGGTAGAGGATGGCGCGCTCGTTCATCCACGAACGGAATACGGCGCAGATAGCTCCCCACAGCTGGTCAATGGGGTCGGTAGGGAAGTCCTGTCCCGTCTGCTCCTTGATGGCAGCCTTGAAGAGTTCCACCAGTTTCTTGAGCGATTCTACGGAGAGGTCTTTGTCGAGTACGACACCCTGCTCTTCCTTAACCTTCTCGATGATGGCCTCGAAGGGGTCGATGTCTTCTTTGTTGACGGGCTTCATGCCGAGTACCACGTCACCGTACATCTGTACGAAACGGCGATAAGAATCGTATACGAAGTGAGGATTGTTGGTCTTCTTAACCAGTCCCATGGCCACCTCGTCGTTCAGACCGAGGTTGAGGATGGTATCCATCATGCCGGGCATGGATGCACGTGCTCCAGAACGTACAGAAACGAGGAGCGGATTCTCCACCGAACCGAACTTGCTGTTCATCAGTTCTTCGGTGTGGGCCACAGCGGCAGACACCTCGTCCTGGAGTAGTTCCTTGATTTTTTCCTCGCCTACCTTATAGTATTCGTTGCAGGTGTCGGTTGTGATGGTGAAACCGGGAGGAACGGGGACGCCGATAAGATTCATTTCCGCAAGATTGGCTCCTTTTCCGCCGAGAGCTTCACGCATCTGGGCGTTTCCTTCGGCCTTTCCGTTTCCGAAGGTATAAACTCTTTTTTCGTTCATGTTTTTGAATAGGTTCTAATTGTTAGTTATGTTTTTTGTTCACTATGATGCAAATGTACACATTTAATTCCTTTCCGCCAAACTTTTACTATACTTTTTGCTAAGTCTACATTGCATTTCCTGCTGTTTACGTACACACTATGCTTTTTTATGGTGGGCAGTGCGTAAATGGTATGTTTAGGAAGCGTAAATATGCTGTTTATGCAGCGTAACTAGTATAGTTGGCTGTACTGTATTATATAGAGTTGGCTGTACTATAATTATATTAATATGTACGCACGAAGAGAGAACGGGCGATAGGGCATGGGTGGTCGAGCCATGAAACAAAATATGTTATTGATGTCTTTTTTTTCTTCATAAAAAAGTAGTAACTTTGCAGCCAAATCAAAAAACATTATGGCAAGAAAGCGTAAACCATTACCACAATTAGAGAATATTACCATAGAGGCAGTAGCGGCAGAAGGCAAGTGCATCACCCATGTGGACGACCAGGTTGTGTTTGTCCCGTTTTGTGTGCCCGGCGATGTCGTAGACCTGCAGGTAGTAAAGAAGAAGCATAAATATTGCGAGGCCAAGGTAGTCCGATTCGTCAAGAAGAGCGACGTGCGCCAGGAGCCGATGTGCGAGCACTTCGGTATCTGCGGCGGTTGCAAATGGCAGAACCTGCCTTATGAGGAGCAACTCAAGGCCAAACAGCAACAGGTACACGACCAGCTCACACGCATCGGCAAGGTGGAACTGCCGGAGTTCCGCCCCATCATGGGCAGTGTGAAGACACAGGAGTACCGCAACAAGATAGAGTTCGGGTGCAGCAACAAGCGGTGGTTTACCAGTGAGGAACTGGCAGCTCTCCCACAAAAGGAGGACGATGACGTGTCTACCCTGAAGGAGCGTCATGGCCAGAACGCCATCGGATTCCACATCACAGGTGCATTCGACAAAATCTATCCTATCAGGAAATGCTGGCTCATGGACAACCTCTGCAACGACATCCGTAACGAGGTGTTCAACTATGCCGACTCTCACGGCTTCAGCTTCTACGACCTGCGCGAGCAGCACGGACTGCTGCGCGATATGGTGATACGCAACAGCAATACGGGGGAGTGGATGCTCATCTTCCAGTTCCATTACGATGAAGAGGGCGACGGGCAGAGGGCGCTCGAACTGATGCAGCACATAGCAGACCGTTTCCCGCAGATCTCCTCACTCTTCTATGTCGACAATCAAAAGGGCAACGACACGTTCAACGACCTGGAACTGACACTCTTCAAGGGAACCGACCATATCTACGAGACGATGGAAGATCTGCGTTTCAAGGTGGGACCCAAGAGCTTCTACCAGACCAATACCGAGCAGGCTTACCACCTCTATAGTGTGGCACGCAGTTTTGCCGGACTCACCGGCAACGAGATGGTGTACGACCTCTATACGGGGACGGGTACCATAGCCAATTTTGTGGCACGTAAGGCCAAGAAGGTAATAGGCATAGAGTATGTGCCGGAAGCCATAGAGGACGCAAAGGTCAACTCGGAGGTGAACCATATAGACAACACGCTGTTCTATGCAGGTGACATGAAGGATATCCTCACCGACGACTTCATTGCCAGTCACGGACGGCCCGACGTCATCATCACCGACCCTCCCCGTGCGGGCATGCATCCCGATGTCGTCAATGTGATACTGAATGCCGCACCGCAGCGCATCGTGTATGTAAGCTGCAACCCGGCGACACAGGCGCGCGACCTGCAACTCTTGGACGTGAAGTACAAGGTAGTGGCAGTGCAACCCGTAGACATGTTCCCCCATACGCCGCACGTAGAGAATGTCGTGCTGTTGGAGAGAAGATGACAGTGACAACAACCAAGTACCTAATAACTACAAAAAAATATGAAGAAGATAATGACAAGCCTTCTTCTTGCCATGGCCCTATGTACGGTTCATGCGCAGGAAGACCAGAGCCGCGGCATACAGTTGCCGGGATGGCTCAGTAATGTGAAACTGTCGGGGTACGGCATGGTGCAGTACCAGTATTCGGGCCAGCGTGACAAGGAGTCCAACACCTTCAACCTCCGTATGGCGCGTGTGTCGCTCGACGGAAGGATAGCCCGCGACTTCTACTGGAAGGCGCAGGTGCAGTTTAACGGCAATACGTCCAATCTGGGAAGCAGTCCACGTGTGGTAGACCTCTTTGCCGAGTGGCAGAAGTACGGCTTCTTCAAGGTGAAGATAGGTCAGTTTAAGAATCCCTTTACCTTTGAGAACCCCATGAACCCCATAGACCAGGGCTTTATGAGTTATGCGCAGAACGTGAGCAAGCTTGCCGGCTTCAACGACCGTTCTGGTATGCACGCCTCCAACGGCCGCGACATCGGTCTGCAGTTGCAGGGCGATTTCCTCAAGAATGCCAACGGCCGCAACCTGCTGCATTACCAGATAGGCGTGTTCAACGGCCAGGGCATCAATACCAAGGATGTGGACAACCAGAAGAACATCATCGGTGGTGTGTGGGTAATGCCTGTAGAAGGTATGCGCATAGGAGCCTTCGGCTGGACCGGTTCGTATGCCCGTGAAGGCACCTGGACCGACGAGGGCGGTGAGCGAAGCGGCGTGAGGAAACTGGCGCAGAACCGCTATGCTTTCTCGGCAGAGTATAAAGCTTGCGACTGGACATTCCGTACGGAGTACATCCACTCCTCGGGCAAGGCTTTCGCCAAGAGCCTCACCAATTTCAACGATGATGATGCCAAAAACTGCAACCTCAACAGCAAGGTGGGCAATGAGGCGCAGGGTGTCTATGCACTCGTCATTGCGCCCGTCGTGAGCAAGAAGCTCTATGTAAAAGGCCGTTATGACATGTATGAAGACAATGGCCATACGGACAGGATGAAGACGCAGTATGAGGTAGGACTGAACTACAATATCAACAAGAACTTTACCATCCTCTCGGAGTATGCCTTTGTCAATGACCGAACTGCTGCGAAGCACAACTATTCTATGGCAGACGTTGAGGTCTGCTTCCGTTTCTAAGAAAACTCTGTTTCCGTTTCTAAGGTAACTAAAAAAAACTTCCGGCGAGATTGCCGGAAGTTGAATTTGTATAAGTAAGAAGATAAGACTATGAATGATTTTGAAACAGCTCGTGAACACGATGAGTATCACGAGCACCATCATCGTGAGTACGATGAGCAACAAGCGCACCATTACCATGAACACGATGATCAACATGTGCACCATCACCATCATCATGCGAGCGACGGTACGCACAGACACCACAAAGACCGTGCGTGCAGTCCGCGCCGCAAACGCAGGATAGTGGGTAAAATATTGTTTGCCCTCCTCTGCGTGATGGCTGTGGCCATAATGGCGGCCTGCCTGTGGGTAGCTATCTACGGACTTTATTGACGCTCATCAGCCCGCTAAGGCGGGCTTTTTGGCAACCTGCCCTTAAAACGAATAAGAGAAACCTACCGAGGCATACTCCTTGAACTGCCAGTAGCTTTGGTCGTCCTTGCGTGTGGCACCGTCGTCAAAGCGCGGGTAGAGGAACAGGTTGGTGGAGATGTATCTGTTGAACTGGAACGTGATGGTGTTTTCCCATTCCAGTTCGGCGCGCTTGTAGGTGGTGTAGCCATACAGGCGTGTCTTCCACTGAATGTTGTCGGCAATGATCCAACTGAGGTCTATGGTCGATTCCGAACCGTAGTCGCTCATGCTGTGGCGACCTTCCTCCAATCCGTAGCGCGTGGCAAGCGCTTCTCTGCCCACGTATTTCCAGTTGTAGGCCAGCGGGGCGATGTGCACGCTTCCCTTCAGTTTGTGGTTGAGCCAGTCAACCGTATAGTCCATACCGACAGAGATGTTGAGGTTGAAGGGCGAGAAGAAGTCGGAGTATACGAACTTGTCGTTGCTCTTCAGACCGTGCGTAAACTGTGTTTGCGCTATCAGCTGCAGCGTGTAATACCATTTCTTGGTGGCCTGCAACCCCAACTTGCCCGTATAGCGCAGCAGGTCTTCCGTGGTCTTGTATTTGTGTATAGAGTCGCCGCGCGATGTCTGGTAACCCAGTTTCATCTCCAGCTTGTTCTCCCATTTCACCTTCTGCTTGTTGTTGTAGTTGGCCTGCATGGTGACACTTCCCAGCAGCGAGTAGTTGCTTTCACCGCCCTTGTACCAGTTGTCCGACACATAGTTTTGCAAGAACTGCAGGTAATAGTCGCCCGTTACCGTCCAGAAGTTGGGTTTGGTTACCAGTATGCCCATCGGTACGACATCCGGTTCTAAAGCCTCGGGAGCCATGTCCTTTACGATGTCCGGTGCGGACACGTGCGGAGCCTTTTCCGACACGATGGGAGCACCTACGGCATTGAGGCGCGTCTCGTTGGTGCGCACCAGGTCGGGGCGGTTGAGGTAGACGTTCATCAGTGCCTTGTCTATGGACGCCTGCAGGCTGTCTCCTTGCGCATTTCCGTTGGGGGAGAGGCGCAGGAAACGTCCTGCCGGTTCGTGGTAGAACGTCAGGGGAGTGAAGAGCTGGGCGTATCTGCTGTCGCCCGTGCCGCCCACAAGAGCCGAGTCTATCCGCTGCTTGCTTGCCGTCAGCGAGTCGGCGTATTCAGCCATGCGGTCTTTCTTTTTGGTGTTGCTGTGCCTTTGGGCATACACCTGCCAAGGGGTGAAAAGAGCCGCAAGCAGTATAATGTAAATTTTGGATTTCATACCTGATATTGTCAATTTGGGCACAAAGGTAACAAAATAATCTAAATTCAATGCCATTCTTTACAATAATTTTGGTTGGTTCATAAAAATACACTAACTTTGCACCGTTGCTTCAACAGTGCCCTTGTGGAAAAGGGAGTTGTCCTGCCCCTGGCTTGGTGTGACAGGGCTGGCGTCACTGTTGTGCAGCCATAACAAGTAATTCTAAAAAAATAAATATCGTGGCTGAAACAAAGTACATTTTCGTTACTGGCGGAGTGGTTTCTTCACTTGGCAAAGGAATCATCTCTTCTTCTATCGGTAAGCTTCTGCAGGCCAGAGGCTACAACATTACCATCCAGAAGTTTGACCCTTACATCAACATTGACCCTGGAACACTTAACCCCTATGAGCACGGAGAGTGTTATGTGACGGTAGACGGCATGGAGACCGACCTCGACTTGGGTCACTATGAGCGTTTTACCGGCATACAGACCACCAAGGCCAATTCTCTCACAACGGGCCGTATCTACAAGGCGGTAATCGACAAGGAGCGCCGTGGCGACTATTTGGGCAAGACCATTCAGGTGGTTCCCCACATCACCGACGAGATCAAGCGCAACGTGAAGTTGCTCGGACAGAAATACCATTATGACTTTGTCATCACCGAGATAGGCGGTACCATCGGCGACATCGAGAGCGCACCCTTCATGGAGGCCATCCGCCAGTTGAAGTGGGAACTCGGCAAGAATGCCGTCAACGTACACCTTACTTATATACCCTACCTTAAGGCAGCGGGTGAGCTGAAGACCAAGCCTACCCAGCACTCCGTCAAGGAACTGCAGAGCGTGGGCATCCAGCCCGACGTGCTGATACTGCGCACGGAGATGCACCTCGAAGAGACTGTGATGAAGAAAGTGGCCAGCTTCTGTAATGTAGACCTCGACTGCGTCATCCAGAGTGAGGACCTGCCCAGCATCTACGAGGTGCCGGTCAACATGCAGAAGCAGGGACTCGACACTGCCATCCTGCGCAAGATGGGCGAACCCATCGGCGAAACTCCCGCCTTGGGTCCATGGCGTGCCTTCCTGGACCGCCGCAACAATGCCAAGGAAACGGTTAACATCGGTCTCGTGGGCAAGTACGACCTGCAGGACGCCTATAAGAGTATACGCGAAAGTTTGTCGCATGCCGGCACGTACAACGACCGTAAGGTGAACATCACCTTTATCAATTCGGAGTACATCACCGAGGAGAACGTGGCCGAGCAGTTGAAGGGCCAGGACGGCATCGTGGTGTGCCCGGGCTTCGGTCAGCGCGGCATAGAGGGCAAGATAGTGGCAGCCCATTACACGCGTACCCACGACATCCCCACCTTCGGTATCTGTCTGGGCATGCAGATGATGGTTATCGAGTTTGCCCGCAACGTATTGGGCTATAAGGATGCCAATTCGCGCGAGATGGACGAGAAGACTCCACACAATGTGATAGACATCATGGAGGAGCAGAAGAACATCTCCAACATGGGCGGCACCATGCGCCTCGGTGCCTACGAGTGCGTGCTGAGACAGGGCAGCCGTGTGTTTGACATCTACAAGAAAGAGCATATACAGGAGCGCCACCGCCACCGTTACGAGTTTAACAACGAGTTCCAGATGGAGTACGAAAAGAACGGCATGATGTGTGTGGGACGCAATCCCGAGAGCGACCTCGTGGAGATAGTCGAGATACCCGGTCTGAAGTGGTACATCGGTACCCAGTACCATCCCGAATACCAGAGTACGGTACTTAAGCCCCATCCTCTCTTTGTAGATTTTGTCAAGACAGCTATCGCTAACAAGAAATAACAATAGTCAGGAAACAAGGGTGGAGCCGCGAATATGGCCGTTGAGGCTTGGGCTCCACTTTATTTTTTTAATCTTTAAATTATCAAGATGAACAAGAACAATATCATCGGCTTTCTTCTGATAGCCGTCGTATTGATAGGTTTTAGTTGGTATTCCCAACCTTCTGCCGAAGAGCAGAGGGCGGCATTCGTGCAGGACTCCATAGCCAAGGCCAAGCATGCCGAGATGGAAAAGGCCGGCAAGGTGGCTGCTGCCAAGAGGCAGGCTGCTGCCAAGGCAGCCGTGGAGGCAGACACTACCGCCCTGTTCCATGCAGCCTCGAGCGGTAAGGCGCAGAAGGTTGTTTTGCATAACGACAAGGTGGAAATCACCCTCAATACTAAGGGCGGTACTGTAGAAAAGGCCGTTGTGAAGGGCTATGTGGGGCATAATATAAAGGTGAAGGACGGTTCTGCCGACCAGAAGGACGTGACGCTCTTCGACGGCAACGACCAGAGCCTCAAGTTCATGCTCGAGGCCAAGGATGCCAACATCATCACCAGCGACCTCTACTTCACCCCCAGCAACGTTACCGACTCTACCGTTACCATGACGGCTGTGGCCGGCGAGGGCAAGACGCTCTCCATGACCTATACGCTGGGCAAGGACTACATGCTCCACATGAGTCTGCTGGCTGAGGGAATGTCCGGTCTTTTCTCGCCCAACTGCAGTAAGATGGACATCGACTGGAGCGACAAGGCGCGCCAGCAGGAGCGTGGCTTCATGTTCGAGAACCGCTATACTACGCTCACTTACCACAAGACGGAGGGAGGCACCGACTACCTCAGCGAGGGAAGCGAGAAGATTGACGAGAAGTTAGAAGACGCCATCGACTGGGTGTCGTTCAAGAACCAGTTCTTCTCTGCCATCATGGTGGCAAAGGACAATTTCTCGCAGGATGCCTATATGACTTCCATCCCGCAGGAGAAAGGCTCCGGCTATCTCAAGCAGTTCCAGGCCAAGATGAAGACGGCCTTCGACCCTACGGGCAAGAAAGCCTCCGAGTTTGAGTTCTACTTCGGTCCCAACGACTTCCAGATACTGAAGAATACAGAGAAGGAAAGCACCTTTGGCAAAGATCTGGAGTTCCAGAAGCTTGTTTATCTGGGATGGCCTATTATCCGTTGGATCAACCGCTTCTTCACGCTTTATGTGTTCGACTGGCTCAGCGAGGTGTTCCCCATGGGCATCGTCTTGATACTCATTACCCTTTTGCTCAAGCTCATTACCTATCCTATGGTGAAGAAGAGCTATATGAGCAGTGCCAAGATGCGTGTGCTGAAACCGAAACTTGATGCAGCCACGGCACAGTACAACAAGCCCGAAGACCAGATGCAGAAGCAGCAGGCCATGATGGCGGAATACGCCAAGTATGGTGTCAGTCCGTTGTCCGGTTGCCTCCCCATGCTCATACAGATGCCGGTGTGGGTGGCCATGTTCAACTTTGTGCCTAACGCCATACAGCTCCGTGGAGAGAAATTCCTGTGGATGGACGACCTCAGCACCTACGACCCGATCGTGGAGTGGGGTACTAACCTGTGGATGATTGGCGATCACCTCAGCCTTACCTGTATCCTCTTCTGTGTGGCCAACCTTCTTTATTCTTTCATGACCATGCGCCAGCAGAAAGACCAGATGGTGGGTCAGCAGGCAGAGCAGATGAAGATGATGCAGTGGATGATGCTCCTCATGCCGTTGTTCTTCTTCTTCATGTTCAACGACTACTCTTCAGGTCTTAACTTCTATTATTTCATCTCGCTGTTCTTCAGCGCTGCCATCATGTGGACGCTCCGCAAGACCACCAATGACGAGAAGTTGCTCGCCATCCTTGAGAAGCGTTACCAGGAGAACAAGTCCAATCCTCAGAAGAAGGCCAGCGGACTCATGGCCCGCATGCAGGCTTTGCAGGAAATGCAGATGAAGCAGCAGGAGGAAATGGCACGCAAGCGTGCAGAACTGGAAGAGAAGAAAAAGAATCTCGGGAAGTAATTCGACCTGTACGGTTGCTTGCGCCCTGATAGGGCAACCTGCACATAGCCCAGGGCAACGCCCTGGGTAAACAAGGGGTTAACGAGCGCCCTGTAAGGGCAAAAGCGCTATCGTATGTTGTTGCGGTAGCGCTTTTGCCCTTACAGGGCGACTTTCTTGTTTGCAAAATAAACCCAGGACGATGCCCTGGCCTAGGTGCTTCTGCCCTTACAGGGCGTGTGGGGGAAAATGTACCAACTTATTTTTTTACGATCACCTAGAAGACAAACAGGCCGATGATACCGCACGCTATCATGACCAGGATAGGGTTTGCCTTCTTGTACATGGTGAGCCCGAACGAAAGGGCGAAGATGCCCACGCTGATGGCAAACAGGGTAGGGTCATCTGCCGGCGAACCGAAGTTCTCCTTGTTCATCAGCAGCAGGGCGGCGGCAGCTATCAGTCCTACGATGGCGGGACGGAGACCGCTGAAGATGTCCTTTACCAGTTTGGAATCCTTGTGCGAGATGAGATAATGGCTTACGAGGATCATGATGATAAACGGCAACCACATCACTGAAAGAGACGCCAGAACCGACCCCAATACAGCAGCCCATTCCGGGTAGCCGGCATGGAGCACCGAAACGTAACCCGCATACGTGGCACAGTTGATGCCGATAGGTCCGGGGGTAGACTGGCTGATGGCCACGACATCCGTAAACTCAGCATTGCTGAGCCAATGGTTATTTACCACCACCTCGTTGTGGATGAGCGAAAGCATAGCGTAACCGCCACCAAAGTTGAATGTGCCGATTTTTGTGAATATGTAGAATAATTGTAAGAATATCATTTTTCAGTCTTTTTACTTTTCTATCCTTTTACCTTTCTGTCTTTTTACTCTTTTACCTTTTTACCCTTTTACTTTTTTACCTTTCCATAGAGCCATCCCAGTACCCCAGCGGCGATGATGACGTAGATGGGCGAGACACCGAATAGTGCAATGAGAAGGCAGCACACGACTGGAATCCAGCAGTTGTAGCGGTTGATATTGGCCGTCTTAGCCATTTTGAAACAAGGAGCCGCTATCATGGCCACGACGGCAGGTCGCACGCCGCAGAAGAACTTGTTGACATAGAAGTTGTCCCTGAACTGGTGGAAAAACATTGCGATGACGAGGATGGTGATGATGGAAGGCAAGGCAATACCGATGGCACCGACAATGCCGCCCCATACGCCCTTCAGCTTATAGCCGATGTGGCTCGCCATGTCTACGGCGAAGACACCCGGCGTGGTTTGCGCCACCACCATGATGTCCATAAATTCCTCTTTGTCAATCCATTTGTTCTTGTCGACAAACTCCCTTTCCATGATGGGAATCATGGCGTAGCCTCCGCCCAGGGTGAAGGCTCCGATTTTGTTGCATGTCATAAAAAAACTCAATAACATCTTCTTTTTTGCACTCTTATAATCATTACTATTTCTTTCTAAGTGGCTGCAAAATTACACATATTTTGTTAAATATGCGTACGCATGAAGTTTTAATCGTTGTTTTTGTTGTTTTATTCCGATAATAATCATTACCTTTGCATGGTATAAAACAATTTTGACTATATGAATCTAAAGGTACGATTGGCGCTGATGAACTTCCTTGAATTTGCAGTATGGGGAGCTTATCTTACATCTATGGGAACCTATTTGGGAAGCATCGGCATGAGTTCGCAGATAGGATGGTTCTATGCCGTACAGGGCATTGTCTCAATATTCATGCCTGCGGTGATGGGTATCGTTGCCGACCGCTGGATTCCTGCCCAGCGCTTGTTGGGCTATTGTCATCTGCTGGCCGGCCTGCTCATGTTCGGTGCTGCCTATATGGGACAGGAAGGCAACCTCTCGCTCGTCTTTTGGTTTTATACGTTGAGCGTGGCTTTCTATATGCCTACTCTGGCACTGAGCAACTCCGTGGCTTACAACGGCTTGACACGTGCAGGGATGGATACCGTGAAGGACTTCCCGCCCATCCGCGTGTTCGGAACGGTAGGTTTTATCTGCATGATGTGGCTTGTCGACCTGATGGGCTTTCAGCCTAACCAGAACCAGTTTGTGGTCTCGGGCATCGTCAGTTGCATCCTCTTCCTTTACACCTTCACCTTGCCGGCATGTCCGGTCAATGACAGCGGCGAAAAGAAGAGCGTAGTCGATGCATTCGGCTTGCGTGCCTTTACCCTTTTCAAGCAGAAGCGCATGGCCATCTTCTTCGTGTTTTCCATGTTGCTGGGCGTAAGTCTTCAGATAACCAACGGCTTTGCCAACCCCTTCATCACCTCTTTCGGAGCCGACCCGCAGTATGCCGGAACTTTCGGCGTGAACCATGCCAATATCCTCATCTCGCTCTCCCAGATCAGCGAGACGTGCTGCATCCTGCTGATACCTTTCTTTATGAAGCGCTATGGCATCAAAAACGTGATGCTTATCGCCATGTTCGCGTGGGTGCTGCGTTTCGGACTTTTCGGTATAGGCAATCCGGGCGGTCGTGTATGGATGTTCGTGCTCTCCATGCTGGTATACGGTGTGGCGTTTGACTTCTTCAACATCTCCGGCTCCCTGTATGTGGATAATGCCACCGACCCCGCGTTGCGCTCCAGTGCACAGGGTTTGTTCATGCTCATGACCAACGGTGTGGGAGCTACCGTGGGAACCCTTTCCGCACAGGCCATTGTCAATGCCTATACAGGTGCCGACGGAGCGGTGGAATGGGGCACGTGCTGGCTCATCTTTGCCGGATATGCCCTGGTTGTAGGTGTGCTCTTCTCCCTGATGTTCAGACCCAAGAAGTCGGAATTGCGCGGATAGCTTAGGAAAAGCGGATAGTCCGCTAAAAAGAAATTAACCATGCGTGGAATTTTATCAAGACCACGCCATGAACGAGTTTTGTCATAAGAACACATAACATGACAGATTTAGTACAATTGAAAGTAAACGGTTTGTCGAAGATAGTAGGCTCCGACGACCTGGTGCTGATAGTGCTCACCGACCAGTTGGCCACGCGCCAGTTGGTAGTGCCCTGCGACGAGCAGATGGGCTATCAGTTGCGTTTGCGTATGGATGCTTCCCTGCATGCCCGTACCGACCGTATGGTGCCTGAGGTGTTGGCTGGGCTGTTGGGCGACGATTTCAAGAAGGATTACCATTTCCTCATTTATGGCCTTAACGAAGGAACCTATCTCGGCAAGCTTGTCAACAACCAGACGGGCGAGAGCCACGAGATGCGCTGTGCCGACGGCATACTCCTGTCTGTAGTAGCTTCGGTGCCCCTATACATCGTGTCGTCTTTGCTCAAGTTGCAGGCAGCACGCTTAGACGGCGACATGATGCAGGTGCCCCTCCCCATCAATGTCGTGACCGACGACATGCTGCAGAAGTCGCTGAAGCATGCCATAGAGAGCGAAGACTACGAGATGGCATCCAGTCTGCGTGACGAGATAAAGAAACGCCACGATCGCAAAGAACGCCATGACGGCAACCAACAATAACGCAAGATGAAAGAAGTTCGTTTTTTCTATGTTCCTGACGCGGCAGAAAGCACTGAACTGCCGATGGACGAAGCCCTGCATGCGCTGCGTGTGCTGCGTATCAAGACAGGCGACGAGATATTCCTGATGGACGGTATGGGCAGTTTCTATCGTGCAGAGGTGACGCTTGCCACCACCAAGCGCTGCCTCTACGACATCAAGGAGACCATGCCCCAGCAGCCCGCCTGGAAGGGTCGCATCCATCTGGCCATAGCCCCCACCAAGGTGATGGACCGTATAGAGTGGATGGCGGAGAAAGCCACCGAGATAGGTTTCGACGAGCTGACGTTCCTCAACAGCCAGTTTTCCGAGCGCAAGGTGATGCGTACGGTGCGCCTCGACAAGATTGTGGTGTCTGCCGTCAAGCAGAGCCACAAGGCGTGGAAACCCGTTGTCAACTCCATGGTATCGTTCAAGGACTTCATAGCGCGTCCGCGTGCGGGTCGCAAATTCATTTGCCACTGTTATGAAGAGGTGGAAAAGAAGGACTTCTTTACCGAACTCTCCCAACCCGTTGCCGACGATGAGGCCGACGTTACCGTACTTGTAGGCCCCGAGGGCGATTTCTCCATCGACGAGGTGAGGGCAGCAATGGCACAGGGATACGTGTCTGTAACGCTTGGCACCAGTCGGTTGCGTACCGAGACGGCTGGTCTGCAAGCAGTAGCGATGGCCAACCTTGCCCGTCGTTTGTAATGGTTTTTCTACACGAAAAAGATTCTTATATTTATGTATCGATTAAAGACAAACAAGTCTGTTGTGTTGTGCCTGGCCATGTTGCTGGCTGCATGGAACACACTGACGTCTTGCTCGGGCGACGATTATCTCAACGCGATACCCTCCAAGAGTACGGCTCTTGTGTCGGTAGACCTCCAGGCACTCTCTGCCCAGAAGGGGATGGAAGACAAGGCCGGGGCACTGAAGGAAATGCTGCATGTGGACGACGTGTCCGGATGCGGCATTGATGTTTCCGAGAAGTTGTATCTCTTCGAGACCGCGGACGGCAACCTTGGCCTTTGTGCCAAGGTGGATGACGAGGACGATGTGGCATCATGGCTCGGCAAGTTGGAGAAGGAACATTGTTGTTCTGCCGTCTCAGAACGGAAGGGCTACCACTTTGCCGTCCTTGACGAGTCGTGGATGGTAGGTTTCTCTTCAGCAGCCATGCTCGTCATGGGCCCCGTTGTGCCTGAGGGTCAGGCCGACTTGCAGCGCCAGATGGTAAGGATGCTCGGAGCCGAAGAGAAACAGGGCATCAAGGGCTCACGCCTGTTTGCCCAGCTCGACAGCATCGAGGCCCCCGTCTCTATAGTAGCGCAGGTGCAGGCACTGCCCGAGAAGTTCGTTGCTCCGCTCACGCTTGGCGCTCCGAAGGATGCCGATGCTTCACAGATATTGGTGGCAGCCGGCATGAACGTGGAAAACAAGGTGATGCACGTCAAGGCCCGGACATTCTCTTTCGACAAAGCCATAGACCAGGCCCTGCAGAAGACATGGTTCAACTGCCGTCCCATCCATGGCGACTACATCGGCAATATGCCTTCCGCTTCAGCCGCCGGCATCTTCATGAACGTGAACGGCAAAGACTTCCTGCCCGTCATGCAGCGCAATGCCGGACTGCATACCCTCTTGCTGGGCATCAATACGGCCATAGACATGGACAACATCATCAGGAGCGTGGACGGCGACCTGGCGTTGGTAGTGCCATCCTTTGCCGGAGACAATATGCAGTTGAGGATGACGGCCAAGCTGGCTCATGCCAACTGGCTCCGCGATGTAGACTACTGGAAGAAGTCGTGCCCTGCCGGAGCATCGATAACCAACTGGGGCAAGAATGCCTTCCGTTACAGTGACGGCAAGACGGCTTTCTTCTTCGGAGTCACCCCCGACCTCCAGTTCTATTGCGGCAATGACGCCCAGTTGGCCAATGCTGCACTTACGCAAAGCGACAGCTCGCTTCCTTCCGGTGTGCAGCAGATGTTGAAAGGGCAGAAGATGGGCATGGTGGTCAACCTCGGTCTTACGGGCGGGGGTAAGGACGTGATGGGAGCCGTGTCTGCTCTGCTCCGTCCCCTCTTCGGCAATGTGGCATGTATCGTATGCACCATACAGTAAGTACGTAGCAAAGGAATATATTTATCAAAAGGACCGAAATATATTATAGAAACAAACAAAAGTGGAGACAATCAGTTTTCAGTCAGTTCTGCCACAGGTCTTTGACGGCCGCACCGACCTTGTGTCGGAAGTGTGGCAGCAGCAGGTCGCTTTCCGCAAAGGCCATCTCTATCTTGTGGAGGCCGAGAGCGGCAAGGGTAAGAGTACATTCTGCAGTTATATCGTGGGTTATCGCCACGACTACAGCGGCAAGGTAATGTTCGATACAGAAGACACCGGGCTATACAAGAGTGCCGACTGGGTAAAGGCGCGTATGCGCCACATATCCCACCTCTTTCAGGAGTTGCGCCTCTTCCCCGAGCTTACTGCCATGGAGAATGTAGAGATAAAGAACCGCCTTACGGGCTTCAAGAGCCGTGAGCAGATATTGCAGTGGTTTGACATGCTGGGTATCGCTGACAAGGTGGATGCCAAGATAGGGCGCATGTCCTTCGGCCAGCAGCAGCGTGTTGCCATGATACGCTCTCTCTGCCAGCCTTTCGACTTTATCCTTGCCGACGAGCCTATCAGCCATCTGGACGACAACAACTCGCGCATCATGGGCGACATCATGATGCAGGAGGCCAAGGCCCAGGGCGCCGGTGTCATCGTCACGAGCATAGGCAAGCACATGGACTTGCCCTATGAACACGTTTTTCATTTATAAATGATCCATTATAATGTCTTTAGTTTGGAAATTACTTCGTCAGCATATCAGCATACCGCAGTTT
>CAVKZC010000024.1:0-23076 GCA_963660455.1 Sphaerochaetaceae bacterium | reverse complement strand
GCAATAATCCTGTTGCATACAAACATCCGTAGGGGTGAACCCCTACGCTGTAAAAAGTCGTCCCTACGGGACTTGCAGTTGTAACGTCTTTACCGGACACCAATAAAAAAAAATAAAAAAAGAAACTTTTGCTATCTTGACTTTGCAAAGAAAAAAATAAATATTACCTTTGCAGAAATAATACTGAGCAAGTCAAAAACACCGCAATGGAAGTATTCTTTCGCACACATGCCTACCTTGTGGAGCATAGCCAAGCGCCAGTCAGACGGAGTCTAATGGATGAAATCGACTGGAGCGAAAGACTTATTGGCATCAAAGGCACACGCGGCGTGGGAAAGACTTCGTTTCTGTTGCAGTATGCCAAGGAAAATTTTGGGACTGACGATCGTAAGTGCCTCTATGTCAATATGAACAATTTCTATTTTCAGGGGCGCGGGCTTGCCGATTTTGCCAACGATTTCGTGCAACAAGGCGGACGGGTATTGCTTATCGACCAAGTGTTCAAACAACCCAATTGGAGTCGTGAGCTGCGGTTGTGCCACGACCTTTTCCCACAGCTCAAAATCATCTTCACCGGGTCGAGCGTCATGCGGTTAAAGGAAGAAAATCCGGAGATTGGCGGCATAGTGAAAAGTTATAACCTGCGCGGTTTCTCGTTCCGCGAGTATCTGAACCTGATGACAGGCCAGAATTTTCAGCCCTATACGCTCGACGAGATTGTCGGCAACCACGAACATATTGTAAAGAAGATACTTCCTGTGTGTAGCCCGGCCAATTATTTCCGCGACTATCTGCACCACGGATTCTATCCGTTCTTTCTGGAACACGACAACTTTTCGGAGAATTTGCTCAAGACGATGAACATGATGACCGAGGTGGACATACTGCTCATCAAGCAAATAGAACTGAAATATCTCACAAAAATCAAAAAATTGTTCTACCTTCTCGCTGTCGACGGGCCGCAGGCTCCCAACGTGTCGCAGCTTGCGCAACAGATAGATACCAGCAGAGCCACGGTGATGAACTATATCAAATATCTGGCCGATGCGCGCCTCATCAATATGATCTATTCGCCCGGGCAACGCTTTCCCAAGAAGCCGGCGAAGGTGATGATGCACAATCCGAACCTGATGTATGCCATCTATCCCATCAAAGTGGATGAACAAGATGTCATGGAAACATTTTTTGTCAACACGATGTGGAAAGACCATCTCGTAAACCAAGGTACAAAAACACAATACTATCTCATCGACGGACGGCAGAAATACCGCGTTTGCGATGCCCACGCGGCCGCAAAGGTGCGCTACACGGGCGATACCATCTATGCGCGGTACAACACGGAAGTGGGTCGCGACAACCAAATACCGCTTTGGCTCTTCGGCTTTCTCTACTGACGGCGGTTCTGGGGACAGAACAAAAGGCGTCCACCAGACGCAATGACGCGCAGCATGGAAGATATGCGAAACAATCGTTCAAAAAACAATAAACACAACTATACATAAACATTAACCATCTATTTTAAGAAAAATGGCAAAAGAAAAGAAATTCATGACATGTGACGGTAATACCGCAGCTGCTCATGTGAGCTATATGTTCACTGAGGTAGCAGGTATATACCCTATCACCCCGTCTTCTCCTATGGCCGAGCACGTCGACGAATGGGCTGCCAAGGGGCGTAAGAATCTTTTTGGTCAGACTGTCAGCGTACAGGAAATGGAATCTGAGGCTGGTGCCGCTGGTGCTGTTCACGGTTCCCTGCAGGCCGGTGCCTTGACCTCTACTTACACTGCATCGCAGGGCTTGCTGCTGATGATCCCCAATATGTACAAGATTGCAGGCGAGCTGCTTCCTTGCGTGTTCAATGTGTCGGCACGTACGTTGGCCAGCCACTCTCTCTGTATCTTCGGTGATCATCAGGATGTCATGGCTTGCCGCCAGACGGGTTTCGCTATGTTCTGCTCGGGTTCGGTGCAGGAGGTGATGGATCTTTCCGCTGTTCCTTATCTCTCAACACTCGAGAGCTCGGTGCCATTCATCAACTTCTTTGACGGTTTCCGCACCTCGCACGAGTACCACAAGGTGGAAGAGATGGATATGGAAGATATCCGTCCGCTGGTCAACCCCGAGTGGATTAAGCGTTTCCGCGACCGAGCCATGTCGCCTGAGCGTCCCGACACTCGCGGTACAGCCGAGAACCCAGAAACATTCTTCACGCATCGTGAGGCCTGCAACAAGTATTACGATGCCATACCGGCCATCGTGGAGAAACATCTTGCCGAAGTTTCCAAGATTACGGGTCGCGAGTACCATCTGTTCAATTATTACGGCGCTCCCGATGCCGAGCACATTATCGTGCTGATGGGTTCGGCCACCGAAGCAGCCCGCGAGGCCATCGACTACCTCGTGAAACAGGGCAAGAAGGTGGGTATGGTTGCCGTACACCTTTACCGTCCGTTCAGCGTGGAGGCCATCCGCAAGGCCATCCCCGACACGGTGAAGCGCATCGCTGTGCTTGACCGCACGAAGGAGCCAGGAGCCGACGGCGAACCGCTTTACCTCGATGTAAAGGCTGCTCTCTACGATGACCCGCGCAAGCCTCTTATCGTTGGTGGCCGTTATGGTTTGGGTTCTTCCGACACGACACCGGCAAAGATTATCTCGGTGTTCAACAATCTGGATCTCAACACTCCGAAAGATCATTTCACTGTGGGTATCGTCGACGATGTCACATTCACCAGTCTGCCCGAGGTGGAGGAAATCCCCATGGGCGGCGATACGCTCTTCGAGGCCAAGTTCTTCGGTTTGGGATCTGACGGTACTGTCGGAGCCAACAAAAACTCGGTGCAGATTATCGGTAACAACACCAACAAGTATTGCCAGGCTTATTTCTCGTACGACTCCAAGAAGTCGGGCGGATTTACCTGCTCGCACCTGCGTTTCGGCGATGAACCTATCCACAGCGCATATCAGGTGAACACGCCTAATTTCGTGGCTTGCCATGTTCAGGCTTATCTGCACATGTACGACGTGACGCGCGGCCTGCGCGATGGCGGTACGTTCCTGCTCAACACCATTTTTGACGGAGACGAACTGGTGAACTTCATCCCCAACAAGGTGAAGCGCTACTTTGCCAAGCACAACATCACTGTATATTATATCAATGCTACAAAGATTGGTCAGGAGATCGGACTCGGCAACCGCACGAACACCATCCTGCAGTCGGCTTTCTTCCGCATCACAAAGGTTATTCCTACCGAACTGGCTGTGGAACAGATGAAGAAATTCATCGTGAAGTCGTATGGCAAGAAGGGTGAGGATGTGGTCAACAAGAACTACGGTGCTGTGGATCGCGGTGGCGAGTACAAGCAACTGCCCGTTGATGCTGCTTGGGCCAACTTGGCTGACGATGCACAGGTTGAGGACGACGCTCCCGCATTCGTTAAGGAAATTGTACGTCCGATGAACGCACAGGCTGGCGACTTGCTGAAGGTTTCCGACTTCGTGAAGTTCGACACAACCGACGGTACCTGGCAGACCGGCACCGCCGCCTACGACAAGCGTGGCGTGGAGACTTTCGTTCCTGTTTGGAATGCAGAGAACTGTATCCAGTGTAACAAGTGTTCGTTCTGTTGTCCTCACGGTTGTATCCGTCCGTTTGTCCTCGACGAGCAGGAGGCTGCCGGCTTCGACGGCGAGACACAAGATATACTCGCTCCGAAGCAGTTCAAGGGCATGAAGTTCCGTATGGAAACATCAGTGCTCGACTGTCTGGGTTGCGGCAACTGTGTTGACGTTTGCCCGGGCAAGAAGAACAAGGAGACCGGTGAGGTCGTTAAGGCGCTGAAGATGGTGCCGTTCAACGTGGACGATCCTGCCATGAAGAAAGAGGCTGACAACTGGATGTACTTGGTGAAGAACGTGAAGTCTAAGCAAGACCTGATCGATATCAAGCAAAGTCCGAAGAATTCGCAGTTCGCACAGACGCTGTTTGAATTCTCCGGTGCCTGCGCAGGTTGCGGTGAGACTCCTTATGTGAAGCTCATCAGCCAGCTCTTTGGTGATCGCGAAATGATTGCGAACGCCACAGGTTGCTCGAGCATCTATTCGGCTTCTGTTCCTTCTACGCCTTACTGCAAGAACGAGAAGGGGCAGGGTCCGGCTTTCAACAACTCTCTGTTCGAAGATTTCTGTGAGTTCGGTTTGGGTATGTCGTTGGCCAACAAGAAGATGAAGGAGCGCATCTGCTATCTTCTCGCTCAGGCTAAGGACAGCGATGCCGCTTCGGCCGAGTTTGTTGCTGCTGCCGACAACTGGATTGCCAACAAGGACGACGCTGACGGATCAAAAGCTGCCGCTGCAGAGCTGAAGCCGCTGATCGCCGCTGGTGCCGAGAAGGGTTGCCCCATCTGCACAGAGCTCAAAACTCTGGAGCACTATCTTGTGAAGCGTTCACAATGGATCATCGGTGGTGACGGTGCTTCTTACGATATCGGTTACGGTGGTCTCGACCACGTATTGGCTTCTGGCGAGGATGTGAACATCTTGGTTCTCGATACTGAGGTTTACTCTAACACCGGTGGTCAGTCTTCTAAGTCTACACCTCTCGGTGCCATCGCACAGTTCGCTGCCCAGGGCAAGCGTATCCGCAAGAAGGATCTCGGTTTGATGCAGACTACATACGGCTACATCTACGTGGCTCAGGTGGCTATGGGTGCTGACAATGCTCAGACATTGAAGGCTATCCGCGAGGCTGAGGCTTATCCAGGCCCATCACTCATCATCGCTTACGCTCCATGTATCAACCACGGTCTGAAGCGCAAGGGCGGTATGGGTCGCTCTCAGCACGAGGAGGAGTTGGCTGTAGAGTGCGGTTACTGGCACTTGTGGCGTTACAACCCACTGTTGGCTGACGAGGGCAAGAACCCATTCACATTGGATTCTAAGGCTCCTAACTGGGCTAACTTCCGCGACTTCCTGCTCGGTGAGGTTCGTTACCTCTCTGTACAGAAGGCATTCCCGAAGGAGGCTGACGAGCTGTTCTCTCAGGCTGAGAAGATGGCTAAGCTCCGCTACCAGACCTACGTTCGCAAGAGCCAGGAGGACTGGAGCGAGCAGATCTAAGCCTACGCATGTGAACAACATTACTACAGGCGAGAGAACCCTTCAGCGGGTTCTCTCCTTGTCAGGGTGTTAAGAAGCATACCATATAAAAAAGGTGTGATGTACATTTTTTGTACGTCACACCTTTTTTATAAGCGTTAAGTGATGATTAAAAAATAACTTACTGTTCCAGGTCGTTGAGCCATGCCGCAGCACATGCGTCTGAAGGCATGCGCCAGTCGCCGCGCGGACTGAGGCTCACGCTTCCCACCTTGGGACCGTCGGGCAGGCAACTGCGCTTGAACTGCTGGCCGAAGAAGCGGTGCACAAACACACGTAGCCATTTCAGGATGGTGGCCTCGTCGTAGCTGTCGGGGTCGTTGTCGCTTATCTTCACCCTTTCGCCCGTCGTATCCAGGAATGCCTTCTTTGCCAAAAGGAAGATCTTGGATGGGCGGAAACCGAAGCGCAGGAAGTAGTAGAGGAAGAAATCGTGCAACTCGTAAGGCCCCACGAGGTCTTCTGTCTTCTGCTTGATCTGCCCGTTCTCGTCGGCAGGGATAAGCTCAGGACTGATGGGCGTGTCTATGATGTCGAGCAGGGTAAGGCGGCTCCGGGAATCCACGCCGCTTTCCGCCACATAGTTTACCAGATGGCGTATGAGGGTCTTCGGGATGCTGGCGTTCACGCCGTACATGCTCATGTGGTCGCCGTTGTAGGTGGCCCATCCGAGGGCCAGCTCGGAGAGGTCGCCCGTACCTATAACCATGCCTCCCAACTTGTTGGCCAGGTCCATGAGTATCTGGGTGCGCTCGCGTGCCTGAGAGTTCTCGTAGGTTACGTCGTGTACGCTGCTCTCCTGTCCTATGTCTTCGAAATGCTGCGTCACGGCCTTGGCAATGCTTATCTCCCTGAGGGTGATGCCGAGGCTCTGCATCAGTGACACGGCATTGTTGTAGGTGCGGTCGGTGGTGCCGAATCCCGGCATCGTTACCCCCACGATGCCCTTGCGGTCCATCTGCAACTTGTCGAACGTCTTGACACACACCAGCAGGGCAAGCGTAGAGTCCAGGCCACCGCTGATGCCCAGCACCACGGTCTTGGCGTGCGTATGGACGATGCGCTTGGCCAGTCCCATAACCTGTATGCTGAATATCTCCTCGCACGAGGCACGCATGTCGGTGCTGTTGGGGATGAACGGATGCTGGGGAACGCTGCGTTCCAGTACGAAGCGGTGTTCATGCCCTGCCGCGTGCGCATCTACCGTGCGTATGCCCAGTGGACTGTCCTGCATGGCGTACTTGATGTTGCGCTGGGCGTTGACGTAGGTGGAGTTGGTGCGCCTCTCGGAGCGCAGCTTCTCCACGTCTATCTGTGCCGTCACCATTTGCGCTTCCAGTGAGAAGCGTCTACTTTCGGCCAGCAACCGCCCGTTCTCGTACACCAGGGCGTTGCCGCCGTACACCACATCCTGTGTGCTCTCGCCAAACCCGCACGAACTGTACACGTAGCCCGTGATGGTGCGTGCGCTCTGCTGGGAGAGGAGACTCTTCAGATAGTTGTGCTTGCCTATGAGTTCGTCACTGGCCGAAAGGTTGAACACAAGGTCGGCACCGGCCAGGGCCAGCTTGTTGCTGGGAGGGGCGGGCGCCCATACGTCCTCGCATATCTCTATGCCGAACTGCACGCCGTCCGACGTGCGGAAGAGTTGGATGTCGGGGCTGACGCACACGCTCTCTCCGGCGTAGCGTATCTCCGTCTGTCGGAGGTCCTGCGAAGAGGCAAACCATCTCTTCTCGTAAAACTCGCTATAGTTGGGCAGATAAGTCTTGGGTACGATGCCGAGTATATGGCCCTGCTGTATCACAACGGCGCAGTTGAGCAACAGGTCACCTGCCACCAGGGGTGTGCCCACTATCGAGATGATGTCCATCTGGCGCGTAAAGTCGAGCAGCTTGGCAACGGCACGCTCAGCGGCATCGAGGAGCAACTGCTGCCCGAAGAGGTCCTGACAGCTGTACCCCGTAAGCGACAGCTCGGGGAAGACGATGACCTCCACGTCCTTGTCCTCGGCCAGGGCTATCTGTTTCTCTATCTGCTGCGCATTGTACGCCACGTCGCCAACCTTCACCGAAGGGATGGCACTTGCTATTTTTATGTATCCGTATTTCATTGTCTTTGCTCTTTGTCGGTTATATATTCGTTAAAAATGACCGAATGTGCTGCAAAAATACTATAATAAAGCCAACAAGCCAAGGAATCACGGATATTTTTTGTTGTTTTTACAGAAATTCTCTTTCAGAATTTCTTGCCGAACACGATGCTGCCGAACGTCTTGGCAAGAATCTTGATGTCAAACCACCAGGAGCGGTGCTCCAGGTAGTAGAGGTCAAGTTCCAGGCGGCGCAGCATCTTCTCCATCGTGTCGGTATAGCCGTTGTAGAGCGTGGCATAGGAGGTGACGCCCGGACGAATCTGGTAGAGCAGTTCGTAACGGTTGTCGTGCTGCATGATTTGGTCGATATAGAACTTGCGTTCGGGGCGCGGACCGATGAATGCCATGTCGCCTTTCAGCACGTTCCAGAGTTGCGGCAACTCGTCGAGATGGTGCTCGCGCAGGAATTTCCCCACTTTTGTAAGCCGCGGGTCACTGTTCACCTCCAGCAGGTTGGGGCCGTTCTTCTCGGCATCCACCTTCATCGAACGAAACTTGTAGATGAAGAACGGCTTGCCGTGTAGGCCGATGCGCTCCTGCCTATAGATGACGGGAAGCCCGTCCTCCATGCGGATGGCAATGGCTACCACTGCAAACAGGGGCGAAAAGCACAATAGGCATATTGCCGATATGATCATGTCGAATGTTCTCTTCATCATTTACGGGCTGTTTGGGCATGGATGTAACGTGTCAATGCCATGTTGAAGACAGTATACAAAACGACGTCGGTGAAGAGAAGCGCGTTGAAGTCTTTGCCCACTAACTCGTAGACAGACAGGTTGATGGCCACAAAGCACAGCTCCAACAGCAGGATGGCTCCCAGCGTGCGGTGTTGGGACATCCCTGCTGCCATCAGTTTGTGGTGGATGTGGCTCTTGTCGGCATCGAAGATAGCCTTGCCCTGACGCAGCCGGTGGATGACTACGCGCACCACGTCGAACGTGGGCACTATCAGCAGACTGTAGGCCAGGATAACCCTTGTGGCGGAGAACGGCATCACACGGGGATTGTTCATCGATGTCTTGACGAACAGAAACGCCATGATGAAACCGAGCGTCAGACTGCCTGAGTCGCCCATGAAAATCTTACGGTTCTTCTGAGGGTCTCCGAACACGTTGAAGTAAAGGTAGGCGGTGAGCACCCCAATGAGGCCGGCTATCAGCACGGCATACACCACGAGTCCGTTGTGTATGAAGCTATAGAGGAAGCCCCCGAGGGCGAGGATGGAGAGGCTCGCGGCCAGTCCGTCGATGCCGTCGATAAGGTTCATGGCGTTGTCGATGAAAACAAACACCAGTATGGTGAGGGGAAATCCTACGCAGAAAGGAATCTCGTGCAGCCCGAAAAGCCCGTAGAGGTTGTTGATATAAAGTCCGCACAGGGGAAGGATGGCTGAAGCCACAATCTGTATGACAAACTTTACCTTGGCATCCAGGCCTATGAGGTCGTCCACGATGCCCACACCATACACGAGCAGCAGACTGATGAGCAACCCCAGTGTCCAGCTGCTGATGGCTATCTTCGAGTCGACGGCTTGGCTACCCATTATCAGCGTGACAATAAAGAAGGCTATCAGCATGCTGGGCATGAAGGCAATGCCGCCCAAGCGGGGCACCAGGCATTTGTGTACCTTGCGCTGGTTGGGCATGTCGTAAAGGTTCTTCTTCTTGCAAAAACTAAGGAGGCCCGGAATGAAGAGAAAGCCGCAGAGGGCACTCAAGAGGAAAGCTCCCAGTATCGCAATCATATCATGTGTCATAATCGATGTCAAATTCTTTTATGCTTTTTAATTTTACGTTCATTATATTAACTATGATTGTGCAGGTTTATTGCATGATTCATAAAAAAATATTTGGCAGTTACCTTTTTTACGTGTAATTTTGCGGAAAATAATCGCAAATATGAAATATCCTATAGGAATACAGACATTTGAACAAATCATTGAAGGTGATTTTGTTTATGTAGACAAAACAGATTTGGTGTACAAATTGACACGAGGAAAAACATATTTTCTGGGTCGTCCGCGCCGATTCGGAAAGAGCCTACTCGTGTCTACACTCGAATGTTATTTCAAGGGCAGGAAGGAACTGTTCAAGGGACTTGCCATGGAGAAACTCGAGACAGAGTGGAAGGAATATCCTGTATTCCATATAGACTTCAGCACAGGGAATTACCTCAACGATGGTGCTTTGGAAGAGGTACTCACATCCGATATCGCCAATTGGGAATCGCAATATGGGGTAACGAATGTGGGCAGTGACTTAGGTCTGCGCTTCCAGAAAGTGCTTCGTGCTGCCCACGAGCAGACTGGCCTTGGAGCTGTTGTCCTTATAGACGAGTACGATAAACCTATCCTGGATGTCATCGACCTCGACTATCGGGTGGAACATCTTGGCAAGATGATTAGCCTGGAAGAGAAGCACCGCAATATCATGAAGTCATTCTATGCCACATTCAAGGGAGCGGATGCAGACCTTCGTTTCGTATTTCTCACAGGTGTTACGAAATTCTCGCAGATCAGCATGTTCAGCGGGTTCAACCAACCAGACGACATCAGCCTGACGGCAGACTATGAAGCATTATGTGGCATCACCAAGGATGAACTGAAGCAGAATTTTTCTGAACCCATTTCCGAACTAGCCAAGAAATATCATTGCACAGACGAGGAGATGCTAGGCAAGTTGAAGCAGAAGTACGATGGTTATCATTTTAGTGAGAACATGTTGGATATATTCAATCCTTTTAGCCTACTCAATGCATTCTCTAACAAGAAACTCATAGGGTATTGGTTTAAGAGTGGTACGCCGACATATCTAGTCCGTCTGCTTTCTCACTTTGATGAAAACCTTGACGAATTGGTGGGGAAGTATTATGGTGTGCCACAGTTTGATGACTACAAGGCAGACGTGGAGAAGCCTTTGCCTATGATTTACCAGAGTGGTTATCTTACCATCAAGGCATATGACCAAGATACAGAATCTTTTCTGCTCGACATACCGAACAATGAGGTGAGGGAAGGACTTATGGTGGTACTTGCCAACAGTTACCTTAAGACGAAGGAGGACTCCGCCAGTTGGCTGATAAGTTCCGTGCATCAGTTGAAACAAGGAAAGTTGCAGGAGTTTATGGATTCGCTCACAGCATTTCTTGCCAGCATCCCATATAGTGTACGCCGCAGGAACGACGAAAGGGAGTACGAACGGTATTTCGGTTATACCTTCTACCTGCTCATCCGGATGCTGAGCTGCTATCTGCTTTATCATGAAAAGGAAACAAGCCAAGGTCGTGCCGACTGCGTACTGGAAACCAAGACCGATGTCTACATCTTCGAGTTCAAACTCGACGGCTCGGCTGATATTGCCCTACAACAGATAGAAGAGAAAGGATACGCGCACGAGTATGCCGCAGACCCTCGCAAAGTCCATCAGATAGGTGTCAACTTCTCATCGGAGAAGGGAACGATAGATAATTGGAAAGAGAAATAAGAATGGTAAGGTTAGACAGAAGATTGCCCTTGGGCATACAAGACTTTGAGGAAATGCGTAGAGACAACTATCTCTATGTGGACAAGACCGACATGGTGTGGCAACTCGCCAATGGTGACAAATATAACTATTTGAGTCGTCCCCGCCGCTTCGGTAAGTCTTTGTTGTGCTCTACTCTCAAGTGCTATTTCGAAGGAAGAAAAGAGCTCTTCGAAGGACTTAAGATTATGCAGATGGAAAAGGACTGGGTCAAGCGCCCTGTCATCTACCTGAGCATGAGCCTGGGTGGCTCGTCTGAACAGACGCTGAGGGAATACTTGCACACTGTATTGGCCAGTTACGAAAAGATATACGGAAGGAATCCCAACGAGCAGTCTTTGGGCAATCGCCTGAATGGCATTATCCAAAGAGCCTACGAACAATCGGGAACACAGATAGCGGTAATAGTTGATGAATACGATGTTCCTTTACAGCATACCTTTGATACCGACCATCATGACGAATGCCGGGAAATCTACCGCAACTTCTTCACAGGGCTGAAGGACTACGGCTATTGCATTAAATGCGTTTTTGTCACTGGCATTACGAAGTTTACGCAGATTAGCTTGTTTAGTATGCTCAATACACTGACCAATGTGAGCTTCGATGACAAATATTCTGCAATATGCGGTTTAACCTACGAGGAACTTTCAAGTACCTATAATGAGGAAATTCACAGACTTGCCTCTAACCATGGCATGAGCGAAAAGAAAGTTCTCTCGGAACTGAAAGCAATGTACGACGGCTACCATTTCTCCCGAAATCTCCAGAATGTGTACAATCCATTCAGTGTGCTCAACGCACTGAATCGCTATAGGTTAAACTCCTACTGGATAGCCACGGGTTCCAATGAAATGCTCAACAAGTTGTTAAGTAAGTTTATTCATGACATCCCTTCGCTGGATGGCAGCCTCGTAGACGCAGACTATCTGGAGATGAGCGACGTTAACATGGACGAACCCAAGCTGTTCCTTTATCAGTTGGGCTATCTCACCATAAAGGAAGTAGAGGGAGACAACTATATCTTGGGCTATCCTAATAGGGAAGTGAGAAAAGCAATGTCTGAGATGATATTGCCGATGATGATACACAAGCAGTCTTCAGAAGTGAACTCATCCATCCAAAAGCTGAAAATGAATCTCAATGCTGGAAATGTAGACGATGCCATGATTTGTCTCAAAGCCCTGATAGCAGAAACTCCATATAGCACACAGAAAAAGGAACACTTTGTCTTTGAGGAACATTTCCGTTTTATTTTGAAGAACATATTCTATCTCTGTGGGTTTGAGGCTAAAGAAGAAATCGAGATGGCTTCAGGCAGAATAGACTTGACAGCTGAGGGCAAAAGCAACGTTTATGTCATGGAACTGAAAATGGACAACAATGGCGGAATAGTTTCCGCAACCGATCAGATAAGAACGCGCCATTATGCTGATGTGTATGCGGCAAGCGAAAAGAATATCATCTGTTTGGCTCTCGAATTTTCGAAAGAGAATCGCGGGCTGAAAGTGTGGAATGTGGTAGAATAAATAATAAAAAGAAGAAACAATGGGTAGATATTTAGCAATAGGACTGAGATTAGAAACGGCAGTTAAGAAAGAGGATGTCAAAGAGCATCTGGATCGGCTGAGCCTTGAGGATGTGTGTAAACAAGTGGAATCAAAATTGCATTTGGAAAACATCTATACTCGCCAAGATACAGACAACTATTATGTGTTCCGTATCAAAGATTCATTGTTAGAGGAAGAACTTATCCCCTTTTTGAAAAAGTTTTACGAGTTGCGGTATAAATTCGGTGATGAATATGATGTTCAAGAGGTAATGGAAACTCTTTCCAAAGAATCGACATTGAAAGAACGGTTGGCCTTGCTCGAAAGAAAAAGGTTCCAGACTTACCAAGAAGGAAGTGATGTCGATTATCTGCGGGTGGAAGGCGGCTGGTCGCATGAGGTATACTGTTTCAGTAACTGTGCTGTGTTGAGTATTGACGGAAAGATAATGATGGAATGTTACAAAGGATTATTTGAATTCTTCCGATGCAGCATAATTGAACAATTGTCGCAATTCAAACTTTCACAGGCACTGCATATTTGGATAGATGGTTAGCCGACGACTGCCTTTCTTGCCCAGTGCAGAGTAGGAAACCAAGACCGACACCAGATAGGCGTTCCCTTCTCTGAGAAGGGAACGATAGACGAGTGGAAGGAAATATAAACTTTTTATTCTGATTGAAACATGAAATATCCTATAGGAATACAGACGTTTGAACAAATCATTGAAGGTGGATTTGTTTATGTAGACAAAACCGATTTGGTGTACAAATTGACACGAGGAAAAACATATTTCTTGGGTCGCCCGCGCCGATTCGGAAAAAGTCTGCTCGTGTCTACTCTCGAATGTTATTTCAAGGGCAGGAAGGAACTGTTCAAGGGACTTGCCATGGAGAAACTAGAGACAGAGTGGAAGGAATATCCAGTACTCCGTTTGGATTTCGGGTCTGGCAACTTCCTTAATGACGGAACGCTGGAAGAGATCCTCTCTGGAGAAGTGTCCAAGTGGGAGGAACAATACGGTATAGAACCAAAATACAAGGACGTAGGACGACGGTTTCAACAAGTCTTGCACGATATCCACGAACAGACGGGTCTCGGCGTTGTCGTACTTATAGACGAATATGACAAGCCGATACTTGACGTTATCGACCTAGACTTCAAGGTGGAACATTTGGGCGTAACCATGACGCTTGAGGAGAAGCACCGCAACATCATGAAGTCGTTTTATGCCACCTTCAAGGTTGCCGATGCAGACCTCCGCTTCGTGTTCCTGACAGGTGTGACAAAATTCTCGCAGATAAGCATGTTCAGCGGCTTTAACCAGCCCGATGACATTAGCCTATCCTCGAAATACGACTCTATATGCGGCATTACGAAGGACGAACTGGTCAAGTACTTTGCGGAACCCATAGAAGAGCTGGCAGAGGAGTACGAATGCAGTAAAGAAGAAATGCTGGAGAGGCTAAAACTGAAGTATGACGGCTATCACTTCAGTAAGCGCATGATGGACGTGTTCAATCCGTTCAGTCTATTGAATGCCTTCAGTCACGTAAACCTCGGTGGCTACTGGTTTAAGAGCGGCACACCGACGTATCTGGTGCGTCTGCTCAACCATTTTGACGAAAACTTGGACGAACTCGTAGGCAAGTATTATGGTGTGCCCCAGTTTGATGACTACAAGGCTGACGTAGAGAGGCCGCTCCCCATGATTTACCAGAGTGGCTACCTCACAATCAAGGGCTACGAAAGGGACACAGAGTCTTACATGCTCGACATTCCGAACAACGAGGTTCGAGAGGGCCTTCTGACCATCCTTGCCAACGACTATTTGAAAACCAAGACCGACTCTGCCAGTTGGCTCATACAATCTGTTCACCAATTGAAAGCTCGCAAACTGACCGAGTTTATGGAGTCGATGACTGCCTTTCTGGCGAGCATCCCCTACACCGTGCGCCGCAGAAACACCGAGCAAGAGTACGAACGCCATTTTCATTATACGTTCTACCTGTTGTTACGTATGCTAAGCTGCTTCCTCCTGTTCCACGAGAAGGAAACAAGCCAAGGTCGTGCAGACTGCGTGTTGGAAACCAAGACTGATGTCTACATCTTCGAGTTCAAACTCGACGGCTCGGCAGATATTGCCCTCCGGCAGATAGAAGACAAGGGCTACGCCCGAGAATATGCCGCAGACCCTCGCAAAGTCCATCAGATAGGTGTCAACTTCTCCTCGGAGAAGGGAACGATAGACGAGTGGAAGGAAATATAAACTTTTTATTTGTGATTGAAACATGAAATATCCGATAGGAATACAGACGTTTGAAAAGGTGATAGAGGGTGGCTACTCCTATGTAGACAAGACTGCCTTGGTGTACAAGCTTGCCCATGATGCCAAATACCAGTTTCTGAGTCGTCCAAGACGCTTCGGCAAGTCGCTATTCGTATCTACTCTTCATGCCTATTTTGAAGGACGCAGGGAACTGTTCTCGGGACTTGCTGTCGAGAAACTGGAAACGGAATGGGAGACTTATCCTGTCATCCATATAGACATGAGTTCCAGCAAGTACTACAGATTGGAAAATTTACATGCCACGCTCAACAACATTCTTTCCCAATATGAAGCTCTTTATCATATAGACAATCCCGCCATGCCATTCCGTGCTTATGGCCAAAGGATGAAGTGCGTCATTGAAGCTGCAGCAAGACAGACTGCAAAGAACGTGGTGGTACTCATAGACGAGTATGATGCTCCTATGCACGATTCTATGAAGGACAAGAGCATACAGGATGAAATCCGTGAGATAATGCGGGACTTCTTCAGTCCGTTGAAACAGCAGGATGCCAACTTGCGTTTTGTATTCATAACGGGTATTTCAAAAATCAGTCAAATGAGCATCTTCAGTGAACTTAACAATCTGAAGATTTTGACCATGAAGGACGAGTATTCTTCACTTTGCGGATTTACGGGCGAAGAGTTGCAGACAGCTTTTGGCGAAGGTATTCGTAAACTGGCTGAGGAAAACAACTTGACCTATGATGAAGCGATGGCAGCGTTACGTAGACACTATGACGGCTATCATTTCTCTGCAAAATCGCCGGGAATATACAATCCTTTCAGCATTATTAATGCATTGGATGATAGAGAACTGAACAGTTATTGGTTCTCTTCAGGCACCCCAACGTTTTTGGTAGAATTGCTGCAGGAAAAAGGTCTTGACATGCTTCAACTGGATGAAATATGGGCCTCAAGGAGCCGCTTTGATGTACCCACGGAGCGAATGTCTGATCCAGTACCGGTATTATACCAAAGTGGCTATCTCACAATAAAGGAGTATGACAAAGAACGCAAGCAATTTCGTCTGGGATTTCCCAATGAGGAGGTGAGGCAGGGCTTTTCGGAGAGTCTTTTCAGGTATTATTCGCCTGACGGAATGGGCCATTATGATGCTTTGTGCAGGGCATACTATGATAATGTGGTAAGGAAAGGTGACATGGAGGCTTTTCTCCCTCATCTGAAGACCTTCTACGACAAGTTCCCGTATACCTTGGTCAACAATAACGAGCGGCACTACCAGGCGGTGATGTATACCGTCTTCGCTATGCTCGGAGCGGATGTCACTCCAGAACAACCCACGTCGGACGGCAGAATAGATATGGTGTTGAAGACCGCTGACACCATCTATGTCTTCGAACTGAAATATGGCAAAGATGCCGCTGCCGCCATGGCCCAGATAAAATACAAGAACTATGCGTCTGCCTATACCGATGACAAACGCAGGAAAGTACTCGTTGGCATCAACTTCTCGGAAGACAGCAGAACCATAGACGACTGGAGGGTTTGCTTATAAAGACTTGCTTTGATGAATGGCTCGTTTTTTGGAAAGGAAGATAGTGAGAATATTGCTACGACGATACTATTGGAGCGATATTCTCACTATGTGAATTCAATGAACGTCATTGTCATGGACAATCCGCTCATAGACGTCAATAACTTTTCTGATGTCGAAATGTTGTTCTGCCAACTGGCGGCTTTGTAAAGACATGCGGTGTTTCTCTTCGGTGGTTAGAGACAGGTAGTGTTTTACCGCATTGACTAGTTCGCTCGTAGACTTAGGGACAATGAGGAACCCATTTCCCTGGTCTATTACGGTTTCGCGACAACCGCCAATGTTAGTTGTTATAATGGGTTTGCCGGAGGCGCATGCTTCCATGAGAGACCGGTTTAATCCTTCACCATAGAATGAGGGGATAACGACAACGATTCCCTTGCGAGCAAGTATCTTGCGGACGTCACTTGTAAATCCAAGGTATTTAATAGCGCCACTATTGCAGTCATCCTCGAATTCTTTCTCATCTACACACTTAGGGTATGATTTGTCAAACGTGCCAAGAACTTCGAATCTTACCTGTGGAAAATCCCGATGTATTTCTTTTGCGCAATTGACAAACTCGCGATAACCTTTGTCGTATAGTATGCGGCCAATGTAGAGGAATGTAGTTGTGTCTGAAGTATTGTTTTGATAAGGGAAGGCTTCTGTATCTACACCTTCTCCACCCTCTAACAGTGTAATCTTATTGGAGCTACAGAACTTTCTGCGGACAACCTCGTTGTAATTGTCTTTGTTAAGTAGCAATACCCTTTCTGAACAGGAAACTCCTATTTTGTATAACCTGCGTGCAATGCGTGATATAAGTTTGTCATTGGAGAATGTATACCCAAGTCCTGCCATCATTAAGGTAGACCTTAAACCTAATATTTTAGCTGCCATAGAGCCATATATGTTAGGTTTTATGGTATAGTGGAATATATAGTCAGGTTTTTCTTTCCTATATATTTTGAGAATATCAAAGAAATAGCGAAGGTCGGCTGTCGGTGACGTTTTCGACCGTTCCATTTTAATCGGAATAAAGCGTATGTTGGCGGGAACACTTGCTTTCATGTCTGATGTCTTGTCTTGTGGGGCGACAATAACTACTTCGTGACCACATTGTATGAAATGACGAATCACGTGACCTCTGAAATTCAGAAGTCCCCAAAGTGTGTTGTCTGAAAATAGTATCTTCATCGTTAGAATATCAGTTTGGAGATTACAGCCTTCAAAACGTACAGGCGATATGATATCTTGAACCAAATAGATGTGGAATTGGTCTTTCCGCCATCAGTTACTGTTTGGTCGTGCCTGCGGTAGTTCATTAGCGGTTGTTTTATAAACTGGAATTTGTAAAATCTGAGTCCGATTAGGCCAAGCCATAAATCATGGCCTACTCCATATAGAGGAAAAGGCAGTGCGCGGTCAAGAATTTCGCGTCGGAATACCATACAACTTCCGAGAAAGGATGGTTTTACTATATTGTAAATAAGATTTGTCTTGAATACTCTTTGGGTGGAGTAGTATGATGAGTGCAGCACATTCAGTTTGCTGTCTACCACGGTGCAGTCGGACATAACGATGTCGTTTTCTTCCAACGCAGCAAGCATGGTGGATACTTTGGATGGCATCCAAACGTCATCTTGGTCAGATAGAAATATTACATCGCCACTGGCGTGCATGAGGGCATTCTCAAAGTTGGCTGTGGCATAGTCGATTGTAAACTTAGCTTTGCGCTTTTTATGTTGAATGACTTTAATGCGCGAATCTTCGAAACTATGCACTACGTCTAAAGTGCTGTCCGTAGACCCATCATCTGATATGATAACTTCGTCTTCAGGAGAGAGTTGTGGGAGTATGGAGGCTAACTGCTCCTGTATGAATCGCTCCCCATTATATGTAGCAATACAGACTGAAATTTTCATTTAGCTGAATAGTATTTGACAAATAGTATATTTGTATGGATTGGTCTTGTCTTAATTCTTGTACGCTCCGTCACGAACTTTAGCCAAGGCCTGCACGGAATATTTCTCGCAAAAAACGGAATGTCCACTTTCTGCAATATCCTTGTGTAGGTCTGTTGAGAATGCTAATGCGTCTATAGCTGCAGCAAACTTGTCTGCTTCATCTTCTATTAGGCAGGAACACTTGTTGACAAAGTCAAGTCCTTCGACTCCAACTGTTGTAGTGACGAATGGAATATTCATCGCTGAAGCTTCAAGAATTTTCATGCGCATACCGCTTCCTGTAAGGATGGGCACAATCATGATTGCACCTTGTGCAGCATCAGCCAAATTTTCTACGAATCCGAGACAGCGTATTCTACGTGTTTTGTCAGAATAAGTATCTGGCCAACCAGTTCCGATGATATCAAATGACTTGTATTGGCATTTCACTTTGTCCAACACTTTGTCGATGAACCAATCTACTCCTTCGTGGTTTGGTATATGTCCATAACCTCCTACAAACACAATCTTACCGTTCCATGGAATATATGGTAAAGGTCTCGCATTAACAGCCGCTGGTGAAACATATATACGTGATGTTACTCCATCTGCCGTTAGTATCTCCTTATCCTTTGGGGTAAGAGTGACAACGGTGTCATAGGCATTCATCGCCTGTATCTCAAATGACTTACTCTCTTCGAATGCTTTTCGCTGTGATCTTGTAAGGTTGAGGCGTTCAAAGAAGCGTTCATTCTTTTTGTAGTGTATCTCATGCTGGATAAATACTTTCTTTACCGTTGTAGGCAAGTCGAATACAATGTCCATGGCAGGGAAGAATTCTATTTGAACGGTGTCAATCTTCTGAGTATTTATAATGTTCGTTAGGAAATTCTTCAGTCTGTCTGTTCGCATTATACAGATAGACCTTAACGCGACATCAATCTGAAAATTATTTCTGTTTGGAGTGATGAAAGCTCCGAATCCTCTTTTTATTTTGTTGTACAAGAAGCGTGGGCTACGCAGTTGCCACTTGTAGTAATATGGTTTGAAAGACACGTTGGGCCAGATGTTGGCAAGTGCATCCATATTGGCAAGAGTATTTTTCCTGTCCTGCTGGAACACTATAGTGATATTATGGATTTTGCGCAACTCCTCAATCATGTTGAATTGAGCTTGCGCACCGCCAGAATTCAGAGGCCATGGCAGTTGGGTTGTTATAATAAGAATATTCATAATGCAAAAAAGTTAAATAGTTATAGAGTAAGCTATAGCTCTAAGTAAAGTTTTGATATTTATACTATACTTATTTATTAAGCCCCATGCTGTCATAATTTTCCACGGGGCACGTCTATTGCATTCTGCAAAATCTAATGCGACTCTTTTCTCATACCATAGCGGGAGCATTTCCTCTAAAAGCATTTTTCTGATGATCCCATCTATGTCTTTTGAAGAAAGTGTTAAGATAAATCTTTCAAACCATTGTTTAGCTTTTATGTCCGCTTGTAATTTTCCTAAAAGGTTGTTGGAGGTATTGGATATCGTTGCCGTATGCTTTCTATAAGCAAAAACAATATGTGAGGTGCTAACGACTCCGTGCTCGTATGCTGCTTGGTATGCAGTGACATGGTCTGAATTCCATGCGTATGGAAAATCGACATATCCTCCATTATCTAAAAGCCATGAACGTTTTATAGCCACATCTCCCATGTAAAAATCGTCGCCTTTCCATGAACGCAAGATGAAAGCTCCTGCCGATTCGTGCTCTGGGTGTTGTTGGGTTATAGCAAGAGGCTCTGAGACTTCATTAATTATTTTAGTCCATCCATGAAAAACATTGACTAAGGGATATTTTGTAATGAGTTCTGTATATTCTTGCAAACAATTAGGAAGCAGAAAGTCATCATCTCCCATATTTATTACATAGTCTCCAGTTGCATAGTGCAAACATTCGTTCCAGTTCTTAACCAAGTTGCGACTTCCATATCCTTTCTCCCGTTTTTTGTATAAGATGCGTTTGTCGTTGTATTTATTGATTATAGTGTCTAAATCATAAGGCGAGCCATCATTAAAAATTACAAGTTGCCAGTTGGGGTACGATTGGGAAATAACACTATCTATGCTTTCCTGTAAATATTGAGCCTTGTATGCAGGAATAATGATGGAAAAGGTAGTCGGAGAATGAGTAATCATAGTTATTGTCAATCATCGATAACATTATTTTTATATGAACTTGCGAGTTCATTAAAAATATATGCAGTCCATAAATTTATAGTAATTGTTGCTTTAGTTTGTTGAAAGAAGATTCCCAGGTGAACTCTTGTATATAGTTGTTCCCGTTTTTAGCTATCTGAAAACGCAAGTTATCGTCTATAATCAGACGCTTTATGTTTTCTGCAAGAGCATTGACGTCATAAATGTCCGATACCAATGCTGTTAGCTCATTCTTTGCCATACAAGTGAAACCGCCATTGTTTGTGCAAGCTACTGCGCAGCCACATATCATGGCTTCTCCAATGGTTAAGCCAAATCCTTCGAAGTCTGAAGCTGCAACATATATGGCCCCTTGGTTATATATGTTGTTTAGCTCTTTTTTTGTAGGATTCTTGTAATATGTATACCATGAAGGCAAATCTTTTGGACACGGATATGCTCCAAACATTGTAACATGCAACTGTGGAATTACTTCCTTTACAATTTTAAGAGCATTCCATGTATCTATACAACGTTTGTGCTCTAAGATATGATTTAGCATGACAACATGGTACCTATCACGTTCTTTGAATGGTATTGTAAGTTGAAATTCTTTAAAATTAAAACCATTCGTTAGACAAATGGCTTTTGCGCCCCCTTCTTGTACTTTTTCTTTTAGCCATGGAGCAACAACTATGTTTTTCATTCCAAAACAATAAGATTCTTTGAGATGCTCTTCATCAGCAGCCCACAACTCATAGTCTTGAATGAAGTAGTACTTCTGGCATTGTGGTATCGACTTAATCTGATTAAGTTCTTTTGCTGTTTCATAAGCAGTTGCGAATACTATATCATTATGGGCTATGGTTAGCCATGGAAAAGAAAAGCGATAACAAAAAAGTTTATGTACATTTTTGTCAAATGAATAGTATGTGCCAGCTCTTAGTTGCCCTCTAAACTTTCTATAGTAAAACCCTACGAAAGTATATATGTATTTCCACAAGCTACTGTAGAAACGTCTTGCATGAGAATATGCAATGGTGACATTGTATCCTTCGGATGCAAGCATGTTTGCGTATTCATAGACAACTTTATATCCCCCAATGGGTGTGCATTCCCTATTTTCATTAATTTCAATTCCAGGGAGCAAAAAATATATATTTTTTATCTTTTTCATGCGGAAATATGTATTATTTGTTTAATATCCCATGTGCTTTTCCATTCAGAATCAATTTGCATTGTATCATGTTTTGTAGTGCACAGACAAGTGTTACTAATGATTGAACGGCAATAAGCCCTTTTATGCCAAAATGCTTTGTTGTAGGATAGGCTGTCATTATGAATATTATGGACATGAGGCAAACTGTAAATACTGTTAAGTTCATCTTGCCAATTCCATATATGACATTGCTGTACCCCATACTCAATAGTAACACAAATGTATATAGTGCGACCCAAAATGAAAGACTGAACTCTATTTGAATTTTGTCAGCAGTCCAGATCGAATAAAAACCATTTGATAGCATTAACATTAATATTAATACTAAGAACAATCCAAATTCGATATATTCAATTTTCTTTACTATGGACTTTATCCAAGCAACGTCTCCACGGTTATAAGCATCTGTTGTTGCACTCCAGATTGGGGTCGATATTAATGTGAAAAAAATCGTGAGCATCGTAAAATATTTGTATGATATTTGATAAGGTGTTACTTCTGCAGGAGAGAGTGCCTTTGAGATAACAATGTTTGCTGTTGACATAAGTAACAGACCGGAGATTTGTCCGATAAAGAATTTTATGCCTAGGTTGACAAGCGGCCTTATGGATTCTTTTTTAAAGTACTTGAAAGAGGGACAAAATTCTTTATATTTAAATTTAAATGCATAGATGCTGAAGGCAAAATAGGATGCCAATGGCATACAAGTAAATATCAGACATATAATTATAAAACTATTGTTTCTTGTCATTGATGTCCACCACAATCCTATTAAAGTCAGTGTGCTTGCTACCGATGCAATCAAGTTGTTTATGGCAGGCTTTTGTATTGCCAAGAAAAAGGAACCAATAATCTTTGCAACAAAGGTTAAACATATAGTTATGCCAAGCAATGTTGCAACAAGTCTTAGGTTCGGGACAAGTTCTATTTCAACATTTAGCATTGAATAGATATCTTGTGTGTTTACGAAAACTGTAAGTCCTATTAGTAGGACGATAGCTATTAACGAAAGCGCAATTATGGCTGTCGATATAAGCTCCTTAGCTAATTGAAGGTCGTTCTTCGCTATTGCTTCTGTTAGTTTGTTTCTTAAGCCATTGCTTAAGCCGATATCACAGTTGTCCATCCATGTTATGACGGAACTTATTGTGAGCCATAGTCCATATTCGTAAATGGTAAGACAATTTAAGGCTAATGGAACAAGCAGCAGTTGCACAATAAAACTCCATCCTTTGATAGCAAAGGATGCTGCAATATTTTTCACAAGCAGTTGTGATCTTTGTTCGCTGTTATTAAATCTATTCTGTAATTTACTCAAAAGATTCATATTCCAAATGTGATGTTTTACCTTAAATCCGAAGCTAATCCTTTAATGTTTTTACAAGTACCTGAGCAACAAAATGTTGCCCAGGATTTGTATATGTCGAAAATTTCACCTATCTTTGTAGCTGCAAACCAATAAA
>CAVKZC010000023.1:0-23208 GCA_963660455.1 Sphaerochaetaceae bacterium | reverse complement strand
ACGCCATCATGATACAGAACGACGTGCTCGGAAACGCCAGACGCGAGGGGCACGCAGAAGGTAGAGCTGAGGGACGCGCGGAAGGACGCGCGGAAGGACGTGCTGAGGGACGTGCTGAAGAGAAGAAAGAAATTGCACGAAAAATGTTGCAAAGCGGCATGGCAAAAGGCTTGGTAGCCCAACTGACAGGCTTGGAAGAAGACGAAATAGAAAACATACAATAAAGCTGACTGCAAAGAACACACTAAGCATAAAACACCTCAAAAAAACTCAAGGGAAAGAGTCTAAATATGCAAAAAAGAACTATTTTTTACTGATATTAAGAATTTTTCTTCCAAAAAGTTTGCAAATTAAAAAATAAAGTGTAACTTTGCAACAACCTTAAACGATAAATGAGGAAAACATTCAACAGAGCTGCTACAAACAGCAGCAAACGAAAAACCCGAATGCGGTAAAAGAATAAAAGAAAAAAACAAATATAACGAAATAAGAAAAACACAACCACATAAACACCCCGAAGGGATTACCATGATAAACACGCCAGAGGGGGAGATTATCAAAACATATTGATTTCTCCCCCTCATTTAAAAGAGCGTTTAAAAAGGCAGCACGACAATGGCTTGCGAGAGGACCTCTCTAAAATATGAACTAAAAATATATCAAATATAGAGAATACCATGAAAAACACAAGGGGGGGGGGAGCGCCTAACCATTATGGTTGGCTCTCCCCCTCTACGTATTCTTCCAAGAATATATGTTCACCATCAAATACGGCATAGGTAAACTGCCATATCCAGTCGCCGAGAATCATAAGTCGGGTTTTCTTGCTAAGCATCAAGTCCAATTCTATATGCCTATGCCCAAAGAGAAAATAATCTATATTGGCATGCTTCTGCATATATTGTTTGGCAAAACGCACCAAGAATTCTTTTTTCTCCCCCATATAGGGAGGCTCCTTTCCGTCCTTGCGCTTCATGCGGCTCTTTTTTGCCCATTCAAGCCCTAAAGCCATTCCCCATCGGGGATGTATGGCGTTGAAAAGAATCTGGCAGGTAGTGTTATGAAAAATTCTCTTGAGTATTTTGAACTTCCTATCTGGATCGCCCAGTCCGTCTCCGTGAGCCAAGAAGAATACCTTACCACATATTTCTATCGTCATGGGGTCACGGTGTACCGTGACGCCACACTCCTCTTCAAGGTACCCATACGTCCAAAGGTCATGATTACCGGTAAAGAAATGCACTTCAACACCCATATCGGTCAGTTCGGACAATTTGCCCAAAAAGCGCGTATAGCCTTTGGGCACCACATAACGGTATTCGTTCCAGAAATCGAACATGTCGCCAAGTAGATAGACAGCAGAAGCTTTGTACTTGATACTATCAAGAAACCGAACAAGGCGTCTCTCCTGCATCCGGCCGTGCTCGATGGCCAACGACCCGAGATGGGCATCCGAAAGAAAATAAATGTTTTTCATAAATCGTCCTATTCAAATCCCAATTCCACACGCGCCTCCTCCGTCATCATACTCTGATCCCAGGCAGGTTCAAAGACCAGATTGACATTGGCAGACTTCACTCCCTCGACACTGTCCACCTTGGAACGGACATCTTCGAGAATAAAGTCAGCAGCCGGACATGATGGAGCCGTAAACGTCATGTCAAGGTCGACGTTGCCGTCATCCTTCACATCTATCTTGTATATCATACCCAAGTCCCAGATGTTAACAGGTATCTCAGGGTCGTATACCGTTTTCAGAACATCTACAATACGCTCTTCTATCTTTGTTTTTTCTTCTTGTGTCATTACGATTTGTTTCTTGATTTCTGCAAAGATAGTGTAAAAATCCGAGCTGACAAAGGAAATGCTGTTTATTTTATCCTACAATCTGCCTTTGTCGTGATAGGAGTAATAAGTACCGTCTGTAACAATAACATGGTCCATAAAGAAAATACGCATCAACTTGCATGCCTGTCTGATGCTGTCCGTGAGTTGGTCGTCCTGTCTGCTGGGCACCGCATTGTTACTGGGATGATTGTGACAAAGGGCCAGAATGGTAGCATTGTTGAGCAAGGCCTCCTTGATCACGAGGCGCACGTCTATCGCTGTCTCGGTAAAGCCGCCGTGGGAGATACACTCTGCTTTGATCAACTTGAAGTTTTGGTTCATCAGCAGAATCCACCCTTCCTCCACATCGAGATCCTGCATGCGGGGGTGCATATACTCATAGACCGCACGCGACGATCCCAAATCAGGACGTACCCCCAACCTGTCAAGTGAGCGGCGCTTGCCAAGTTCGCAAGCAGCAAGGATAGTCACAGCCTTCGCAAGACCTATGCCTTTGTAAGTTGTCAATTCGCGGATGGTCATTTTGCCAAGCGTATTGAGACTGTTGTCGCAGCCACTCATAACACGTTTCATCAAGTCGACAGCACTTTCTTCCTGAGAACCAGACCCGACAAGAATAGCTAACAGTTCGGCATTGGACAAGGCAGAAGCACCCAAACGCTCAAGTTTCTCACGCGGTTTGTCCTCTTCTGCCCAATTGGCAATTGATAGTTTTTCAGTCATACCAGACAGGTTTTATGGTTATCTCCTTCTATCTTGGCAAAGAGCTTTCCCGTATTTTTCACAGGAGCCTAAACAATCCGAGGCAAAAGCACCTCCCACCCTATTCTTACTTGTAGAACGTCTTGGCGAACGCACTGAACTCGTCACGTCCCATCACGCACCGTTTCCACCAGGCAGAAAGGAATCCACAACCATAGCCCAGCAATTGGGTGAAGGCTGCACGCACACTTAACAATCCTATGCGGAAACTTCCATTCTTACGGGTACTGTCTGCCAACAGGGCCACGCTGTACGCCAAAAGGAGCAAGCCTCCCAAACAACCCACCCCTTCAATCAAGAGGCCAAGTACGGGGAATACGTGATGCGTACCCAGCATACAGGGCAAGAATCCCAAGAAAAGGCAAAGCAAGGTACCGAACACTCCCAAAGTGAACACCATGGGCAAAAGATGGACGAGTTTCAGACTCTCTGGATATTTCTTATAAAGGTTGATGCGTGCAATGCCACTGTTATACACTTGCCTCCAGAACTTGCGGAAATCGGTGCGCCGTTTGTGCCACACCCAAGCTTCCGGGAATAGTCGGCATGAACAGCCAGCCTTGAATATTCGGATGGAGAAGTCGATATCTTCGCCAAAGCGCATGTCCGAAAAACCATGAAGACGTAGATAGACATCCCTACGGATGCCCATATTGAAAGAACGGGGATAAAACTTGTCCATTTTCTTCTTTCCGCCACGTATGCCGCCAGTCGTAAAGAAAGAGGTCATGGAGTAAGAAATGGCTTTCTGTACAGCCGTAAACGACGGATTGGCCTTGTCCGGGCCACCGAAGGCATCGGCAGGCTCAACCGCCAATTCGTCGCTTACCGCTTTGAGATAGCCCGGCGGCAACACCACATCGCTGTCAAGTATCAAGAGATACCCTCCCTGTGCCCTTTCGGCACCATAGTTGCGGCTTTGCCCCGGACCGGAGTTGTCTTTGTAATAATAATGTATGTCCAGTCTGTCAGCATACCTTTGGCATACCTGCCGACACGGAGTCTTCGAACCGTCTTCAACGACAATTACTTCAAAGGAAGACTCACCTTGCAAAGTAAGACTTTCCAGGAGTTCTTCCACCTCGTCAGGGCGATTGTACACCGGTACAATGACAGAATATTTCATACACATCTAAAAAGGGATTGCAGAAAATGCAATGATGCTGCTTACTCGCTTACACGGCTAAGGTAGCTGCCGTCACGGGTATCAATCTGGATGGTCTCGCCCTCATTCACAAAGAGGGGAACACGCACCTCAGCACCAGTCTCGAGCGTAGCGGGCTTGGTGGCATTTGTTGCAGTGTTGCCCTTCACGCCTGGCTCAGAGTGAGCAATCTTCAAGGTAGTCTTCACGGGCATTTCAGCCAAAAGGATTGTGCCGTCAGTAGCATCTGTAACAACCTCTACCACGTCACCTTCCTTCATGTACTGACCACCTGTAACATTCTCCTTAGCGATAGAAATCTGCTCAAAAGTTTCCTGGTTCATGAAGATGCAACCCGTAGAGTCCTCATAAAGGTACTGGTAAGGACGGCGCTCAACACGAACATCCTCCAGCTTGAAGCCTACCTGAAATGTACGCTCCAAGACACGGCCGTCAGCAACATTCTTCAGCTTGGTATTCATGACCGTATTGCCCTTGCCTGGCTTACGGTGCTGAAAGTCAATACAAACCCATACCTTGCCATCCATGCGGATGCAAGTACCCTTCTTAATTTCCTGTGAATTAATCATCTTATTGTTTATCTTGTATTTATAAATAATCGGTAAAACGCTGCAAAGTTACGGCAAAATCGCGAAAGAGCAAAGTAAAAAGCGAAAAAAACGTAAATAATCACGCTTATTTCGGCCGTTTTCTTTGTTATTTCAGAAATAATGCGTAATTTTGCAGCCCAAAAAGGGCGTATATTGCCCTCTTTGCACAAGAATATTAATTAAAATAAATAAGAGAAAATGAAAAGAACATTTCAGCCTCACAACCGCCGCCGTGTAAACAAGCATGGTTTCCGCGAGCGCATGGCAACAAAGAATGGTCGTCGCGTATTGGCTTCTCGCCGTGCTCACGGTCGCAAGAAGTTAACCGTTTCTGACGAGCACCACGGAAAATAATATTCCGAGCATGTCCGTCACCGACGACACAGAAAGCAGCAAGGGGAAAATCTTTGCTGCTTTTTGTTTGTTTTTCCCCTTATTGTTTTCACGTTTCGCATGAAATCATTATCTTTGTACAAAATTTAGAGTATGACTTCATCCGAATTTATAAACAAGTTCAAAAGCAGGTACCTGTGGGGCAACATTGCCGCCATGGCTCTCGTGGCCATATTGCTCTGCGTAGGCGTGAAGTATGGCTTAGACCTATACACCCGCCACGGAGAGTCCATCCCCATTCCCGACATACGGCACAAGCAATATGCCGATGCCGAGCAATTGCTCAAGAACGCAGGACTACAGATAGAGGTTTCCGACACCGGATATGTGCGCACACTGCCACCCGGGTACATTCTGGAGCAGAGTCCAGCCCCGGGCGAATGTGTCAAATCGGGACACGTCATCTATGTTACCATCAACTCTGCACATTCTCCCACCATCACCTTGCCCGATGTCATCGACAACAGTTCACTAAGAGAGGCCATGGCCAAACTCACAGCCATGGGATTCAAACTGGGTGCACCACAGTATGTCCCCGGCGAGGAAGACTGGGTGTACGGTATTCTGGTTAACGGAAAGCACATCGTAGCCGGCGACAAGGTTTCGGTAGACGACGTACTGACCATCCTTGTGGGCAATGGCAAACGCGACGCGGCGGACTCCGTCGACATCATAGACCCGATGGGTAGCCCCACCGAACTGCTCGAAGGAGAAGGAGAACCGGAAAGCGGAGACGAAGACAACTTTGAGGTTGTGCCGGGTACGGAATCACCTGAGCCTGCTACCCCAAGCCATCCCCGCGGGCACAACGAAGTGACAGAATAACAGCACACAGACAAAGCTATTATCCACCAACAACACACGAACGACATGACTGAATACATATTCAACAGTGAATACGACAACGATTACAACGACGAGCTGGAGAACCTGGACGGCGGCAGCGCAACAGGCGGCAGCGAACTGTACGAGCACTGGAAGATAGAGGTTGACCCGGGACAGGCTCCCGTCCGCATCGACAAATATCTATCCGAGAAGAACCCGTATCAGAGCCGCAACCGCATACAGTGTGCCGCAGATGCCGGATTCATACATGTCAACGGGAAACCCGTAAAGAGCAATTACAAGGTACGCCCCAACGACGAGATAACGCTCATGCTGGACCGCCCCAAGCACGACACCAGCATTGTGGCGGAAGACATTCCCCTCGACATCGTGTATGAAGACTCCCAGCTCATGGTCATCAACAAGCAAGCCGGCATGGTGGTACACCCCGGCGCAGGCAACTTTACGGGTACGCTTATCAATGCCGTGGCATGGCACATGCGCGACGTCAAGGACTTCGACCCCAACGACCCGGAAGTGGGACTGGTACACCGTATAGACAAAGACACATCCGGACTGCTCGTCGTGGCCAAGACACCCGAAGCAAAGACGGCCCTCGGCAAACAGTTTTTCAACAAGACCACACACCGCAGCTACAACGCACTGGTATGGGGCAACATCACTGAAGACGAAGGACGCATTGAAGGCAACATCGGGCGCGACCCGAAAGACCGTCTGCGCATGAAAGTGTTCGACCCTGACAGCGGCATCGGCAAGAGTGCCGTCACCCACTACCGTGTCTTGGAACGGTTTGGCTACACCACCCTCGTACAGTGTATACTGGAGACGGGGCGCACCCACCAGATTCGTGCCCACATGAAACAGATAGGGCATCCGCTGTTCAACGACGAGCGCTATGGGGGCAGCGAGATACTGCGGGGACAACGCAGCAGCAGCTACAAGGCGTTCATACAAAACTGCTTCAAACTGTGTCCAAGGCAGGCACTGCATGCCAAGACATTGGGATTCGTACACCCCGTCACAGGACAGCAGATGGACTTTGACAGCGAATGGCCCGAAGACCTGCAGCAGCTCATTGAGAAATGGCGCAACTTCATAGCCGGCACCACCCAGGACACTTTTTCCGTGTGAGGCGCGCTGAAGGCAAGCAAGCAAATAGCAAAAACAACATTCAACAACAAATAGAGCAAAGATGGAAAACAACAAGAGAACTATCGCCATCGTATGCGGCGGCGACTCGTCCGAGCACGACGTATCACTGCGTTCCGGACAGGGACTGTACTCTTTCTTCGACAAAGAGCGTTACAACATCTACATAGTAGACATCAAAGGCACCGACTGGCACGTAGCCTTCGACAACGGAGAGACTGCCGAGATAGACAAGAACGACTTCTCGTTCGTAAAGGACGGCAAACGCACCTACTTCGACTATGCCTACATCACCATCCACGGCCAACCGGGCGAAAACGGTGTGATGCAAGGTTACTTCGACCTGATACACATGCCCTACTCCACCAGCGGTGTACTCGTCGAGGCCCTCACATTCGACAAGTATGTACTCAACAACTACCTGCGCGGATTCGGCGTGAACGTAGCCGACAGCATCATTCTGCGACGTGGCGAGGCATACGACGAGGAGGCCATAGCCAAGCGTATAGGCATGCCCTGCTTTGTCAAGCCGGCTGCTGACGGCAGCAGCTTCGGTGTGAGCAAAGTAAAGCAAGCCGACCAACTGGCACCTGCCCTGCGCCTCGCCTTCATGGAGGCAGAAGAGGCCATGGTGGAAGCGTTTATGGACGGAACGGAAATATCACAGGGTGTCTACAAGACTGCCACGAAGAGTGTCGTCCTGCCTGCCACCGAAGTCGTGACAAGCAACGAGTTCTTCGACTACGACGCCAAGTACAACGGTCAGGTACAGGAGATAACCCCTGCACGCCTGTCGCCTGAGACAGCTGAGAAGGTAGCACAGGAAACGTCACGCATCTACGACTTGCTGCACGCCAACGGCATCATCCGCATAGACTACATCATCTCCAAAGACAAGGAAGGCAACGACGTAGTGAACATGCTGGAGATCAACACCACACCCGGCATGACTGCAACCAGTTTCATACCCCAACAGGTACGTGCTGCAGGACTCGACATCAAGGATGTGCTCAGCGACATCGTAGAAAACCAATTCTAACTACAGAAATTAATTTTACTAACTATGAACATTCCACAAGAATTTGACAGCATCCGGCCATGGGAACCGGAAGACTTGCCGGAGGTCTACGACCGTCTGCTCGGCAACGAACAGTTCAGGCACGTGTTGGCTTACCTCTACCCGGATGTTCCTTTCGAGGCAATAGCCCAGAAGTTGAAAGCCTGCAAGACCAACCTCGACTTCCAGTATGCCTTTGCCTATGACTTCGTGAAGGGCATCCTAAAGAAGGCTTCTACAGGATGCGAGATGGACTGCACAGCCATAGACAACAAGGGGCGCTACACCTTTGTCAGCAACCACCGCGACATTGTGCTCGACTCTGCCATCCTTGACGTCCTGCTCGTCGACAACAAGTTTACCACCACCTGCGAGATTGCTATCGGCGACAACCTACTGTCGCTCCCGTGGGTAAAGGACCTGGTACGTGTCAACAAAGCCTTCATCGTAGAGCGCGCCCTCAGCATGCGCCAGATGCTCGTTTCCAGCAAGCGTCTGTCCGACTACATGCACTTTGCCGTCAAAGAGAAGAACGAGAACATCTGGATAGCGCAACGCGAGGGCCGTGCCAAGGATAGCAATGACCGCACGCAGAAGGCCATCCTGCAGATGATGTCCATGGGTGGCGAAGGCAGCATCATCGAACGCCTCAAGCAACTGCACATCGTGCCGCTCTCCATCAGTTACGAATATGACCCGTGCGACTACTTGAAGGCAAAGGAGTTTCAGCAGAAACGGGATGATGCCGAGTGGAAGAAAGGTCCTACGGACGACCTTGTAAGCATGCAGACCGGCATCTTCGGATACAAAGGGCACGTGCATTACCATGCCGCCCCTTGTCTGGACGAATACCTCGACACACTCGATCCCGACATGCCCAAGCAGGATATATATAATAAGGTGGCAGCGCACATAGACCACGAGATACATGCCAACTACCGCATTTACCCCGGCAACTATGTAGCACTCGACTTGCTGGAAGGCACAGCATCGCACGCTGACCAATATACGGAAGAGCAAAAAGCAAAATTCGAAGCATACATCGCAGGACAATATGCAAAAATTGACCTGCCTTGCAAGGATGAAGCCTACCTCAAGGAACGTCTCCTTACAATGTACGCCAATCCACTACGCAATCGTCTTGCCGCACTATAAGCGGCAAGGCGATTGCCTTTTATAAAACAACCTTAATTTTCTCCTTTTTCATACCTATTGCACCACACCTACAGCCAACAAACCTTAATAATCCTTACAATATACACCCAACATGGGTACACGCAGCAAGAAAATACGCAAACATATCAATAAAGTATTACCCTCATTCGGGGGATATTACTACTTTTGCACTCGGAATACCTAAAACAGCATACCACGACAAGACCAACGGGCAGCAAGCCCGCTTATCCTACCGACATATACAACAACATAAATAATAAAAACCTAACCAGCAAAAACAGAAACTCCAACTAAGTAAAAGATCCCGTGCGTCCAGACCAAGTTACAGGAGGCACAATCCAAAGGCCGACGGCCAAGCCGCCAGTCTACCGAAAAGAATAATACCGTATAACCTAAAAACTAAAGTATGAACCTAAACTTGAAGAAATCAATGCTGCTTGTGGGCGCATTGGCAACACTGGGCATGAGCTACACCACGTCAGCCCTTGCCGCCCCACCCTATGAGTCTGTCAACTCCGTGCAGCAAGCCAAGAAAGTTACCGGTAACGTAGTCGACGCTGACGGTCCCATTATCGGTGCAAGTGTTGTGGAAAAAGGCAATGCCAGCAACGGAGCCATAACCGACCTGGACGGTAACTTCACCCTCAACGTAAAGCCGGGAGCCACCATCGTCATCACCTATATCGGCTACAAGACACAGGAAATAGCAGTAGGCAACCAGTCCAACTTCAACATCACATTACAGAACGACGACAAGTCACTCGAAGAAGTGGTTGTTGTCGGATATGGCGTGCAGAAGAAAAAGCTCGTCACCGGTGCCACCGTACAGGTAAAGGGTGACGACATCGCCAAGTTGAATACCACCAATGCCCTGACAGCCATGCAGAGTTCTACACCGGGTGTGCAGATTACACAGTCATCAGCCCAGCCAGGCAAAGGCTTCAAGGTCAACATCCGTGGTGTCGGTACCATGGGAACATCCTCACCGTTGCTCGTCATCGACGGCATTCTGTCGGGCACAGCCAACGACGGTCTGAACGGCCTCAACCCTGGCGACATCGAGAGCATTGACGTTCTGAAAGATGCAGCCTCAGCCGCCATCTACGGTGTGGCAGCCGCCAACGGTGTCATCCTTGTCACCACAAAGCAGGGCAAGCAAGGAAAGATACAGGCTTCTTACGACGGCTACATCGGATGGTCCAATCCATACCGCCGTCCTTCTACACTGAACGCACAGGAATACATGCAGGTGGTCAACGAGACCAACTTCAACACTTACGGAACTACCACCAACTGGGCAGCTCTCCTCCCCGCAGACGTTTACGAGAAAGTCCAAAACGGATGGGAAGGCACCGACTGGTTTGACCTTTACCGCAACAAGAACGCTGTGCAGATGAACCATACGTTCAATCTCACAGGCGGTTCGGAGAGAAGCAAGTTCTCCATGGGCCTCAGCTACACGAGCAACGAAGGTACCATGGGTGCAAGCAACGCCTCCGACTACAAGCGCTACACAGGCCGCATCAACTCAGAGCACATCCTGCTGAAAGGCAAGACACACGATATCATCACCATCGGCGAGAACATCTCCTACTGGTACACCAAGTCGCACGATCTGCCCGAGAGCAACGGCTACTGGAACATCATGCAGCCCACCTACACGGCATCTCCCCTGACACCTGCCTACAATGCAGACGGCACCCTGACGACCTTCAATCAGTACAAAAAGCAATTCAACTCGATGATATACTTCAACCCGTTGAACGGCTTGTTGAACGGCGAATACAGCAGTTTGAACGAGAATCGCAACTTTGGCGTAGGCGCCACGTTCTACGTACAGATTCAGCCGATAAAGGACTTGAACTACAAGTTTACGTTCAACACAGGCTATAGCGCAAGCAATTCCCGCTCGGGCACACAGCCTTACTCTGTCAGCACCACGGACAGCAGCAGTGATTTCGGTGCTACCCAAAGCATGTCGCAGAGTTCAAGCTACATGTTCAACCAGACTTTGTCTTACAAACTTCCGCAGTTCTTGAAAAAGAACAATATTGACGTAATGATTGGCCAAGAGTTCTCCAAGAGTTCATGGGGAGTAAACATGTCCGCCACAACAAAAGTAGCCAGCGACAACTCCAATCTGAACTCTTTGCTATATAGAGGCTTCGACTATAACTGGCTGTCCAACTACAGTGCAAATAACATTACTGGTTTCAGCGGATATCCCAACTTGAACAGTGCCCGTTTCTCCCTCTTCGGCCGTCTCAACTGGAACTACGACGAAAAGTATATGGCTACATTTGTACTTCGCGCCGACGAGTCGTCCAAGTTTGCACGCGGTCACCGTTGGGGCTACTTCCCTTCGGTATCTGCCGGCTGGCTTGTATCGTCAGAGAAGTTCATGGATGCCACCAAGAGCTGGCTTGACTATTTCAAGATCCGCGCTTCTTGGGGACAGAACGGTAATGATGCCATCGACGACCTGCAGTACCTTGCCCAGATAGCCATGTCTCCTTCGGGATATGCCGACTACGCATACAAGTTCTCAAGCGATGTGACAACAACATTGTCGAACAAGTCATACTCCAGCGGTGCCTTTGCCAAGAACGTTGCCAACGAAGAGGTGACATGGGAAACATCCGAGCAACTTGACTTAGGTTTCGATGCCCGTTTCCTTAACCAGCGTCTCGGCGTCAACTTCGACTGGTACAAGAAGAAGACCAAGGACTGGTTGGTACAGGCTCCTATCGAATGGACCATGGGTGTAGGTGACACCGGTGCCCCGTACGTCAACGGTGGTGACATCGAGAACACAGGTATCGAATTGGCACTGTCCTGGAACGACAAGATTGGCAAGGACTTCAATTACCGTGCCAACGTGAACTTTGCCACTAACAAAAACAAGGTTACCCGCCTGCAGAACATAGAGTACATCACAGGCAGCACCGATGCATTGTTCCAGAACTCCTCATACGTTAGCCGTGTACAGGTAGGCGAACCTATCGGCTACTTCTACGGCATGTCCTATTCCGGCATCTGGCAGAACCAGAAGCAGATAGACGACGCACGCGCTGCAGGCAAGGCCGTTCTTGACGGAGCACAGCCAGGCGACATGATATGGGACGACTACGACGGAGACGGTGTCATCAACTATGACAAGGATCGCCATAACATCGGCAACCCCCATCCTGACTTCACCTTGGGTGCTACCATCGGATTCGACTGGAAGGGACTCGACTTCAGCGTAACAGGGGCCGGCCAGTTTGGCATGCAGGTAATGCAATGCTACCGCACAGCACTACTCTCCAACCAATACCTCAACTACACCCGCGACGTATTTGAGCGCTGGCACGGTGAGGGAACCAGCAATACCCAGCCACGCCTTGCTGTGGGTACTACCAACGAGCAGTGGGTATCTACACGCTACATGCAGGATGCCGACTTCTTCAGAATCCAGAACATCACGTTGGGTTACGACTTCAACAAGTTGTGGAAGAAATCACCGTTCCAGCAGTTGCGTCTGTACTTCCAGGCTCAGAACATTGCAACCATTACAAGCTACACAGGTGTAGACCCGGAAGTCGGCTCCAACGGAGGAAAAGACTCATGGGCATCCGGCATCGACGTAGGTCTGTATCCTACCAGCCGCACTTACCTGTTCGGTGTTAATATCAAGTTCTAAGTTGACAACCCTTTAAAAACGAACAACATGAGAAAATTCAATATACTGACAGCAGCTGCCTGCCTTGTAATGGCGTTTGCTTCTTGCGAGGACCAGTTGGATGTCACCAATTACACGCAGCAAAACACCAGCAACTTCCCCTCTGCGACTACTGATGTTACCCAAGAATTGAACGGTGCATACTCTACCCTCAATGCTTATTGCCAAGACCCGCTGCAGAGTCCTTACTTTGTTTGGGATCTGATGTCTGACGAGCAGAACGGCGGTGGCGGCACAGGAGATGTAGAGTGCCACGCCATATCCCATCTTATGACCAACAAGGAGACTCTTTACGACAAAGCCTTCGCAGTCACATACCAGGGAATTGCCCGTACGAATACCATCATCTATACCATCAACAATTTCGAATGGGTAGGCGACTCTGCCAAAGCTAAACGAGACCAGATTCTCGGCGAGGCATACTTCCTCCGCGCCCTGTATTATCTTTGGGGCACGCAGATGTTCGGCGACATTCCAGCCTATTGGGCAGTAAGCCGTCCCACCCCATGTCCACAGGTAAGTGCAGAGGATGTCATTTACCCGCACATCTTCGAAGACCTCATCAACGCCAAGAACCTGATGACCCAAAAGACTCAAGGCGACGGCCATGCCACCAAGTATGCAGCAGAAGCTCTGTTGGCTCGTGCCTATATGTTCTACCAAGGATTCTACAAGAAGGCCGGAGAATTGGCAACAGCCAATTTGGCTAACATAGCCCTCCCGAGTGGTGACATATTAGCAAAAGACCAAGTTCTCGAAGGCTTGAAGGATATTTGCGAATACAGTGATTATGCGTTAGTGGTAGACTATCGTGACCTTTGGCAGTACACCAACGAACTGACGGTCGGTGACTACAACTATACCAAAAACGCTTACGACAAAAACGGGCAACGAATTCAGTGGGCAGGCAACGGCAACTGCGAGCAGTTGTTCCAGATACAGTTTATGAACGCTGCCTCATGGCAAGGCACCACGGCCATGGGCTATACGAACATGACGTCCTTGTATCAAGGACTCCGCTGCGATGCCGATGCTGACAAAAACGAGAATGGTGGCATAGAGACTTTCCCGTTCGGACAAGGATGGGGACAGGGCACTGTTACGCAAAAGACCTGGTCGGAATGGCCAGACAATGATATCCGCAAAACTGCATCCATTCTGAACTGTGAAAAAGAACTGACAAAGTTTGCATACACCACCTCGTGCACAGAGGAGACAGGCCTATACAACAAGAAGATGTTACCTGTAACATGCAGCAAGACAAATTGGGGCGACCACTCTTCGAAGTACACATGGTGGGGATGCCTCCAGGATGGCTATAGCAACAACAACGGAAACTCTATGCAGGGTGACCACTTTGCCGACATCGTCCTTATCCGCTATGCAGATGTACTTCTGATGCGGACAGAATTGACAGGAGACCCACAATACATGAACGAAGTACGTAGGCGCGCAGGCCTTAAAGATACCACTTATTCTTGGGAGAACATCAAGAAAGAGCGCCAGTATGAGCTTGCGTTCGAAGGCCTCCGTTTCAACGACTTGCGTCGCTGGTCTGGCAAGGATGCAGGAGAGAACTGCGAAGCTGCACAAGCCTTGCAAAAGGCAAAGCAGGGACAGAGCGTAAACTACACTGGAACGTGGAAGACCATGAGCCATGCCTCTTCTTCCTGGGCAAAACGCTATGCCGAGACCAACGGTTTCCTCCCCATACCGCCTACCGAGATTCGCAAGGTGAATGACGAGAGTATACTCAAGCAGAATGCAGGTTGGAACACGACTGATGCTAACATGAGTGGTACACCTGTTTATTAATCAACTCTAACACTGTAGACTTATGAAGAAACTCATATTATTTTTGGCTGTAGGTTTAGGTTTATTCGCTGCCTGCAATCCCGTTTGCGACAACGAGCCGTTAGACCAACAAACGCTCACATCTGACCAAATAAAGAAATATTGTACCATTACCGTTGAGCAAGAAAACGGAAAGAATATCAATCATGTAATCGCTACATGTAGCGCTCCGGTCCCCGTAATGTGGTCAAACGGCATACAGAGCGTAAAAAAACAGGACGCTGATTTCAAGATGTTAGTGACGGGCGAGCAGAGCATCATATGCAAAGCTTTCAATGCCAACGGAACGATTACGGAAGTAGTTTTTTCGGTAACGATCGACAAAATTTCGGACAAGTATCCCGTAGAGCCTCAGTGGGGATACCTTTACGGTGATGGCCAAAAAGCTTGGACCTGGGATACCGAATTCCGCAGTAATGGAGGTGCATGGGGCAACATGGGTTACAAAGCCGGCTCTGGCGCATCATTTGTCAATGAAGGAAACGGCATCTGGTTTGCTTGCAACCCTGACGAATTGACTGGCCAGCTGGCCAAGCACTCAGACGAAGGCGCTGTTGGTGAGGAAAGTCGGGATGCTTATATGGTATTCACATTTGAAGGTACAAGTATCCAGAAATACAAACCAGACGGAACACCTATTGGCAAAGGTGGTGTATTGGGGTTTGACATGACTCCTACCTACAACGGAGATGATGTCTGGGCAATTGGTTCTTTGAGCGTAACCGAAAGAGCATTGTTATTCCCATTCCAAATCAATGCGTATAAGGACGACGATGGAAATTTGATAAAAGGAAAGATTCTCACACCTACCGAATTTGAAGTGATGCAGTTGGATGACGAGCATCTCAAATTGGTGTTTGCAGAAAAAAACACAGGGAACTGGGGTGAAGCCACCTGGTGGGCATTCAAAGCCAAGAAGTAGAATTTGCAAGAACTATGTAATATGAAGAAGTTCTTATTCCTTTCGACCATATTCGTTTGGAGTATCTCAGGCGCTGTTGCCGGAACCTTGCAAAAGGTTCTGGCGACAGATACTACGACCCCAACTCCATCTGGTTGCACAAAAGTAGTTTTTGTTCAAAACACTGCATGTCCTAAGACCCCGACGATGACAATAGAGGATGCAAACGGAGAACAATTTGTATTGGAATCGAGAGGTTTTGAGGTTGCTCCATACATGTATTTCATACCAGACGGAGAATATACCGTTATTGAAATGACAAACATGAAGAGTTGTAATACTGCATATACAACTTTGGTTGTGGGTAGCAAATTCTCTGGAAAGGATCTTGGTTACATGTCGTTTAATGCTATAGAAGAAGCTGAGAAGATATACTCTTTTGAAAGTGTATGTGCCGCCAACGCTTCTTCTATCCAAGCACCAGAAGGAACATGTAAGGTTATCTTTGCCTTGGGTGCCAACACTTCTATGATTGTTCAAGATTCCAAAGGGAAAAAATGGCAATTAAACGGAAGTATACCCCCTTATTACCATTTCATAAAATATGGAACATATAAGGTAATACAAACCGTCGGATTCACCCAATGCAATACTGCACAAGGCATATTGAAAGAGGGAGATACGTTCGTAATCGACGAGAAAGGTTCCATTGGTTATTTCTCATGACCATAGATAATCGTTGTGATTATAATATAAGATAGGTTAAGTCCTGGCTGCAGTGATACAGTCGGGGCTTTTCCTTTTTTACTACAGCAGGTATGGTTTTACGGGCAAACAGTTGGAGGTTACAAATATTCTTTGTACATTTGTATCGTCTAACAACACTAAACCATCAACCCACTCAATACCCAAACACACTTATGAAAAAACTAACCCTTACACTTCTCTGTCTGGCAGCAATGGTCTGCACCATGGTGATGACTGGATGCAAGGCAACCGCCAAGGAAGCATGCCACATACACGGCACTATGGAATCGAGCCGTTGGGATGGCAAGAAGATATTCCTCGTACCCATGTTCGGCCCACAGGACGCAGCCCATGTCGACTCCGTTGTCATTCAGGACGGCAAGTTCGAGTTTAGCCCCGACACTGCCGAGATGAAGATTATCCGCGTAGACTACCACTACCATGACGGCGTACAAGACCTGCTTGTCGTTTCCGAACCGGGCGACATTCAGGTGACGATAGGAGCCAACAGTACCTCGGCAGGCACTCCCCAAAACGACTCTCTGCAGGTATGGAAAGACCGCATCATGGAGTTTAACCGTGCATACAACAAGTTGAGGATGCAGGCATCCCAGTCGGGCAGCGACCAACTACTTATGACCGAAGGCAAGGAACTGCAGAAGTCCTTGCGTGCCTACAACGAGGCTTTTGCCGCACGCATGACACCCGGCATTTTTAAGGACTACCTGCTGAAGATGTACCCCTCAGCCAAATAATATTTCTGCCACACAAAACCTATCCTTCTTATACCTTCACATCCATGAAACTGTTTTTCACGAGATATGGAAAGCCGACCCTTGTCCTGTTGTTCGGCTTGGCCGTCTTCCTCTTCTTGTATTGCGGCTATCCGCAAGCACTATGCTATCAGGAGCAAAACCAGCTTTTCCTGTGGACTGCCGACTATTTCTGCCATGACATGAGCGTGGCAGGCGGACTGGCAGACTATATCAGCGAGTTTCTCGTGCAGTTCTACTACCTGCCCTGGCTGGGTGCGCTGCTTCTGGCTTTACTCTTCATGGCATTTCTATCGCTTACCTATGCCGTGATGCGGAGCTACACGGTCAAGCGGTTGAAGTGGTATTGGACTGTCATTGCCCTGCTTCCGAGTCTATGGCTTCTGGCCGTGATGGGTGACATTGAAGTCTTGCTCTCGTTTCCCGTGGCATTGACGCTGTCCTTGCTGGCAGTGTGGCTGATGAATGTATCAGCAAGGAAATGGGGAGCAAAGACGGCATTAGCTGATATACTGCTGATACCCCTCTTGTTTTGGTTGGCTGGCGGTGGCGCCACTTGGCTGTACGTTATACTACGGGTGGTTTACTTCCTGAAAGATATGAGGAAAGGCTTGTTCCCCCGCACAGTCCTCACCTATCCCCTGACAACTCTTTACCTATTGGCAGTACAATTGGTGAGCTACAACACGCTGCTTGTACAGTACCCGTTGCAGTCGGTCCTGCTCGGCATCAACTATTACCGCGTGCCCATGCAGTACCCTGGACAGAAATACGGCTACGACAGCGACCTGTATGCCCTGCTCAAGCTGAACTGGCAGGTGAGGGAGGGCAGATGGGACGACATCATCCACGATGCCGAACGAGGGCAAGTACAAGTAGCCTACACCAGTAACTGCGTCAACCTTGCCCTGGCGAAGACCCGCCAGTTGGCCGACCGCATGTTCTCTTTCTACCAAAGCGGTGAAGACGCACTCCTTGCGCCCCGCACCAGAGACAACATGTCGATGTACCCCACGATGGAGACGTTCTGGCAGCTGGGCATGGTCAACTCCTGCCTGCGCTATGCCACCGACCTGCAGGCATCCATCCTCAACGGCAGGAAGAGCGGCCGACTGACCCGTCGCATTGCCGAATGCCAGATAGTAAACGGCCAGTACAGCGTAGCACGTAAGCACATCGACCTGCTGAAGCACACGCTCTTCTACCGCGACTGGGCACAGAAGGCAGAAGCACTGCTGGGCAACGACACAGCCATCAGCCACGACCCCGACTTGGGACGGGTGCGCAGGATGCGTTTCCAGAAAGAGATGATTTACAGTTATGCCGAGATAGACAAGATGCTGGGACTGCTCTTCGTCAACAACCCCGACAACAAGATGGCACTCGACTACTTCATGGGCCAGATGCTGCTGAAGGGCGACATACAGGGGTTCATGCGCTACGGCAGTTGGGTACAGCAGTATGGCGGCTACACTCAGATGCCCGCAGGCTACAGGGATGCCCTCACCTGCATCCAGAGCCACGGCAACGTGCCCGGTTCGCCCTATGCCGAATATGTTAGACGGATGATGAACCGCCAGGAAGGAGGTGCTGAATGAAAAAGATATTTGAATACCGTTTTAATGCCGTTCTAACGGTGTTATACGCCACACTTACGGCAATACTGCTTTGTCTCGGTTCGTGCACACCGACTGTAGACCACCCTGTCAAGGCTGACCGCTACCCCTCTATCTATCCCGACTACATCGGTGTTACCATCCCTGCCGGCATCGCCCCGCTCAATTTCAATGTCACGGACAGTGACGTAGACGTGGTAGACGTAGTGGCGAAAGGCAGCAAGGGTGGCGAACTGCACGTGAGCGGTGAATGGGCAGACTTCGACATCGACGAATGGCACCAGATTACCGAACAGAACATGGGCGGCACCATCACCTTTACCGTCTGCACACGCAGGGACGGCAAATGGACACAATACAAGGACTTCAGTATGAAGGTGAGTCCTTACCGCCTCGACGACTACGGACTAACCTACCGCCGCATAGCCCCTGGCTACGAGGTAGGCGGAGACATCGGAATCTACCAGAGAGACATCCATACCTTCGAGGAGACACCCATCATGACTGAGACGGCCCTGCCCGGCAGATGCTTTAACTGCCACACCGCCAACCGCACCGACCCGCGGCAACTTACAGCACAGATACGCGGCGAGGGCGGCGGCACTCTCATCATGAAAGACGGCAAACAGCAGTGGATAGACACCCGCACCGACTCTACCAAGGCGGCAGGCAGCTATGCCTACTGGCATCCCGACGGCCGCTACGTGGCGTATGCCGCCAACGCCGTACACCAGTGTTTCTTCGTGGGCACATACAAACCCATAGAGGTGTACCACGACTTCAGCAACATCGTCGTGCTCGACACCCGCAACAACCAGCTTGTCACAGCACCCCAACTGATGACGCCCGACTGGCTGGAGATATTCCCCGCCTTCAGTGCCGACGGCAAGACACTCTACTACAGTACGTCGAAAGCCTGCCAAGTTCCAGCAGAATACCTCAAGGTGAAATGCTCGCTGGTAAGCATCCCCTTCGATGGCAAGACGGGCAAGTTCGGCGAGAAGGTGGACACGCTTCTCAACGGACCGAAGACCAACATGAGCTACGTTCTGGCACGCCCGTCGTACGACGGCAAGTGGCTGATGTACACACGCTGCAGCCGCAGCAACTTCCCGATAGTGCAGCCCGATGCCGACCTGTGGATGATGAATCTCAAGACGCGTGAGACCTTTCCGCTTACGGCTGCCAACAGCAAGCAGAGCGAGAGCTACCACAACTGGAGCAGCAACTCACACTGGTTTGTGTTCGCCAGCAAGCGGGGCGACGGCAGCTACACGCGCCTCTATCTCTCCTGCATCGACGACAAGGGCAGGGCCTCCAAACCTTTCCTCCTGCCCCAACGCAATCCGCAGAAATACTACCACGACCTGTTCGATGCCTACAACGTGCCCGACTTCACGAAGACACGTGTGGAACTGGACATCCAGGAGACACGCCGACAGATATTCTCCGACCAACGCTCCAAGGTAACACTCAGACCATGACAGCCTCAACAGCCAAACATCCTACACTATGATGAAACAAATTGCTAAATACGGGCACATCCTGTTCCCCCTGCTCTTCGGGGTTCTCGTCTTCGCCTTCTGGCGATGGCTGTATCCCTTTGCCCTTACCTATCACGAACAGTTCCAGTTGTTCTTGCTGGACACCGACTACTTCGTCTCGCGCCTGTCTCAGCCTGGCGGACTGGCCAGATACGCAGCCGAGTTTCTGGTACAGTTCTATAATATGGTGACCGTAGGTGCCCTGCTGCTGGCCCTGCTTTACGTTCTGATACAGCAGACTGTATGGCGACTGGCTGTCAAGAACGGCAAGGGGGCACGCCCACAGTGGTATGCCCTGAGTTTTGTTCCTTCAGCTACCCTGTGGCTGGCTATGGGCGACGAGAATGTGATGATGTCCTTTGTCGTGGCATTTGCCCTGCAGTTGGCAGTACTGACTGCATGCCCCAAGCAGAATACCCCACGCTTGTTCTACGCTCTCGTCATGATTCCCGTGTGCTACTGGCTGTTGGGGCCTGTCGTACTGATGGCAGTAGTCTACATGGCCATGGTTGAGTTCCGTACAAGGGCATCCCGATGGACAGCCTTCGCCATCTCGGCAGTCATGGTGGTGTACGCCATCGGCATAGTCCTGCTATCTGCCGTCTGGGCACCCTACCCTTTGGCACAACTGTTCTACGGCATAGACTATTACCGCATACCCGGCATTTTCTTCCGTCTCTTGTTGCTGCCCTGTCTGTTGTCCGTCATATTGCCTTTTGTGATGTGCTGGCTGCCGCAACGCCGCAACAGGTCTGCCCGCCTCGCCTATGGAACAAGCATGGTGACAATTGCCGCCCTTCTGTGCGCACTGAAGCCTTTTGCCTACGACTCCAGGAAGTACGACTTGATAGAGTATGACTATCTGGCACGCCTGCAGCGATGGGACGACATTATCAGCAAGTCGGAACGCCGCATGCCCGACCTGCCCTTGAGCGTAAGTGTCACCAATCTGGCGTTAGGCATGACAGGCCAACTGGGCGACAGACTTTTCCATTTCTACCAGAACGGAGGCGAAGGACTGCTGCCACGCTTCGAGCGCAACCACTTCTCAGCCCTTTCTGCCAGCGAAATCTATTACCGTCTGGGCATGACAAACACCGCACAGCGGTTTGCCTTCGAGGCACAGGAGGCTATCCCCAATTACGACAAGAGTGCCCGCATCATGAAGCGCTTGGCAGAGACCAACCTGATAAACGGACAGTACGGAGTGGCTGTAAAATACCTCCAGCTGTTGCAAAAGACGATATTCTACCGCAAGTGGGCAGACAGGATGATGGCTCTGGTGGCCGACAAGCAGGCCATTCCCCAGCACCCGGAATATGGCTACATGCGCCGTTGCCACCTGGACAAAGACTTCCTTTACAGTGAGACGGAGGCCGACAAGATTCTCGGTCTGCTCTTTATGCGCAACAAGGAGAACGCACTGGCCATGCAGTATATGGCCGTCTACCCTCTTCTGGAGCGCGACCTGCAGAAGTTCATGCAGTACCTGCCGTTTATAGAGAGCTACAAGACCTACAATCCGCAGGCCATACAGGAAGGTGTGGCCATGGCATGTATGCAGCTGAAGCAACAGCCCCCGCAGGGCTTCCTATCGCCCATGACTGAACAGCGTTTCCACGACTTCGCCCAAGCTTATGCAGGCAGTGGCAAGCAGGCCGACCAGTTAGGGGCTTTCAGAAACACGTTCTGGTATTACATGATGACAAAATAAAAAAACTATGAAACTGATATACTGCTGGCTACTGGCCATTCTCTTGTTGGCATCCTGCTCTTCCCTGCCCGACCATCCGGTCAAGGCAGACAAGTTGCCCCGTATCTTCCCCGATTACATCGGTGTGACTGTACCTGTAGGCATCGCCCCGCTCGACTTCAACTATACGGGCGGCAACTATGAGACCGTCGATGTCGTGGTGAAAGGGGCGAAAGGCGGCGAGTTGCATTCGAACGGCGACTACGCCGACTTTGACGTGGACGAATGGCACAACCTGCTGGCTGAGAACAAGGGCGGCAAACTCACTGTTACCGTGTGTGTAGAACAAGACGGGAAATGGACTCAGTACAAGGACTTCGACATCCATGTAAGTCCCTACGAGATGAAAGACTGGGGATTGACCTACCGCCGCATAGCCCCGGGCTACGAGGTATACAGCAAGATGGGCATCTACCAGCGCAACCTCGCCAACTTCGACGAGACTCCCCTCATAGAGAATACGCAGACAGGCGGACAGTGCTACAACTGCCATACGGCCAACAAGACCAACCCCAACCAGTTTACCTTCCATGTGCGCGGCGAGCATGGTGCAACCATGGTGCAACAGCACGGCAAGCGGGAGTGGCTCAAGGCCACCAACGACGAGTTGGGCGGATCTATGGTCTATCCTTACTGGCACCCCTCGGGCAAATACTGCGCCTACAGCACCAACCAGACACGACAGGGCTTCCATGTCGTTCCCAACGAGAGGATAGAGGTATTCGACCTGTCGTCGGACATCCTGGTATATTGTCCTGCCACACATGAGATACTCACCACTCCCCTGCTCTCCACCAAGGACTACTCGGAGAACTGTCCCGTCTTCTCCCCCGACGGCAAGACGCTCTACTTCATGACGTGCCGGCAGCAGAGTTATCCGCTCCACTACAAGGACGAGAAATACAACCTCTGCAAGATAAGCTTCGACCCTGACAAAGGTACATTCGGCAACAAGGTAGACACCGTCTTCAATGCAGTGAAGATGGGCAAGAGCGTGAGCTGGCCTCGCCCTTCGTATGACGGCAAATACCTTATGTTCACGCTCTCCGACTACGGATATTTCTCTATATGGCACGATGAGAGCGACCAGTGGTTGCTCAACCTGCAGACGGGCGAGGCACACCCCCTCACCGCTGCCAACAGCAACAAGGCCGACAGTTGGCACAACTGGAGCATCGGCTCCCACTGGTTTGTCTTTACCTCGCGGCGTGGCGACGGACTCTACACGCGGCTCTACCTGGCCTGCATAGACGACAAGGGCAACGTGAGCAAGCCCTTCCTCCTGCCGCAGCAGAACCCCAAGGAATACTACG
>CAVKZC010000022.1:12011-23373 GCA_963660455.1 Sphaerochaetaceae bacterium | reverse complement strand
ACCCCTCGTATACCCAGGGCGTTGCCCTGGGCTAGGCGCAGGTTGCCCTTTCAGGGCGCTCTGAGTAAAAGGGCGCAACTTTACCAAGTTATTTTTTAACGATTACCAAAAATAACTGTAACTGTAACTGGTGTCCTATCGCGAGTATATACCTACATGTTGGCATTTTGCAATGCGAATAAAACATTTTATGTCAAAAAGTATTCTGTTTTGGAACTTTTTTGTACCTTTGCACCCAAGATATGAATTCTTATAAAAATCCTTAATGTTAACAGTATGGCAAAAAACTACCATCTCCTGATTGCTGGGGCAGCCTCCCTGTTTGCGCTCGCACCGTGTGGCGTGGCACAGGCATTGGCGCAAGGCGTCACAGCTACCCCCCCCGTTTTACTTAAGCCAGGCAAGGTAACACCTGCAGAGCTGAAGGCTCGTCTGGCAGAGTCGAAGGCCAAGCATCCGCTGCTGCACCAGCGCATCATGCCTTCCTTCGCCAAGCGCGACAGCATCGTGCGTCTCAACCACAGCATCGCCCCCGGTGTCAAGATGCAGCAGACACCGGGCCTGATACTGAAGTCGAACAACGAGGCTGTGAAAACCCTCTGGGGCAACGTGCTCTACGACAACACGTGGGACGACTACACCACCGCCTACGGCATGTACAAGTTTGAGACAAAAGCACCCATCACCGTCTCCAAGCAGTTTGGCGATGATTTCTTCCGCGCCACGGGAGCCGGAGCATGGCTCGAAGATGCCCTGTACTATGTAATGTACCAGAGCTTCTGGGGTGTCGACATGGTATACCTTTATAAATATAATACCGACACCTGGACACAGGAAGTGGAGAAACGCCTCGAAGACTTCACCATGGTGGCCAACGAGACAGCCGTGGCAGCTGATGGTACCGTGTACGGCGACTTCCTCGATGCCGACGGTAACTACAACGAACTGGGTATTGCCGACTACGAGAACGGTACACGTACCACGATAGGCCGTCTGAAGCGAGCCTATGTGGCTATGGGTATCACCAGCGACGATGTGCTCTACGGTATCGGCACCGACGGCAACCTGTACAAGATAGATACCAAGACCGCCGAGGAAACCCTTATCGGCTCTACCGGTGTGCAGGTGTCCAAAAAAGACGGCAGCTTCTTCTACCAGAGCGGTGAGATAGACCAGTCCACCAACACCTTCTACTGGGACTGCGTGGACGTACACCAGAAGTCCACCCTCTACACCGTCAACCTCGAAACCGCCCAACTGACCGAGATAGGCGAGTTTGCCAACAACAACATCATCAGCTTGCTGAGCATCCCCAAGGCAAAGGCCGCCGACGGTGCACCTGCCGCCCCCGCCGGGCTCAGCTTCGACTTCAAGGAAGGCAGTCTGAAGGGTAACGTATGCTTTACAGCACCGTCCAAGACCTTTGCCGGAGGAACACTGGAAGCCAGCACCCCACTGACCTACTCCATTCTTGTAGACAAGCAGGAGGTGGCTACCGGCACAACCACTCCGGGCGCACAGGTAGCACAGGAAGTAACCCTCAAGTCGGGCTACAGCAACATCACTGTCACCGTATCCAACAGCGAGGGCAGGAGCCCCAAGACAGTAGCCCGATACTATGCAGGCTATGACAAGCCCAAGACGATAGGCGAGGTAAAGACGACGGTGGATGCCACTACAGGTCAGGCCACCGTGACATGGGAAGCACCTACGGCAGGCGAGAACGACGGCTATGTAGGAGGCTTGACCTACGACATCGTGCGCTATCCCGACGGCAAGACCGTCAAGACAGGTTGCACGGAGACCACATTCACCGAGACCCTTGAAAAGGGTGAGACCCGGACCTACGGCTACGGCGTGACGGCCAACAACCACGGTGTGAAGAGCGCCGAGACGGTAAGTAACTTCGTGGCCTACGGCGACCCCATCACACCACCGTTCATCAACAGCTTCGACGACGACTCGGAGATGGCATACTTCACCGTCATTGACAACAACGACGACGGCTACAAGTGGACACGCGTAGAGCCAAGCATGTCGAATGACTATGACGGCTACGCCCTTTTGACACGCAACAGCGACCAGGTAGCCTTCGACGACTGGATGATAACCCCAGCCCTCAACCTGAAGGCCAACCACCAATACCGCATCTCGTTCCGCCTCTCCGGTTTCTCCAAGTATTATGAGGAGCAGTTTGAGGTGAAATACGGAGCAGCTCCTACCGTGGACGGCATGACCGAGACACTAATGGAGAAGACCTCCCTCAAGCAGAGCGACTTCGATACCCGCACCTTCACGCTGACACCCAGCAAGGACCAAGTAGTCTACTTAGGCTTCCACGGTCTTACGGAGAAGGGCGAGGCCATGGGCATCAAGATAGACGACGTGAGCGTGAGCGCAGGCGTTGACCTCGAGGCACCAGCCGTAGTAAGCGACTTCAAGGTAGAGGCAGGCGAGAATGGTGCACTCCAGGCCAAGATCAGTTTCAAGGCTCCTTCTACCCAACTCAACGGTGGGGAGCTCAGCAGCATCACCAAGTTCCAGTTGCGCCGCACGGGCAGGGTGGTGGCAGAGATTCCTGCAGCCGCACCGGGCGCAGAGGTTACCTATACCGACAATACCGCCACCAACGGCATCAATGTCTACAGTGTGACGGCCTGCAACGACAAGGGCGCCGGATTCTATTGCGACCCCGTGCCTGTGTACATAGGTGAGGATGCACCCAATGCCCCCGTGAAGGGAAGCACAGAGGACAACCTCTCCTCCGTCCGTCTCAACTGGAGCGCACCCGAGACAGGTACGCACGACGGATACGTCAACCCCAAGAACCTGACGTACACCATAGCCACCAAGGGCGGTTCCGACTACTATCCTACCTACGACGCAGTGGATACGTCGGTAGGTAAGAACTACTACGACTACAATGTCAACACCCTGGAGGGAAGCGAGCAGACCGTCAAGACCTTCTATGTGAATGCAGCCAACAAGTATGGCGAGAGTTCATACATCGCCCTGCCTTCGTTTGTGCTGGGCAAGCCTTACGACATTCCGTTCTCGGCCAGTGTGAAGAACTACATGTTCTATGGCATCCTCTGGACAGCATGGGGCACAGGAACGTCAGACTTCGACCTCTCTACCGAGTCGTGCGACAACGACGGCGGTTGTTTCCACGTCATGCCGTACAACACCGAAGACATCGCCTATCTCGGTTCGGGCAAGATCAACCTGGGCGGGGCGACAGCTCCCAAGCTCATGTTCCACCACAAGGCAGCCGAAGGCAGCACCGCCAAGATAACCGTAGAGGTGGAGACACCCGACGGCAAGAGCGAGGTGGCAGGTGTGGTAGACTACGCCAAGCTGAAGGGCGGAGAATGGAGCGCAACGGCAGTAGACCTCAGCAAGTGGGCCAACGAGAAGTTTATCACCTTCGACTTTGCCGTACAGGGCTCTACCTACGAAGACATCTACATCGACCGCCTCTTTGTGCGCGACACCAACGACGATGACCTCAACGCAGAGATAGAGGCTCCTGAGAGCATGACGAAGGGCGAAAGCGCCAAGGTGAACGTAAGGGTGAACAACTTCGGCAACAACGATGCCAAGAAGTTCAGCGTAAGCCTCTATGCCAACGACCAGCTCGTGGAGACCAAGAAGATGACAGAGGCGCTGAAGGCATACGACTTCATGGACATCGCCTTCGACTATCAGAGCAACGTGCTCACCCAGGACGAGTCGGTAGACCTGAAGGCCGTGGTAACCTACACTTACGACCTCAACGAGGATGACAACACGGTATCTGCCAACGTGAAGTTTACCGTCAGCAACAAGCCCAAGCCCGACCATGTGGACGCCGAGGCAACCGACGAGGGCGTGAAACTGGCATGGACACCGGTAACCACCACTTCCGAGACAACCACCGACAGCTTCGAGAGCTATACCTCATGGAGCCAGAACACCTTCGGCAACTTCACATCATCAGCCAACAACAGCGGTACTACCGGCGGTGTACTCGACAGCTACAAATTCCCGAACCAAGGTTCCAATTACGCCTTCTTGCTCTTCGACCCACTCAACGAATGGCTCGATGAGGAACAGTTGGCACAGCTTCCCGAGTTTACAGCCCATTCCGGCAGCAAGTACCTTGCATCGCTCTACCGTGTCAACGACGAAGGAACGGCAGTGAACCAGGATAACTGGCTCATCAGTCCTGAGCTCTCCGGCGACAAGCAGCAGGTAAGCTTCTGGGTGAAGAACGTCAACGACGGCAACACCTCTTACCCAGAGACCTTCGACGTGCTCTATTCTACCACAGATCCGTACTCATACGCCTTTACCAAGATAGGCGAGACCTACACCGTGGCAGACGGCAAGTGGAAGCAGATTACTGTAGAGTTGCCAGCCGGCACCAAGTACTTCGCCATCAACCAGAACACCTCTGGCGACAATGCCTTCGTGTTCATGGTAGACGACGTGACCTACAGCTATGGTATCGGTTCCGTGCAGGGTTATAATATCTACCGCGACGGCAAGAAGGTAGGTACTGTTGATGCTACCGCCACCAGCTTCGTGGATGCAGAGATCAAGTCAACCGACAGCAACACCTACCAGTATGGTGTAACCGCTGTCTTCGCCGATGCAGAGTCGGAGGCAACACTCGCACAGCCCGTCACACCGACAGGCATCGAGAACATCGAGGCAACAGGCAAGACCTTCGACGTGTACACGCTGGAAGGAGTCTGTGTGGCCAAGAACGTGAAGAGCCTCGGCTTGCTGAAACAGGGCGTGTACCTCGTGAACGGCAAGAAAGTAGTGATAGAGTAACACGGTGTTCAGAACAAAACAGAACAAAGAAAAGACATGAATATTCTGAAGAATAGAATAAGAATGACTTGCGCATGGGTGTGTTTGGCGGCTTTGCTGCCAAACACACTCTTTGCCAAACAGCGCAGTCAGCAGCAGATGCTCAATGCTGCCGCACAGGCCCTTTCCGCCACCTCGCAGGCGGCAGGCAAGATAAAGGCATACGGCACGGACGTAAAACAACTGGTGGCTGCCGATGGCTACACCATCTACGGCAACAACGGCGGCTTTGCCGTCATCGCCAACGACGATGTGGTGCCCGCCCTGCTGGGCTACTCGCATACGGTATACAACACCAACGTGACCAACCCCAACTTCAAGTCGTGGCTCGATGCCGTAAACCAGATGGTACAGCTCAGGGCCAAGGAAGGCACACCCGTGGTGCGTGCCACCAAGCCCGACACCGGCAAGTATGCCGAGGCAGTAGACGCCCTCTGCACCACGACGTGGGGACAGGACGAGCCTTATAATAATATGTGTCCTATCGCCACCGACGGTACGGGCCGTTGTCTTACGGGATGTGCAGCCACCTCTACCGCACAGGTGCTCTACTACCACAAAGGACCCAAGCACGGCATGGGACAGCGCACCATCTACTATCCGCAGAACGACTATACGGGCGTGGCCATCAGCGTAGACTACGAGAAAGACGTGTACGACTGGAACGGCATGATAGATGTCTACACCAAGGGCAGTTACACCTCCGATGAAGGCGATGCCGTGGCCCTGCTGATGAGAGACTGTGGTGTGGCGGCAGACATGGAGTACGGTTCAGACGCACAAGGCGGAAGCGGTGCCTTGCACAAAGACCTGGCACAGGGACTGCAGCGCTACTTCGGACTGACCGACGTGCAGTACCTGCAGCGTTCCGACTATACGGAGCCTGAGTGGATGGACATCATCTACGACCAGATCAACAAGAAACAGCCCATCGTGTACGGAGGTTTCACCAAGAGTCGTGAGGGACACTCCTTCGTGCTCGACGGATACGATGCTGAGGGCTTGGTACACATCAACTGGGGATGGGAAGGAAGCCAGAACGGTTACTTCGACATCGCCCTGCTCAACCCAACAGGTTATGAGTTTACCGAACTGCAGGAGGCCATCATCAACATTCTGCCTGAGTCGGCAGTAGAGACCAAGAGCGACACCGTGACCGTGGAACAGCCCGGCACACTGCGCTCGCTCGTCGATGCCGTGTCGTTCTACAACTATGATGTGCTGAAAGTAAACGGCCGCATCAATGCCGTAGACATACGTACCCTGCGCGAGATGGCAGGTGTAGACGAGAACGGCAACCGCACACACGGACATCTGCGCGTGGCCGACCTGAGCGATGCCACCATCGTGGCAAGCGATAGCTACTATCTCCTGGACAAGGGCAGCAAGCTGGTCATTGCGGCAGACAATACACTGCCCGACAAACTGTTCTCCAACACCAACCTGGAGGAGATAGACTTCCCCACGGCAGGCATCCATAGCTTCGGTACAGGTGTGTGGGCATACAGCAACAAACTCGCCACCGTGAAGTTGACTGCTGCAGCCGATGCCGACTTTGCCGTAGAGGACAACCTCGTGTACAGCAGTGACAAGACACGCCTTTTAGCTGTAGTGCCGCTCACCCGTTCCAACGTAGAGGTGCCGCATGGTGTGACAACCCTCTCCGACTATGCCTTCGCCGGTTGTAGCATGGTGCGCAAGGTGTCGCTGGGTGCAGACGTGAAGAGCATCGGCAAGGAGGCATTCGGTTACTGCTGGTCGCTCGAAGAATTGAAGGTGCATTCCAAGGATGTGCCCCAGCTCACCGGTGCCAATGTGTTCTCGGGAGCCAATACCGAGTTGTGTAACCTGACGGTGCGTGCCGGCAGCAAGACACGTTTCAGCTCGCTGGCACAGTGGAAGGACTTCAAGAATATCGTGGAGTTCGGTACTACCGTGAAGGTGCGCAACCTCTCGCGTGTATACGGTGACGAGAACCCTACGCTTGCCTTCACCGTCAGTGGCGATAAGGTAGAGGGAACTCCCGAACTGGCTTGCGAGGCAACCCAACTCTCGGGCGTGGGGCGTTACAAAATAACGATAAGCCGTGGCACCATCACCTCGGAAGATGTAGAATTTGAAGACGGATACCTCGTTGTCAAGCCTGCACCGCTTGAGGTCATTGCCGAGGATGCCGTGCGCGAGGCTGGCAAGGTCAATCCCGTGTTCACCCTCCGTTACGAAGGCTTCAAGAACGGGGAAGATGCCGATGTGCTCAACGAGAAGCCTATGGCTACCTGTGTAGCAGACGAGACTTCGGCAGAGGGCACTTACGACATCATTGTGAGTGGTGGAGATGCAGACAACTACGACCTGAGCTACACCAACGGCAAACTGACTGTTACCAAGTCGACAGGCATCGAAGCGGTAACGGACGGTAAGACGGCTGTGCCTGTAGATATCTATACACTGAGCGGACAGATGGTTCGCCGTCAGGCGAGCGACCTCTCCGGTCTTCCTGCCGGCATTTACATAATAAAAGGCAAGAAAGTGGTTGTTGCAGAATAACCGTCAGAACAACTACTTCGGCATCAGTATGCCGACGAAAACAATTAGCCCGGTGTGAATCTCTCACACCGGGCTAATCATTTTTGTTTTTTTCATTACTAAGAGGACTTATCCCTTTCTGCCGAAGTCGGCCGGTATCTCGCCCCATTTTTTCGTCTCCCACTTCAGGATGGGAGTGGAGATATGATGGGTGCGGAGCCAGTTCTCGGCACGGGCAATGATGCGGTAGAGCGGCTCCGTCTGCGGCGTGCGCTCCAGCTTTGTCTTGCATTGCTTCTTGTTCACCCACAGTTGGGCGTTCACACTGTCGCTGTAGATCGTCTTCCCATGAATGCCCTGCTGTTCCATGAGGGCGAGGGCATGTACAATGGCCAGAAACTCGCCGATGTTGTTGGTGCCGTGTATAGGACCATAGTGGAACACCTGCGCACCCGTCTGCAGGTCGATGCACTGGTATTCCATCGGTCCGGGGTTGCCCGAACAGGCTGCATCAACAGCCCAGGCGTTGGCATTCACCTCGGCGGGCAAGGGCAGGACGGTGTCGTTACGCCACGAAGGCGGGTTGGTAGGCATGTTGCTCATTTTTTGTTGTGTTTCGTTTGCTCCTGTGAAAAGGTTTTCTCTCTACGTGGGAAGACCGAATGCAAAAGTAATGAAAAGATTTGGGATGAGCAAATCTTTATTATACGAATTAATGTGTACCTTTGCATCAGAAAAAAGAAAAGACATGAAAACATACCAGCAACTTTGGCAGATGCTGACACCCCTTTACGATGCGGGCGAGGCACAGGCCGTCGTACGCACGGTGCTCGACGTGAGGTACGGCATGACCCTGACCGACATAGTGTGTGGTAGGGTGGGTGACCTGTCTGCGGAAGAAGGTGCAATGCTTGGCAGGCTCATCGGCAGACTGCAGCAGGGAGAGCCTGTACAGTATGTATTGGGGCAAGCCGACTTTGCCGGGAGAGTGTTCTGCGTGGAACCCGGTGTGCTGATTCCCAGGCCCGAGACGGCAGAACTCTGTGCATGGATAGTGGAAGACAGCCGCAGAAGAGAGCAAACGCAAACTACCCCAATGAGGGAAACGGCGGTGCTCGACCTCTGCACAGGGAGCGGTTGCATAGCCGTGACACTCGCCCTCGATGTAGAACACGCGGAAGTGACAGGGTGGGACATCTCAGATGATGCCCTGCGCATAGCCCGTAAGAATGTGGAGACATTGGGAGCCGGCAACGTAAGCATAGCGCACGAGGATGCCTTGGCGTTGCCCGACGACCATGAACGCTGGGACATCATCGTGAGCAATCCGCCCTACATCTGCGAGAAGGAGAAGACCGGCATGGAGCGGAACGTGCTGGAGCATGAACCCGGCATAGCCCTCTTCGTACCCGACGAAGACCCGTTGCGCTTCTACCGTGCCATCGCACGGTATGCGGCAAAAGCCCTAAAGCCGGGCGGTGCCCTCTATTTCGAAATCAACCCCATCTACGAAGAGGAGATGAAAGCGATGCTCGATGCATTCCACTTTGCTGATGTAGAGACGAAGAAAGACGCTTTCGAAAAACAGCGGATGATGAAGGCGATGAAAAAATCATCTAAAATATCTTGTATATGAAGACAATGAAAGACATAGGTAAGACAGCAAAGAGAGCGTTGCTTTGTGGCAAGCTCAATTGGCTCATTTGGGTGTTTGTGGGCGGGTGCCTTTATGGTCTCACAAATCAAATATTCTGGCTAATCTTCGGTATTAGCTTTGGAGTGGTCTTTCAACAAAAAGATTTTTTTGGGAAGAAAGACAAGAAGAAAGACGAATAAAAAATGGAATACGCAAGCTACGATAAACCCAAGCGGCCGAAAAAGCCGATGACAGAGCAGCAGGCCCTCTTGAAGCTCACCTCGCTCTGTACACAGTCGGAGCACTGTGCGCAGGAGATGCTGGACAAGATGAAAAAGTGGGAACTGACAGAAGAGGCTGTGGCCCGCAACATGCAGTTCCTGACCGAGAAGAAATTTGTGGACGACGAGCGTTTTGCCCGTTTCTTCATCAACGACAAGGTGAAGTTCAACAAGTGGGGACGACGCAAGGTGGAACAGGCACTCTGGCAGAAACGGATACCCAAGAGTATTTCCGACCCCATCTTCGACGAGATGGAAGACAGTATGTACCTGGATACCCTTCTGCCCCTGATGAAGAGCAAGTACAAGACCATCAAGGCCAAGAACGACTATGAACGCTCCATGAAGCTCATCCGCTTTGCCCTGGGCAGGGGGTTCGGCATGGACGTTATTCGCAAATGTATCGACCTCATGAAGACAGAAGACCTGGCGGACTTAACGGACGAAGGGTGTGATGATTTCGAATAATCCCCTTTAGTAATCGCAAAAAATAAGTTGGTAGAGTTTTTCTTATCAAGAATTAGAGAATTTTTCCTTTCCTGCCTGTTTTGAATTGGCAAGAATTTTAGAATGTAGCGGCTTGACGAGTCAAGCTTTTCCTGTAATTCTCATTCTTCAGAGGAAACTGGAAATTCTGAAATTCTCTAATTCTTGAAAAAGAAAATGAGACAAAGCAGCACCAAGTTGTTTTTTTATTATCACTTAACTTCTCTACTAAAAAACAAAAGTTATGCGAGTCAGTCTGTTAGGCAAGATACTGGACCTTTTCTTCCCCCGCACCTGTCCCATGTGTGGCAGGCGGTTGGTGGGCGATGAGGAGACACTGTGTGTCGTTTGCAACCTGCACCTGCCCCGTACGAACACCTGGCGGCATCCCTACGACAACGAGATGGCGAAGATGTTCTGGCATCTGATGCCTGTAGAGCGTTGTGGAGCGCTATTCACCTATCAGAGCCATTCCACCCCCAGCATACTCGTTTACAAACTCAAATATGGCAACCGCCCAGACATAGGGGTGGCGCTGGGGCGTCTCCTTGCCGACGAAGGAGAACGGACGGGCTTCTATGAAGGCATCGATGCCATCGTACCCATACCGATTGCCAAGGAAAGAAAGAAGAAAAGAGGCTACAACCAGAGCGAGTGCATAGCCCGGGGGATCAGTGAGAGGACGGGGCTGCCCGTGTGGAACGACGTGGTGGTGCGCAGTACCTTCAAGGAGAGTCAGACCCACAAGAACCGCTGGGAACGGCAGTGGAATGTGGACCAGGTGTTCTCCCTGTGCAAGCCGTACCTCCCCGGTGGTGACCGGAATGCGGCATTGCAAGGCAAACACCTGTTGGTGGTGGACGACGTGTGTACCACCGGAACCACCATCCTGGCGTGCTGCACGGCAATGATGAAAGCTGGAGATATGCGGTTCAGTGTTGTCAGTATCGGGCTTACCAGTAGGTAAAAGTTCACCATTACTACCCCAACTTTCTGAAGTACCGAAAGTAGGGAAGTTAAGGGAAGTTAAGGGGAGTTATCGCTCTCTACGAGAACTGTGAAGTTAAGGGACAATACCTTTCTTGCTGGAATCTTGTCATAAGAAAGTAGGGCTGTTGTCCGTTTAAGGGAATTTGCAATCCCCGCCCTTTTACCGTTTAAGTGGATTTGTAATCGCCGAATACCCTTAACTTCTTTAACTTCCTACACTTCAGAAAGCTGAGTTACAAATTGTCTATTTGCTCCTTGGTGAGTCCCGTATAGAGCATCACTTTGTCTTTACTCAATCCGTCTGCTAACATAGACCGGGCAGAGTCCATGAGTTTCTTAAGGTTTGCTTCGCGCTCCTCGGCCATGCCTTCAGCTCTTCCCTCGGCCATGCCTTCAGCCCTTCCCTCGGCCATGCCTTTTTCTATACCCTCGGCCATGCCTTCCGCTCTTCCTTCCGCTCTTCCTTGTGCTCTTCCTTCCGCTCTTCCTTCGGCCAATCCCTCACGCTTGGCATTGCCGATGACATCATTCTGTATCATCACGGCATTGATGTGCTCGTCATAGGCGTAGCGTTCCTCCTTGC
>CAVKZC010000022.1:0-11325 GCA_963660455.1 Sphaerochaetaceae bacterium | reverse complement strand
GCGGCGTCTCTTTTGTGGCAAAGATACGCTTTTATTTCGGTATTGTCAAGAAAAAGACGCAAAAATTTTGTATTGTCCGCCATTTGGCGTAACTTTGCAGTATACAAGAAACTAAATCCTTTTATGACTATGGACAAACTGAAGAAAGAATTTGCATCTAAGTTGTTGAAAGTAAAGGCTATCAAATTGCAGCCTAACGATCCTTTTACCTGGGCTTCGGGCTGGAAGTCTCCTTTCTATTGCGACAACCGCAAGACCCTCTCGTTCCCGGAGCTCCGCAACTATGTGAAACTCGAACTCGTTCACGCCATTCTAGAGCAGTTCCCCGAGGCTGACGCTGTGGCAGGTGTTGCCACTGGAGCCATCGCGCAGGGGGCGTTGGTAGCAGACGAGTTGCACTTGCCTTTCGTGTACGTCCGTTCCAAACCAAAGGACCATGGCATGCAGAACCTCATCGAGGGCCAGCTCGACCCCAAGGCAAAGGTGGTAGTGGTAGAGGACCTTATCTCTACAGGCGGCAGTTCGCTGAAGGCCGTGGAGGCTCTTCGCCAGAATGGCAACGAGATAGTAGGTATGGTGGCCAGCTACACATACGGTTTCCCTATTGCCGAGAAGGCTTTTGCCGATGCTAACGTGAAGTTGGTTACGCTGACCGACTATGAGCATGTGGTAGCAGAGGCTCTTGAGACAGGATACATCAAGCAGGAAGACGTGGACTTGCTCCACGAATGGCGCAAGGACCCAGCCAACTGGAAGAAATAATATATGAGCACAAGTACATTCGAAAGCAGCATCAAGCAGATTCCCCACAAGCAGGAGTCTGTCTTCAATACATTGAGTGACCTCAACAACCTTCAGACGCTCAAGGAACGTTTTGAACAGATGAAGGACCAGATACCCGAGAAGGACCGCGAGCAGATGGAAAAGATAAAGGACCTGAAGTTCGACAGTGACAGTATCTCCATCTCTGCTCCGATGGTGGGTGAGATCAAGTTGCGTATCATCGACCGCGACTTCCCCAAGACCATCAAGTTTGAAACGGAAAACAGTCCTGTCCCCTTCAACTTCTGGATACAGCTGCTCCCTACAGGCGACTTCTCCTGTAAGATGAAGCTCACCATCAAGGCAGAACTCAACATGTTTATCAAGGGAATGGTGAAAAAGCCGCTCTCGGAAGGCATCGAGAAGATTGCCGATGCCTTGGCGATGGTTCCTTATCAAGACTAAGCTGTTGTCTTTAACTTCATTAGCGAAGCGATAACTTCTTTAAATTCTATAAAATGGCACAAAAACTCTGGGAAAAGAACTTTGAAGTAAACAAGGAAATAGAACGGTTCACCGTAGGGCGCGACCGCGAACTGGACCTTTACCTTGCCAAGTATGACGTACTCGGCAGTATGGCCCATATCACCATGCTCGAGAGTATCGGCTTGCTGGAGAAGGACGAACTGGTGCAGCTCCTTGCCGAACTGAAAAATATCTACGCCATAGCCGACAAGGGCGAGTTCGTCATCGAGGACGGCGTGGAAGATGTCCATTCCCAGGTAGAACTGATGCTCACCCAGAAGTTGGGCGACATGGGCAAGAAGATTCACTCGGGCCGTTCCCGCAACGACCAGGTACTTGTAGACCTCAAGCTCTTCACTCGCCATGAACTGAAGGAGATAGTAGACGCAGTGAAGATACTCTTCGACGAGTTGATTCAGAAGAGCAACCAGTACAAGGATGTCTTGATGCCGGGCTATACCCACCTGCAGGTGGCGATGCCCTCTTCCTTCGGTCTGTGGTTTGGCGCTTATGCCGAGAGCCTTGCCGATGACATGCTTTTCCTGCAGGCCGCTTACCGCATGACCAACCGCAACCCTCTGGGCAGTGCAGCCGGTTATGGCAGTTCGTTCCCCCTGAACCGCACCATGACCACCCAGCTTCTCGGTTTCGACAGCATGGACTATAATGTGGTTTATGCGCAGATGGGGCGTGGCAAGATGGAGCGCAACGTGGCATTCGCCATGGCTACCGTGGCAGGAACGTTGGCAAAGATGGCCTTCGATGCCTGTATGTTCAACTGCCAGAACTTCGGCTTCGTGAAGTTGCCTAAGGAATGCACTACTGGCTCCAGCATCATGCCCCACAAGAAGAACCCCGACGTGTTTGAGTTGATTCGTGCCAAGAGCAACAAGCTACAGAGCCTGCCCCAGCAGGTGATGCTCGTCATGAACAATCTGCCCGTGGGCTATTTCCGCGACCTGCAGATTATCAAGGAGGTGTTCCTCCCTGCCTTCGACGAACTGAAGGACTGCCTGCAGATGGCTGCCTACATCATCAACAAGATGGAGGTGAACGAGCATATCCTCGACGATCCCCGTTATGACCCGATGTTCTCTGTGGAGGAGGTGAACCAGCTTGCCGCCAACGGCACACCGTTCCGCGATGCCTACAAGAAGGTGGGACTGGAGATCGAGGCAGGAGAGTTCAAGCCCAACAAGGACATCCACCACACCCACGAGGGCAGTATCGGCAACCTCTGCAACGACAAGATACAGGCTCTCATGGAGCAGACCCTCTCCGAATTCCATTTCGAACGTATGGAAGAGGCAGAGAAGAACCTCTTGATAAAGGTAAAAAAGTAAAAAGGTAAAAAGGTAAAAAAGTAAAAAGGTAAAAAAGTAAAAAGGAAAAAGAGGGAAGAGTGAAGAACGAAGAATCCTCTTCATGCCACATGAAAACCTCCAGTAACCCTAAACCGTGAAACCATGTTAGTAAAAACTTATTGCGCTGCTGTCAACGGCCTTGAGGTGACCACAGTACGTGTGGAAGTGAGTCTCAACAAAGGCGTGCAGTACCATCTTACCGGACTGGGCGATGAGGCTGTGCGCGAGAGCCGTGACCGTATCGGGGCAGCCTTGCAGTACAGTGGTTTCAAGTTTCCGATAGCCGACATTACCATCAATCTTGCCCCTGCCGACCTCCGCAAGGAGGGCAGCAGTTTTGACCTGCCGCTTGCTATCGGTATCATGGGTGCCAACGGCAACATCGTGGAGACACACCTGGCGGAATACATGATGGTGGGCGAACTGAGTCTCGACGGGACACTGCAGCCCGTCAAGGGTGCCCTGCCCATAGCCATCAGGGCACGTGCCGAACACTTCAAGGGACTTATCGTGCCCGAGCAGAACGTGAGGGAGGCAGCCGTGGTCAATAACCTGGAGGTGTACGGCATGAAGAACATCCTCGAAGTCATCACATTCCTCAATGACCAGAGCAATCCGCACCCCACGGTGATAGACACCCGCAAGGAGTTCTACGAGAACCAGAGCCATTTTGACCTCGACTATGCCGATGTGCGTGGACAGGAGAACGTAAAGCGTGCCCTGGAGGTGGCTGCTGCCGGAGGCCACAACCTCATCATGGTGGGACCGCCGGGCTCGGGCAAGTCGATGATGGCCAAACGCCTTCCTTCCATCTTGCCGCCCCTTACCCTCTCCGAGAGCCTTGAAACAACACAGATACACTCCATTGCCGGCAAACTGGGAAGGGAGGTGTCGCTCATTTCACAGCGCCCTTTCCGTGCTCCACACCACACCATCTCGCAGGTGGCTCTCGTGGGAGGAGGATCTTCGCCGCAGCCCGGCGAAATATCCTTGGCACACAACGGCGTGCTCTTCTGCGACGAACTGCCGGAGTTCAACAAGACAACGCTCGAGGTGTTGCGCCAACCGCTCGAAGACAGGCACATCACCATCAGCCGTTCCAAATATTCGATAGACTATCCCTGTTCGCTCATGTTTGTGGCCAGCATGAATCCCTGTCCCTGCGGCTATTATGGAGACCCCACCCATCGCTGTGTGTGTACACCGGGACAGATACAACGGTACATGAACAAGATTTCCGGTCCTTTGCTCGACCGCATCGACATTCAGTGTGAGATAGTGCCGGTGCCCTTCAAGGACATTTCCAAGGCTGCACCGGGAGAGCCGAGTGCCAGCATCCGCGAGCGGGTCATCAGGGCACGTGAGATACAAGCCGAGCGCTACAAGGGTTTTAAGGGAATCCACTGCAACGCCCAGATGTCCGAACGCATGATACACCAGTTTGCCGAACCCGACGAGGCAGGCATGGACATGCTCCGTATGGCCATGGAGAAACTGTCCCTCTCGGCACGTGCCTATAGTCGCATACTCAAGGTGGCACGTACCATAGCCGACCTGGAAGGCTCTGTGAAAGTGCTGTCGCAACACCTTGCCGAGGCCATTGGGTACAGGACACTCGACAGGGGTGACTGGGCGGAGCGCAGCCATGTGTGAAAGAATACGCCTCTTCAAGGCTTGGCGATGGTAAAAGGGGTACAGTTCCCCTGCACGCCCTTAGAAAGGGCAAAAGCGCGTTACAGCATCGTGTCCTCGTCGGGGAAAAGGCGGTTCAGTAGTTTGGTGAGCCTTTTCTTGGTATTGGGTATTCTCTTGTGTACCGCAAGTTTGCAATAGCCCTTGTCGGAAGCCACGGCCTGGATGTCTTCCTCGACACTCCGGTTGGTGACGTACGAGGTGAGAAAAAAGTTGTGGATGTAAGCATTCCATTCTTCCTTGTTGCCCCAGTAGTGGACAATCCACGGTTGGGAAGAGAAGATTTCTTCTACGTTTTCCTGCATGGCAACAGAAAAGGCATATTGTTCTGCCGTAAAACATTTTACGTTCTTGCTTAAAATAAAGTCGCATACATGTACGGCGAGATGGACGACCGCCTGAAGTTGACGGCGTGGAATACCTATAATGCCGGAATTCCATACATTGTGTTTCGCAGAGAATGTACAGTTTTCTACGGTTTCTCCGTTTAGCGCCTTCCACATCCTTAGTGAGGGGCCTCGCATCTTGGAAGGGTGGCCTTCGTTGTTGCACATGATGCCTTTCCCCGAATTCAGTATATCCCTGATTCCGTTGAGAGATTGGTACAACACGGTGTCGCAGTCCAGAAACAGCAGGTCTTGGTCTGGATGCTGTTGGGCGCTATGTTCTATTGCTTTTATTTTGGCTCTGAAAATATATCCGCTGTCGTTTATCCACGATTTGAGAGTCTGTTCTTCCAACGCGACGATGTCTATATGTTTGGCAAGCCTCGTATAGTATTCGGGATGGTCTGTGTAGACCGTCACCGTGTCTGATTTGCTGATGTTCGCTATTACGCTCAACAGGCAGAAGTTGGTTTCTGTATGGTATTTTAGGTTAGTTCCGAAAACGAGAAGGACAATATTCATGAGTCTTGTATATTGAGGTTATTTGATGTTTCTGAACAGTTGGTCGAATTTGCCGAAAGATGACAGTTGCAGGTCCGTGTGCTTCTCTTCCATCCAGCAGAGCGGAACGTCGCGGTACATGGCTGCGACAAGCGAGAAGGTGCTGGGTGCACCTATCAGGTAGTCGCATTCCGAGAGCAGGCATAGGTCATCTTCCTGGCCGCCCTGTGGGAATATGACTTTCATGTTCTGTAGGTTGGCGGTATAGGACGTGCGGTTTAGTTTCGGGTCGTTGCTGCAGATGTATACGGTGAGGCTCTTGTCCGGGAAGAGCCTTTGGAATTGCCGGATGTAGTCTTGGTATACATCGTCTTCATAGAAGTACATTCCGTTCCTCCAGGTCTTGTAGTCGCCACGGCGGATATGCACGCCCAGCCTCAGTTCGTTGTCCCCTTTCTGCCCCATGCTTTCCTTTGCTTTCGTCAGTATCTCTTGGTCGAAGGCGAAAAGTTGCAGGATATCTTTCTTGTATTTGACGAACAAGTCGTAGAAGCGCACTTCCCATCCCTTCACGACAAGCGTCTTGTGCGACAACATGCGCTGTTCGTTGTTTCGGGCAGTTTCTTCCGAGGGGTCGTCGAAGACAACCGCAGGAATCAGTCCCCATTTTGCCGCATACTTGGCGCATACATAGGAGAGGAAGTTGTGTCCCCTTGTATGGCATATCTTGAAGTACTGGTATTTGTAGCAGAAACGCATGGATATGCTCTTCCTGCCGTGCTCACGTGCCCAGGCATAGACATGGCCATACTGCAGGATGTTGTTGCACATGCGTCCCTTGTCGGTTGCGAATATCATGTTCTTTAGTGTCTTGTCGGTGATAATGTCTATTGTTCCGTTCTCATCTTGTGTGTCACGGGGTCTATGATTTTCAGCCACTGCTCGCGGGTTCGTTTCCATCGGTTATGAGTCCAGAGCCAGTAGGCGGGTTGGCGCTGTATAGTCTTTTCCAGTTCACGGAAATACATCTCGGTAATCTCGAACTCCTTGCACTCCTTCGGCTTGTCTGTCAGGAGTTTGAATTCTGCTTCGTAATGTCCTCTCTTGATGCGCCTGACGTCGAGGTAGTATACGGCAAAGTTGGCCTTTACGGCTATCTTTTCCGTACCGGTAAGTACTGGCGTGTCGTGGTGCAGGAAGTCAGTCCAGTAGTGTATGTTGTTCCAGTACGGCACTTGGTCGGCGATAAAGCCGATGACTGTTTGTTTGCCTTCCTGCCTCATCTTCAAAATCTTCCTCAGCGTCTCGGCCATGGGTATGCTGATGGCGCCCAGACGGTTGCGCAGTCTGAGAAACAGTTGGTCGAAGGCCGGATTCTCCAGCACGTGGTATATTTGTCCGAAGGTGATGCCTTCGCCTGCCCACAAAGGCAGGGAGGTAATCCACTCCCAGTTGCAGTAATGGCCCAGGTATACGGCGCACGACTGCCCCTTGGCGCACGATTCCTTGATCAGTTCAGTCCCCTTGAAGGTCATGCGTCTCATAATCTGCTTCTTGCCGACAGAGAATAGTTTGATGGTTTCCACGATGTAGTCGCAAAACCATGCGTAGAAGTCCTTCTCTATCCGTATGCGTTCTGCCTCGCTCTTCTCGGGAAAACTGTCGGCAAGGTGTTGCCTTACCAGTGGTCTTCTATACTTTACTACATAATAAATGATGTAATACAGTCCGTCGCTCAAGAGGTACAGGAGCTTGAGCGGCAGGAGCGAGATGGCATACCAGGTGATGAAAACGGAGCCGTACAGTATTTTCTTCATTGTCTTCAGTTTCAGCTTCGGTGAAGCTTGTTTCCTTTGCAAAATTAATAAAAACAATCTTTCTTGCCAAATCTTTGGCACATTAATTCCTCAGTTTCTGAAGCATGGGTAGTTAAAGAAGTTAAGCAATGTTTAGTTTTGTGCCGGTAAATTTTGAGAGTTGCATAATAGTTGTTACTTTTGCAGAAGCAACAAAACATCTACGTTATGGAAAATAAACCGACCATTACAAAGGACATCATCTACATCGGACAGGACGATGCGGATATCCGGCTTTTCGAATCACAGTATACCGTGCCCGACGGCATGTCTTACAACTCCTACGTCATCATGGACGAGAAGATAGCCGTCATGGACACCTCCGACTCCCGTACGCTCGATGCGTGGAAGGCCGACCTGACAGAGGCGCTTGGCGACCGTAAGCCCGACTATCTCGTGGTACACCATCTTGAGCCCGACCATGCCAGCGGCATTGCCGACATGCTGGCGCTTTATCCCGACATTACCGTTGTCTGCTCGGCGAAGGCCGCCACGATGATGCCGCTCTTCTTTCCGAAGGCCGATTTCGGCAGTAGGGTGAAGGCGGTGAAGGAGGGCGACACGCTTGTGCTCGGCAAGCATACCCTCACCTTCGTCATGGCACCGATGGTACACTGGCCGGAGGTGATGGTGAGCTACGACTCCACCGACAAGGTGCTCTTCTCTGCCGACGGCTTCGGCAAGTTTGGCGTATATGAGGCCGATGCCGACGACTGGGCATGCGAGGCACGCCGTTATTACTTCAATATCTGCGGCAAGTACGGTGGCCCCGTAAGCACGCTGCTCAAGAAAGCTGCCTCACTCGACATCCGGCAGATACTGCCTTTGCACGGACCTGTCCTCGCCGGCGACAAGTTGGCAGAGGCGCTGCGCCTGTACACCATCTGGAGCAAGTATGAGGTGGAGGCAGAGGGTGTGTTCGTGGCCTATGCCTCCATACACGGCTGTACGAAGGAGGTGGCAGAGAAGCTGGCGGAGATACTGCGCGCCAAGGGCTGCAAGAAAGTATCCACAGCCGACCTCACGCGCGACGACCAGGCCGAGGCCGTCGAGGATGCCTTCAAGTACGGCAAGGTGGTGCTCGCCGCTTCCAGCTACGATGCCGGTCTCTTCCCGCCGATGTACGACTTCCTGCACCATCTGCAGATCAAGGCATGGCAGAAGCGTGAGGTGGCACTCGTCGAGAACGGTTCGTGGGCGCCGTGTGCCGGTCGTGTGATGAAGCAGATGCTCGAGCAGATGAAGGACATCACGATAAAGGGCGATACCGTTACCGTCCGCGGAAGGATGAAGGACAGCGACATTCCCGCTCTCGAGGCACTGGCCGATGCGATACTTTCGTGATGTTGCCTGCACACTTAATGCCGGTACTCTTGCTCGTTTCCGACATTTTTTGTAATTTTGCAGCTAAATAACAAAAGTATTAGCTAATTATGGAACAAAAGAACTTCAAACGCACCACCGTGACGGCTGCTTTGCCATACGCCAACGGTGGTGTGCATATCGGCCACCTGGCAGGTGTATACGTGCCGGCCGACATCTATGTGCGTTATCTCCGCCTCAAGAAACAGGACGTTGTGTTCATCGGCGGTAGCGACGAGCACGGTGTACCCGTCACCATCCGTGCCAAGAAGGAGGGCATCACCGTGCAGGAGGTGGTAGACCGCTATCACAACCTCATCAAGAAGAGCTTCGAGGACTTCGGTATCTCTTTCGACATCTATAGCCGCACCACATCCGACATCCACCATAAGTTTGCCTCCGATTTCTTCCGTACGCTCTACGACAAGGGGGTCTTGGAGGAGAAGGTAGAGGAACAGTTCTGCGACGAGGTGACGGGCGAGTTCCTTACCGACCGTAACATCGTGGGCACTTGCCCCCGTTGTGGCGCAGAGGGTGCCTACGGCGACCAGTGCGAGAAGTGCGGTGCCACGCTCTCCCCCGAGGAGCTTATCAACCCTACCAACAAGAACAATCCTGGCCACGGCCTCGTAAAGAAGCCTACCAAGAACTGGTATCTCCCCTTGGGCAAGTATCAGGACTGGCTGAAGCAGTGGATTCTGGAAGGCCACAAGGAGTGGCGCACCAATGTATATGGCCAGTGCAAGAGCTGGCTCGACATGGACCTGCAGCCTCGCGCCATGACGCGCGACCTGGACTGGGGCATCCCTGTGCCGGTAGAGGGGGCAGAAGGAAAAGTGCTCTATGTATGGTTCGACGCGCCCATCGGCTACGTTTCCAACACCAAGGAACTTTGCGATGCCCATCCCGAGAAATGGGGCACCTGGCAGAAGTGGTGGCAAGACCCTGAGACACGCCTTGTCCACTTCATCGGCAAGGACAACATCGTGTTCCACTGCATCATCTTCCCCACCATGCTCAAGGCGCACGGCGACTATATCCTGCCCGACAATGTGCCGGCCAATGAGTTCCTTAATCTCGAAGACGACAAGATCTCCACATCCCGCAACTGGGCCGTGTGGTTGCACGAATACCTCGTCGACCTCCCCGGCAAGCAGGATGTGTTGCGCTACGTGCTGACAGCCAACGCTCCCGAGACCAAGGACAACAACTTCACATGGAAGGACTTCCAGGAGCGCAACAACTCTGAGTTGGTGGCTGTATACGGCAACTTCGTCAACCGTGCCCTCCAGCTCACCAAGAAGTATTGGGGCGGTGTCGTTCCGGCTTGTGGCGAACTGCAGGAAGTGGATGAGAAAGCCATCGCCGAGTTCAAGGACGTGAAGGAGAAGGTGGAGCAGTACCTCGACGTGTTCAAGTTCCGCGAGGCGCAGAAGGAAGCCATGAACCTGGCACGCATCGGCAACAAGTACATCACCGAGTGTGAGCCATGGAAGGTTTGGAAGACCGACCCGAAGCGTGTGGAGACCATCCTGAACATCTCCCTCCAGTTGGTGGCCAACCTCGCCATTGCCTTCGAGCCATTCCTGCCCTTCTCTTCCGAGAAGCTCCGCAAGATGATCAACATGCCTACATTCGAATGGACACAGCTTGGCAGCACCGACCTCTTGAAGGCTGGCGACCAGCTCGCCGAGCCCGAGCTGCTCTTTGAGAAGATAGAGGACGAGGTAATAGAAAAGCAGCTCCAGAAGCTTGCCGATACCAAGAAGGCCAACGAGGAAGCCTCCTACAAGGCGGAGCCTGTCAAGCCGGAGGTGAGCTTCGATGACTTTGAGAAACTCGACATCCGCGTGGGCCATATCCTCAACTGCGAGAAGGTGAAGAAGTCGAAGAAACTCCTCAAGTTCACCATCGACGACGGCAGTGGTGTAGAGCGCACCATCTGTTCTGGCATCGCCGCCTACTATGAGCCAGAGCAACTCATCGGCAAAGACGTGCTCTTCGTGGCCAACTTCGCTCCACGCAAGATGATGGGCATCGAGAGCCAGGGCATGATTCTCTCTGCAGTCAACTTTGATGGCAGTCTCCATGTCACCTCCCTCCTCGACCAAGTGAAGCCGGGAAGCCAGGTAGGATAAAAGAACAGGCAAAAGCGCTATAAACAGTAAGCCCCTGTCACCGTGTGCTTGTGGTGACAGGGGCTTCGTCGTTTCCGTCATGCCGCCGTGCAACTGGCTATGCCGAGGGTGGTGGCAAGTGCCGTGAGGATGCTGATGGCAATCTGAAGGATGGTTTTCCAGGTTTCTTTCTTCATGGTATCAGATTTTTAAGGTTAATTGTTTTGGAGTTTCCGAGGAGTTAAGGGAAGTTAGAGGGGAGTTAAGGGACAACGGCTTTTGTGGCGCATGCCCTCGTTTCCCCCGTTAGGTAAAGGTTCCCGGGGATTTGCAACCCCCGGCAAGCGGGCTGTCCCCAGCTTGCCACCGAGCTTGCTTCTTCACTCTTCGCTCCCCTTTTTTACGTTTGCAAAGGTACTGCTTTTTTCGCCTGTTTCCAAATTTCGGGGTGTGATAAGGAGCCGTTTTCAGCAAAAAGTCGAAAAAAAATTTGTGTTGTCAAAAATGTTATGTACCTTTGCACTCGAACCACACTCATGTGGTGTGTGTTTTTCATTGGATTTATTTATGGGTCCCGATGTCCGTGAGGTCGTCGGGACCTTCTTGTTCCGCACGTGGGGCGCAACTACCCATTTCAGCCCACTCATAGTTTCTCATGGCACATCTCATAGTTTCTTGCCTTGAGAAACGTAGTTTCGCCGTTGGGGGAGTGAGCTTCACAGGCATGGAATGTGTGACAGTGACAGTGTGACAGTCCAAA
>CAVKZC010000021.1:0-23774 GCA_963660455.1 Sphaerochaetaceae bacterium | reverse complement strand
CGCGTGGGGGCGGACAACTTCAGTTCACCTTGGCAGGTGTCTTGTCCGTTTGGCGTTCCGGCCTTTGTGGCGCATGAACCGACAACCGAGACAACGTATACAACTAAGACAACTTTTCATTCTATTCCTCGTACACCGTCGTGTCGTCAATGCCTGCCTCGGCCAGGGCTTCCTTGCGCTCCACGCAGGTGCCGCACTTGCCGCAGTGTTTCTCGCCGCCCTTGTAGCAGCTCCACGTCTCGGCATAGTCTATGCCCAGCCGCTTGCCGATGCGGGCTATGTCGGCCTTGGTGATGTGGGTGTAGGGGGCTGAGACGTGCACGCCCACGTAGGTGCCTGCCACGGCGGAGCGGTCGATGGCGTCGATGAACTCGGGACGGCAGTCGGGGTAGATGGTGTGGTCGCCGCCGTGGTTGGCTATGAGCACCTTCGTGAGGTTGTTGCTCTCGGCTATGCCTATGGCTATGCTCAGCATGATGCCGTTGCGGAACGGCACCACGGTAGACTTCATGTTCTCCGAGGCATAATGGCCCTCGGGGATGGCGTCGGCACCGTCGAGCAGCGAGCTCTTGAAGTACTGGTGCATGAAACCGAGGTCGATGGTGATGTGGCGTATGCCCAACCGCTCGCAGTGCATCCGCGCATAGGGTATCTCGCGCTCGTTGTGGTTGGAGCCGTAATTGAAACTGATGCCCAGGGCTATCTCGTCCTTCTTGTCGTAGAGCAGGGTGATACTGTCCATGCCGCCGCTCACTATGATTACTGAGTCCTTCATATTCTTCTATTCTTGTCGTTTTTTACTTTTTTTACCTTTTTACCTTTAATCGGCATTTTTACATTTACCCAAAAAGGCACCGCAAGGCTTCTTCCACCTTGCGCACGGGATGAATCCCGATGTTATACTTGGCGTGGTCGAAGCCCCGGTAGTTGTACTTGGGTATGATGATGTGGCTGAAGCCCAACTTCTCGGCCTCTGCCACACGCTGCTCGATGCGGTTGACGGGGCGTACCTCGCCGCTCAGTCCTACCTCGCCGGCCATGCACCACCCAGCCTCGATGGGCGTGTCGACATTGCTGCTCAGCACGGCGGCTATCACGCTGAGGTCCATCGCCAGGTCGGTGACACGCAGGCCGCCAGCGATATTGAGGAACACGTCCTTCTGCATCAGCTTGAACCCCACGCGCTTCTCCAGTACGGCCAGGAGCATGTTGAGTCGGCGCTGGTCGAACCCCGTGGCGGAACGCTGCGGCGTGCCATAGGCTGCCGTAGACACCAGCGCCTGTGTCTCTACCAGGAAGGGGCGCACGCCCTCTATGGCACTGCTGATGGCCACGCCCGACAGGCCGTCATGATCTTCGGTGAGCAGGAGCTCGGAGGGGTTGCTCACCTGGCGCAGACCGCCCTGCTGCATCTCGTAGATGCCCAGTTCGGAGGTGCTGCCGAAGCGGTTTTTGATGCTGCGCAGGATGCGGTACATGTAGTGCTGGTCGCCCTCAAACTGCACCACCGTGTCGACGATGTGCTCCAGTATCTTGGGGCCAGCGAGCGTTCCCTCCTTATTTATATGGCCTATGAGGATGATGGGGATGCCGCTGGTCTTGGCAAAGCGCAACAGGGCGGCGGCACACTCCCTCACCTGCGACACGCTGCCCGGCGAACTGTCCACGGCATCGGTGGCTATCGTCTGGATGGAGTCGATGACCATGATGTCGGGGGCCACCTCCTGCACGTGGGAGAATATCTTCTCCAGCGACGTCTCGCAGAGGATGCTCACATTGTCGAGCGAGGCTGCCCCCACCCCGTCGATGCGCGACGAGGCCAGACGGTCGGCGCGCAGCTTTATCTGGTGGGCGCTCTCCTCGCCGCTCACGTACAGCACCTTGCGCTCGGGCACGTGGAGCATGGTCTGCAGCGTGAGCGTGCTCTTGCCGATGCCGGGGTCGCCGCCCAGCAGGATGATGCTGCCCGGCACCATGCCGCCGCCCAGCACCCTGTTCAGCTCGCCGTCGTGCATGTCGATGCGCTCCTCGTCGTGGGCGGAAATGTCGGGCAGGCGCATGGGCTTCGAATCGCCGTCGTGGCGGTTGCCGCCAAACATCGTGGCGGCTCCGCCGTGGCGCATCGTCATGCCGGCGTTCCTCGCTGCCCCCATGCCCGAATCGGACCCTATGCGTATCTCCTTGAACGTGTTCCACTGGCCGCAACCGGGACATTTGCCTATCCACTTGGCCGACTCCTGGCCGCAGTGGCTGCACACGTAAGCTATCTTGTCTTTTGCCATAATGTCTTTTCCTTAATTTGCCGACAAAGTTACTGCTTTTCCCATTATGTACCAAAGATAAGACTATTAAAATCCATTTTTCCCGACATTCTCACCCTTCCACCGCCAAATTGCAAAACCGACGTTGCATTACCGATACCTTGTGTTAAAAAAACGCTAAAAACCTTGCCGTCGGTTGTGCCGTTACCTTTTTTTTTCTTACCTTTGCCCATGGTTTCAGCAGTATGGACACAAAGGCCAGTGACACACGGCCCGTTGCGCCTGCTGCCCGTACAGCAACAGACAAAACATAGAAATAACTAATAAATAAAAACATTAGGAAAATGAAAATCGAAAACTTCAACTTTGCCGGTCACAAGGCAATCGTACGCGTTGACTTCAACGTGCCACTGGACGAAAACGGTCATGTAACAGACGACACACGTATCCGCGGTGCCCTCCCCACCCTCAAGAAGGTTCTCTCAGACGGTGGTGCGCTCATCATGATGAGCCACATGGGCAAGCCTAAGGGCAAGGTTAAGCCAGAGCTTTCTCTTTCCCAAATCGTCAAGAACGTGTCCGACGCGCTCGGCGTGGACGTGAAGTTTGCCAAAGACTGCGGCAATGCCGACGCAGAGGCTGCTGCCCTGAAGGGCGGTGAGGCCCTCTTGCTCGAAAACCTCCGTTTCTATCCCGAGGAGGAAGGCAAGCCCGTAGGCGTGGAGAAGGGTACTCCCGAGTATGACGCTGCCAAGGCTGAGATGAAGGAGAGCCAGAAGAAGTTTGCAGCCAAGCTGGCTTCCTATGCCGACGTTTACGTGATGGATGCCTTCGGTACTGCTCACCGCAAGCACGCCTCTACGGCTGTCATCGCCGACTCTTTCGACAAGGACCACAAGATGCTCGGTTTCCTGATGGAGAAAGAGGTGAACGCTGTAGACGCTGTGCTCGGCAACATCAAGCGCCCGTTCACAGCCATCATGGGCGGCTCTAAGGTCTCTACCAAGATTGGCATCATCGAGAACCTCCTCACCAAGGTGGACAACCTGATTCTCTGCGGCGGTATGACCTATACTTTCGCCAAGGCACAGGGCGGCAAAATCGGTATGTCTATCTGCGAGGACGACAAGCTCGACGTAGCTCTCGACGTGATGAAGAAGGCCAAGGAGAACGGCGTAAACCTCGTGCTCGGCACCGACTCTATCTGCGGCGACGAGTTCAAGAACGACTGCAACACGCAGGTTTGCCCGTCCAATAACATCCCCGACGGATGGGAGGGTATGGACGCTGGTCCCGACACGCGCAAGGCTTTCGCCGAGGCTATCAAGGGCGCAAAGACCATCCTCTGGAACGGTCCTGCCGGCGTATTCGAGTTTGACAACTTCGCTGGCGGCTCAAAGGCCATTGCCGACGCTATCGCCGAGGCTACCAAGGAGGGCGCATTCTCGCTCATCGGCGGCGGCGACTCTGTAGCCTGCATCAACAAGTTCGGTCTGGCCGACCAGGTTTCCTACATCTCTACTGGTGGCGGCGCTCTGCTCGAGGCCATCGAGGGCAAGGTGTTGCCGGGTGTAGCTGCCATCGAGAAGTAACCGAGAAAAAGAGAGGGGATTCTGCCCGCAACCGCCTGTAGGCTTTGTGGGCAGGTCTTCTTATTATTTATAGGAAAATTATCTGTTCGAGGGCATCCTCTTTTGCGGTGTCCTCGAATTTTCAGTTGAAGGCAGTCCACCCCCCGTTTGGCTGTCCGGACAACAGCACGTTCGGCACTGCCCTTCCCACTGTACCCGACTAATACCCTAAATCAACAAAAAAATATTCATGGACTGGATTATCAACCTTTTCACCAATACAGAGTCGGTGGCACACATCGCCTTGCTGTACGCGATAGTGATAGCCCTGGGCGTGTATCTTGGCAAAATCAAGATAGGAGGCATCTCCCTGGGCGTTACCTTCGTGCTCTTTGCCGGCATCCTGGCGGGCCACGTGGGCTTTACAGCCCCTAAGGAAATCCTCACCTTCGTACAGGACTTCGGACTTATCCTCTTTGTCTTCATGATAGGTTTGCAGGTAGGACCGGGCTTCTTCGAGAGTTTCAAGAAGGGCGGCATCACGCTCAACCTTCTCTCCACGGCGGCCATCTTCCTGAACGTGTGCGTCATGTTCGCCTGCTACTTTATCTTTTTCGACACCAGCAACCCCGTCAACCTCCCCATGATGGTGGGTACACTCTACGGTGCCGTCACCAACACGCCGGGTCTCGGTGCCGCCAACGAGGCACTGCTCAGCGTCTTCCCCAACGGAGCACCCAGCATCGCCAACGGCTACGCCTGCGCCTATCCGCTCGGCGTGGTGGGCATCATCGGAGCCACCATCCTCATCAAGTACATCTGCAAGGTGAACACCACCCAGGAGGAGGAGAAACTGAACGAGGAGGATGCCGCCAACCCGCATGCCAAGCCACACAACATGCACCTGCGCGTGGAAAACACCTACATCGCCGGCAGGACCCTGCGCCAGTTGTCCGAGTTCCTGAACCGCGACTTTGTCTGTGCGCGTATGCTCCACAACGGCGAAGTAAGCATCCCCACCAGCAAGACTACCTTCGAGGTGGGCGACGAACTGCTCGTGGTGTGCGCCGAGGCTGACGCCGAGGCCATCAGGGTGTTTATCGGCCCCGAGATTGAGGCAGGATGGGACAAGGAACAGGACGAGGTGCAACACTTCGTGTCAAAGCGTATCATCGTCACACGCCCCGAGATGAACGGCAAGACACTGGGAAAAATGCACTTCTCCAGCGTATACGGCGTGAACGTCACACGCATTTCACGCCAGGGCATGGACCTCTTTGCCGGGCGCAACCACCACTTCCACGTGGGCGACCGCATCATGGTGGTAGGTCCTGAAGAGAACGTGAACCGCGTGGCAGAAATGATGGGCAACTCGGTGAAACGCCTCGACGCACCCAACATCGCCACCATCTTCGTGGGCATCATGGTGGGCATCATCTTCGGTAGCCTGCCCTTCGCCATCCCCGGCATGCCCGTGCCCCTGAAACTGGGTATTGCCGGCGGTCCGCTTATCATCGCCATCCTCATCGGGCGCTTCGGCTACCATTTCAAACTCGTCACCTACACCACCACCTCCGCCAACATGATGCTGCGCGAGATAGGACTGGTGCTCTTCCTGGCGAGTGTGGGCATCAAGGCAGGAGCCGGATTCTGGGAAACGGTGGCACAGGGCGACGGCATCAAGTATGTATACACCGGTTTCCTCATCACCATCATCCCCATCCTCATCGTGGGCACCATCGCCCGACTGAAGTTCAAGTTCAACTACTTTACCATCATGGGTATGATAGCCGGTACCTATACCGACCCCCCTGCCCTCGCCTATGCCAACGCCTCATGCTCTAAGGAAGCGCCTGCCGTGGGCTACTCCACCGTCTATCCGCTGAGCATGTTCCTCAGAATATTCTCGGCACAGATAGTGGTGCTCTTCTTCTGCGGATAACGGAACGCCTTTTTATACACCCACAATCCTAACAAAGTATAAAATAAATGCGCATTTTCGAAAAAATGCGCATTTATTTTATTGTCTATTCCCAATTTCTTCGTAACTTTGAGGGCAAGAAACCTTAGAAATAACCCTATTAACGTTAGTTGCCTATGAAGAAACTGGGAATTATACTAAGCATGTTTGTCGCTGCCGCCTTGCCCACTTGGTCGCAAGGAGCAAAAAGCATCCGGATAACGGAGGCGATGACAGACAACCGTACCAGCATCGTGGATGAGTACGGCATGCACAAGCCCTGGGTGGAACTGTCCAACACCTCCTTTACCACGTACAACATCCGCGGCATGTTCCTCACCACCGACCGCCGTGTGCTCGAAAAGAAAATGTCGCCCGAGCAACGCCGCAAACTGATGTGCCCACTGCCCAACAACGAGCCAAGAACCACCCTGGGCGGAAAGAAGAGCATCGTTGTCTACGACCGTCTGTGGTGCAAGAAAGAGTGTACAGGGGAAAGTGCCAAAGCTGGGCCCTTCCAGATGGACTTGGGCATCAAACCCGGACAGCCCAACTGGATTGCGCTCTACGACGGCAACGCCGTAGACCTGGTGGATTCGGTCTGCATCCCTGCCATGGGGGCTGACCAGAGTTATGCGACAAGCACCGACTACACGTCGTGGACTAAGGCTACAGGAAAGGCCGTAACCCCCGGCTACCTGCCACAGGCCACCGGCCTGAGCAAGCCGCAGATGCTGAAGAAGACAGACCCCTACGGCATCGGCATCTCCGTGCTCTCCATGGGCATCGTCTTCTCGTGCCTCGCCCTCCTCTTTGTCTTCTTCTGGGCCTTCGGTGCATACATGAGGCACAAGCAACGCCTGGCCAGGGCGACGGAGAAGCACGCCACCTTATTATATAAGACGGGCAAGAAGACCATCGAGGTCACTTCGGAGATAAGCCACAAGACCAACGTGATGCTCAAGGACGGTCTGCAGACCAAGGGCATCGACAAGGAAACCTACATGGCCGTCATCTCGCTCGCCCTGCAGGAATACCTGGAGGACGTGCACGACGTAGAGCCGGGCATCATCACCATCAAGCCCAAACAGACAAAATGGAACACTCCGTCATTCAACAACCACATTTAAAAGCATAAAACCATGGCAAAATATCAATACAAAGTGAAAGGTGTCGACTACGAGGTAGAGATACAAGACATCGAGGGCAACATCGCCAACGTGACCGTCAACGGAATCCCATTCGAAGTGGAGATGAAACAACCGGTGAAGGCGGGCAAACAGAAAGTGAAGCTGAACGAAGAAGGAAAGGCGAATGGCGATGCTGCCAGCACCCCTGCAGCAAGTCCTGCACCTGCTGCTGCCGCCAGCCAACAGGCAGCACCCACGGCAGGAGGCAAACCGGTGACGGCTCCACTGCCCGGCACCATCAACGACATCAAGGTGAAGGTGGGCGACAAGGTGAACCCGGGCGACACCGTGGTGGTACTCGAAGCCATGAAGATGCAGAACAACATCGAGGCTGAGACCGCAGGCACCATCGCCAGCGTAAACGTGAACAAGGGCGATGCCGTCATGGAAGGCGACACACTCGTAACCATTAAATGAAGGTAGCTTATGGATTTCATCATACAAAACTTCAATGAGTTCCTGACGTACACGGGCTTTGCCAACGCCACGGCGGGAAACCTCATCATGATACTGGTAGGAGCCTTGTTCATCTGGCTCGCCATCAAGAAAGACTTCGAGCCGCTGCTCCTCGTGCCCATCGGACTGGGCATCATCCTGGGCAACATCCCCTTCCGCACCGACGCCGGACTGGAGATTGGGCTCTACGAGGACAACTCCGTACTGAACATCTTCTATCAGGGCGTAAAGCAGGGATGGTATCCCCCACTCGTCTTCCTGGGCATCGGCGCAATGACCGACTTCTCTGCGCTCATCAGCAACCCTAAGCTGATTCTCATCGGCGCCGCCGCTCAGTTTGGCATCTTCGGTGCATACATGATTGCCCTGGCCTTGGGATTCGAGCCCAACCAGGCGGCGGGCATTGCCATCATTGGCGGTGCAGACGGCCCTACTGCCATCTTCCTGAGCAGCAAACTGAGCCCTAACCTCATGGGAGCCATTGCCGTGTGCGCCTACTCATACATGGCGCTGGTGCCCGTGATTCAGCCGCCCTTGATGCGCCTGCTCACCACGAAGAAGGAGCGTGTCATCAAGATGAAGCCGGCGCGCCAAGTGTCGCAGACCGAGAAGATTCTCTTCCCCATCATCGGTCTGCTGCTCACCACCTTCATCGTCCCCAGCGGTCTGCCGCTGCTCGGCATGCTCTTCTTCGGCAACCTGCTGAAGGAAAGCGGCAAGACCACCCGACTCGCCAAGACGGCTGGCAACAGCCTCAACGACATCGTGGTGATGCTGCTCGGACTTACAGTGGGATGCTCCACGCAGGCTTCGGAATTTCTCACGTTCAACACCATCAAGATTTTCGCCCTCGGCGCTCTGGCCTTTATCATCGCCTCTGCCAGCGGCATCCTCTTTGTCAAACTGATGAACGTATTCCTGCCAAAAGGCAAGAAAATCAATCCGCTCATCGGAAATGCAGGTGTCAGCGCCGTGCCCATGAGCGCGCGCATCTCCAACAACCTCGGACTGGAATACGACCGCCACAACTTCCTCCTCATGCACGCCATGGGACCCAACGTGGCTGGCGTCATCGGCTCGGCTGTGGCTGCCGGTGCCTTGCTCGGATTCCTCAATTAGCGACACACACATAGACACTAAGAAAAGCGGGAATGGCCTTTGCCACTCCCGCTCTTTTTTTCTATGTCTGTATCTTCCGTTCCTCTATTCTGCCTTTCCCTGATGCTGGTCACGCAACAGGTCGTTGACGGTCTTCACCGGATTGAAGGTGGAAAGGGGAACTTCTACGAACACCGTGTTCCAGTCGCTCATGGCACCGTTCCACAGGCCGGGCAACTCAAGAGCCTTCAGCTCCTTGCCATTCTTGCTCTTGCTGCTGATAAATCCTGTAGCTGGGTCCACATACTTGGGCAGGTCGAAGTCGTTGCCCTTATAGTCCTTGGTGGCACACACCAGGTCTACGGGGTTGAAGTGCGTACCCTTGGTGAACATCTGCATGTACTCCTCGTTGTTCTTGTCTATCTGCGAACTCTCGAGTATCTGCAGACTCACGGTGCCGTCGCTGTTGTAGGTGAGGAACGGACCACCGCCAGGCTCGCCCACATTCTTCACTACGCCGCACACGCGCATGGGGCGGTTCAGCTTGCTGCGCAGATAGATTACCAGGTCGGCATCCTCCAGCTCCTTGATGTCCGGCTTGCGGCAGCAGAGGTCACGCTGTACGAAACGGATTATCTCCTCCAGCTTCTCGTGGTTGTATGCACCCGAATCGAGCACATGCAGATAGTCGAACGCCTTCTTCTGCAGCGTGACAAGGATGCCGGCTATCACCTGCTTCCACGTTACGGTGTCCTGCTTCAGTCTGTCGGGCACCACATTGTCTATGTTCTTGATGAACACTACGTCAGCATGTATCTCGTTGAGGTTTTCGATGAGTGCTCCATGACCGCCCGGACGGAACAGCAGCGTGCCGTCCTCGTTGTGGAAGGGCGTATTGTCGGGATTGGCTGCGATGGTGTCGGTAGAGGGCTTCTGCTCCGAGAACGAGATGTTGTACTTCACACCATACTTCGCCGCGTAGCCGTCAGCCTTCTCTGCCACCTTCTGCTTGAAAAGTTCGAGGTGGTCGTGCGAAACGGTAAAGTGGACATTGGCCTCGCCGTTGCTGCTGGCATAGAGGGCTGCCTCCACGAGGTGTTCCTCCATCGGCGTGCGCACCTCGTCGTCCGAATACTCGTGGAAGAGGAGCAATCCCTTGGGCAACTGGCCGTAGTTCAGACCGTCGGCGTTGAGCAACTGTGCCACCACGGCCTTGTACTTGCCTGCGGCAAGCAGGTCCTTGATGCCGGCACCCTCGTTCTCGCGGCACTTGGCGCAGAGTGCCTTGCGGAAAGCAAACTTCTTGATGTTGTCAAAAAACTGCTTCTCGAAGTCGGTGGTCGGCTCGTCGTAGGGAGCGTCGAGGAAGGCAAAGAGATTCTTGAACATGCGGCTCGCAGCACCCGAGGCAGGCACAAACTTCACGATGTTGTGCCCCTCCTGCTTGTAGTCGTTCCAGGCCTGCTCATACTTGGCCACGTCTTCACTGCCCGGAGCAATGATGCCCTTGCCTATGGCTGCTGCACCCTCCAGGCGAAGAAACGGAAAACCACTCTTAATCTGCTCCAACTGTCGCTCTATCTGCTGCTCCGAAATGCCACGTGCAGCTATCTGATTAAGTTCTTGCTGATTCATAATATACGATTTATGTTATTAATTGTTAGTTATGCCACAAATGTAGTAACTTTTTTCTGAAAAAAGAAATTTTCAGCCGTTTTTTTGTACCTTTGCAATAAAATTTTAAGGAAAGGTACACTACTATGAACGAAACTTTCACTTTTACGCCCAAGGAAAGGGAGGAGACACTCCGACTCATGGACAAGGTTCGCCAGACTGTCGGCGAGAGCATGACACCCCACGACGAGCAGATGCTCAGGGAAGACATGCACTATGCCCTCGCCAACCACCAGGTGCGCCGCGACATCTTCGGGCTCAACCCTGTGCTCCATGCGCTACAGACGGCTGAGATTGCCGTAGACGAGATTGGCCTGAGGCGCGACGGCGTCATTGCCATCCTCATGCAGAACAGCGTACTGGACGGATACAGGAAAGTGGAAGACATCGAGAGCAGGTACGGCGAGAGCGTGGCACACATCATCAAGGGACTGGTGCGCATCAACGACCTGTACAAGCGTGACCCCATCATCGAGAGCGAGAACTTCCGCAACCTGCTCATCTCCTTCTCGGAAGACATGCGCGTAATCCTCATCATGATTGCCGACCGCGTGAACGTGATGCGGCAGATACGCGACACCGACCAGCAGGAGGCCAAGCACAAGGTGAGCGAGGAGGCCAGTTATCTGTACGCTCCTCTTGCCCACAAGTTGGGACTGTACAAGCTGAAGAGCGAACTGGAAGACTTGAGCCTGAAGTACCTGGAACACGATGCCTATTATCACATCAAGGAGAAACTGAACGCCACAAAGGCTTCGCGCGATGCCTACATCGCACGGTTCATAGAGCCTATACGCGAAAAACTGGATGCTGCCGGACTGAAATACCACATGAAGGGGCGCACCAAGAGCATACACTCCATCTGGCAGAAGATGAAGAAACAGCAGTGTGCCTTCGAGGGCGTGTACGATCTCTTCGCCATACGCATCATCCTCGATTCGCCGCTCGACAAGGAGTACATGCAGTGCTGGCAAGTATTCGCACTCATCACTGCCATGTACCAGCCCAACCCCAAGCGTATGCGCGACTGGCTGTCGGTGCCGAAAAGCAACGGATACGAGAGTCTGCACACCACGGTCCTGGGACCTGAAAGCAAATGGGTGGAGGTGCAGATACGTACCGAGCGCATGGACGAGATTGCCGAGCACGGACTGGCTGCACACTGGCGCTACAAGGGCATCAAGCAGGGCGAAAGGGGCATAGACGAATGGCTGGCCAACATACGCAGTGCGCTGGAGAGCAACGACGACCTGCAGCTCATGGACCAGTTCCGCACCGACCTGAAGGAAGACGAGGTGTATGTTTTCACGCCCAAGGGCGACCTGCTCAACTTCCCCAAGGGTGCCACCATCCTCGACTTCGCCTACCACATTCACTCGCGCATAGGCAACACGTGCGTGGGCGGAAAAATAAACGGCAGGGCCGTTACCTTCCGACAGGAACTGCACTCGGGCGACCAGGTGGAAATCCTAACACAGAACAGTCAGAAGCCCAGGCAGGAATGGCTCAACATCGTTACCTCGGCCAAGGCCAAGGCCAAGATTAGACTGGCACTGAAGGAGACGCAGAAGAAGGACGGACTCTATGCCAAGGAACTGCTGGAACGCCGGTTCAAAAACCGCAAGATAGACATCGAGGAGAGCATCATGGCGCGCATCATCAAGAAGATGGGCTACAAGGAGAACTCTGATTTCTACAAGGCCATTGCCGAAGAGAAACTGGATGTCAACACCGTGCTGGAACGCTACATGGAGGAACGTGACCACGACCAGAACAAACTGGAGACGCGCCCCGCTGAGAGTGCCGCCAACTTTGCCTTCGACAACCATGCCGACGACATCCTGAAGCAGAGCGATGACGTACTCGTGATAGACGAGCACCTGAAGGGCATCGACTTCGAACTGGCGCATTGCTGCCACCCCATCTACGGCGACCCCATCTTCGGCTTTGTCACCATCAGCAAGGGCATCAAGGTGCACCGCCAGGACTGCCCCAACGCCAAGGAACTGCAGCGCCGCTTCGGCTACCGTGTGGTCAAGGCGAAATGGAGCGGGAAGGGTACGTCGAAGTATGCCATCACGCTGCGCGTCATCGGCAACGACGACATCGGCATCGTAAACAACATCACCAACGTCATCTCCAAGGAAGACAAACTGCTGATGCGCGGCATCAACATCTCGTCAAAGGACGGACTCTTCTCTGGCAACGTGACGGTGATGATAGACGATGCGCACAAGACGGATGCCCTCATCAAGAAGCTCAGCACCATCAAGGGCGTCAAGCAGGTAACGCGCATATAATTTTTCAAGGCGGATTCTTTTTAGGACACACCTTTAAAAAAAGAGGGCAACGTTTCAGTATTCGTTGCCCTCTTTCTTGATGACGCTGGGGCCGTCTATAAGCTGTGGGGCCGGCACATTGCGGTTTACGTCTCCGTAAGCCTTGCGCATGTCGTCCATGCCGATACTGATGTCGCGGCATACGGGCCGGTCCTTGTCCACCAAGCTGTGCGAGAAGAGCCACTGGTACGTCTTCTTCAGGTAGAACACGCGTGCCGGAGTACCATGGTTGGCTCCTTTCCACCAGTCGTATAACAGGCGCGTATCGGCTCCTTGTTTCTGCAGTTTCTCCACTACCGTTTTCGACTGTTTTACGGGCACCGCCCTGTCTGCCGTACCGTGGATAATCCAGAAGGGCAACTTGCCCAGTCCGCTCACGTCTTGCAGTGAACAGCCTCCGCAGAGTGCCATGCCCGCCGCTATGCGGTCGGGATAGGTGGCGCAGACATCCATCGTACCGTATCCGCCAAGGCTCATGCCGAGAACATAGACCCGGGTCGTGTCGCAGGCATAGTTCTGCTTTACCCAGTCCAGCACATCCATTATCTTCTTCGGATTCCACGCCCCACCGGGGTTTTGCGGCACAATGGTGACGGCATCGATGTCGCGCCCTTTCACAATGGCATCGAGCGGCCCGTAACGGCGCACGCGGTCCAGATTGCGCCCGCAGAGACTCGCCCCGTGCAGAAAGATGATGACGGGTGTCTGCTCCTGCGTGTAGAAATAGTCGACGGGGGTATACACCCAGAAGTCGTAGCCCCCGGGTATCTCGTCCTTCACAGCCCTCAGAAAGTCGTGCGCAGCAACACGCCCTGCAACAAGGACGAGCGTCAAAATCAATATAATTTTCTTCATTTGTGCAGATTTAGTTCACGAATATCGGGGCAAAGATACAAAATAACGGTGAACTGCACAAAAGAAAGGAGTTAAAGGAGTTAAACCTCTTCTCTACAAGAAAATATTTGGCAAAACAAAAAACAGGCAGACTCACGCTTTGTATACGCGTTGCCTGCCTGTTGTCTTATTTTAGGTATCCGACCCCTATTCGGCCGAACCCTGTTGTCATTTTATTCCAGTCCGAAGAGGACCTTCAAGCCACCGTCCACTCCGGAGAAGCCCATGAAGGCAAGACTCAGAAGGGAAGCCGTGACAAGCACGATGGCCATACCCTGCATACCCTTGGGGATGCGCACCAGTGCCTGCTGCTCGCGGATACCGGCAAAGACGATGAGTGCCAGGGCAAAGCCCAGAGCCGTAGAGAAGGCATACACCACACTATGCAGGAGGTTGAAGTCTTTCTGGATAACCAGGATGGCCACACCAAGCACGGCACAGTTGGTGGTAATCAGCGGAAGGAAGATACCGAGAGCCTGATAGAGCGCTGGCGAAACTTTCTTCAGTATAATCTCCACCATCTGCACCAAGGCAGCAATGACCAGGATGAAGGCGAGGGTCTGGAGATAAGCCAGGCCGAACGGGTCGAGAACATACTTCTGCACCAGCCATGTGATGATAGTGGCCAGCGTAAGCACAAAGGCCAAGGCTCCACCCATACCCACAGCAGTGTCTATCTTCTTGGACACGCCAAGGAACGGACAGATACCGAGGAACTGCGAAAAGACGATGTTGTTGACGAATATCGCAGAGATAAATATCAATAAATATTCCATATTCTATACTCCTCTTATTTCTTTACCTTATTAAATATAGCTATCAGATACCCCAACGTGAGGAAGGCTCCCGGAGGCAAGATGAATACCAACACATTGGCCGTTTCGGGCAACAGCGTCACACCGAAGAGGCTTCCTGCACCGATAATCTCACGCACACACCCCAGAACGGTAAGTGCGAGCGTAAAGCCGAGGCCACATCCCACACCGTCCATCAGACTGGCCACCGGGGTGTTCTTGGCAGCAAAACTTTCGGCACGGCCCAGGATGATGCAGTTAACCACAATCAGCGGGATGTAGATACCAAGCGCCTGGTTGATGCTGTCGGGAGCATAGGCGCTCATGAACATCTGCAGAATGGTAACGAAGGCGGCTATCACGACGATAAACACCGGGATGCGTACCATGTCGGGCGTAATGCGCTTGATACAGGAGATAACAAAGTTGGTACAAATCAGCACTGCCATTGTTGCCAAACCCATAGAGAGGCCGTTGATGGCACTTGTTGTCGTAGCCAAGGTAGGACACATTCCGAGAAGCAACACAAAAGTTGGATTCTCTTTGACGAGTCCGTTCATCAAAATTTTCATATTGCTCATACTGGCTTATCCTTTCTTTACTTTTGTAGCACCGCTCTTAGCATCAGCCCCCTTAGAGGTGTATGCTGCGTATGCCTGGTTAATGGCCTTGAGGAATGCACGGCTCGTAATGGTGCTGGCAGTGATGGCATCCACGGCATTGCCGTTCTTGTCGTCCTTGCTCACATGGAGGTCGCCATCCTTGGGGCACTTGCCTATCACGCTACCCTTGCCGTCTTTCTGAAACCACGTTGTGGCCTTGGCTCCAAGTCCAGGGGTCTCGGATGCCTGCAGGATGGTGTAGCCCAGGATTTTGCCTTCGGGGTCGAAACCTACAAGCACCTTTAGGGCACCGCCGAAACCGCCGGTAGTGCTCTCTACGGCAGCTCCCAGTTCCTGGCCGCTCTTGTCTGTACACTTATGGATGGTAAAACTTACCTGCTTGCCGTCGATGGTCTGCTGCACCTCCTCGGGTGTTGCCACCTGCAGGTTGTCCGTGCCCATCACGCTCTTGATACCGGCAGCCAGACTTTTCTCTGCCTTCTCGGCTATTGGTCCGGAGGTAAGATGGTTGACGTAAGCCAGTATGGCACCTGTTACGAGTGCTACTCCCACCAGTACGATAACCATATTCTTCAGTGAAGATTCCAATTTCTGCATGTCTCAGTCCTCCTTATTTTTTAGCAGGCTTCTCACCGAAGCGCTTTGGTTTGACGTATGTGTTGATGAGAGGCGTGAACGCATTCATGATGAGAATGGCGAACGACATGCCCTCAGGATAACTTCCCCAGTTGCGGATGATGATAGTGAGCAAACCGATGCAGACACCGTAGATAAGCTGTCCCTTGTGCGTCATGGGCGAGGTAACATAGTCGGTGGCCATGAAGATGGCACCCAGCATCAAGCCGCCGCTCAGGATAACGGTTACAGGATTGGCATAAACGGGATTGGTCAGGTGCATCAAACCGCTGAACACGAAAACGGTGGCAATGATGCTTACGGGGATGTGCCAGGTAATCACCTTCTTCCAGAGCATGTAGGCCAAACCGAGAAGAAGGGCGATGGCACACACCTCACCCGTGGTACCGGCACCGAAGCCTTCGCCCGTAGCTCCGAAGAGCAGGCTCAGCGAGTCGGGCAACTGGTTGAGCACACTGCTGTCGCCAGTCTTGATGGCCGTCTTCATGATGGCCAAGGGGGTGGCAGCTGTTGTGGCATCGGTATAGTTGAGCAACTGTCCGGCTACAGGCCATGAGGTCATCTGGGCGGGGAAACTGACAAGCAGGAAGCAACGGCCCACCAATGCGGGGTTGAAGGGGTTGTTGCCGAGTCCGCCGAATGTCATCTTACCCACACCGATGGCAAACAGGGCACCGATGATGATAATCCAGAGCGGAAGGTTGCTGGGCAGGTTCATGCCGAGCAACAGACCGGTGATGATGGCAGAGCCGTCCATGATGCTGGGCTCTACCTTGAGCAGATATTTGGATATGGCCCACTCAAAGAAGACGCAGGCTGCCACAGAGGTAAGCAGTACTACTGCCGAACCCAGGCCGAAGAAATAGAAAGAAGCGAGAATGGCAGGCACGAGAGCGATGATGACTCCGTACATGTTCTTCTCCACCGTCTCGTTTCCGTGGGCATGTGGCGATAAGGATACTATTAATTTACTCATTTCTTAGTCTAATATCTTGGTAAAAGTTTTACTTCTTGGCGTTGCGGGCCTTGATGATGCCCATCACAGCACCCTTGCCGGCAAGAATATTGTCGAGGATGGGGCGGTGGGAAGGACAGGTAAACTGGCATGAGCCGCACGAGATGCACGACGTGATGTCCTCTGCCTCCAGGCGCTCGTAGTTCTGCATCACGCTCAGCGTAGCGAGCAGATAAGGCTCCAGTCCCATGGGGCAAGCCTCCACACACTTGGCACAACGTATACAGGGCTGCGGCTTCTTGCGGTGGGCCTCGGCATCGGTAAGGATGGTGATGGAGTTGGTGCCCTTCACTACGGGCACGTCAAGGCTGATGACTGCCTTACCCATCATCGGGCCACCCGACAACACTTTGTTGTCGCCTTCGGGCATTCCTCCGCAAGCCTCTATCAACTGCGAGAACGGTGTACCCATGCGCACAAGGAAGTTGCCGGGGTTCTTCACCTGCTTGCCCGTCACTGTGGTGTAGCGTTCGAAGAGCGGCTTGTGCTTCATGACGGCCTGGTAGACAGCGAAGGCCGTACCCACGTTCTGTACGATGGCCCCCACATTGACCGGAATGGCTGGAGGAGCAGGCACCTGACGGCGTATCACGGCATCCACCAACTGCTTCTCGCCTCCCTGCGGATATTTCTTGGCCAGCGGTACGATTTCTATGCGCTCGTCATCGGCGGTCTTCTCCTCGAAGAGTTTGATGGCAGCAGGTTTGTTGTCCTCTATGCCGATGTATCCCTTCTCTACCTTGGCGGCCTTCATCAGGAGTTCCAATCCCACGAGTATCTCGTCGGCATGCTCCATCATCAGACGATAGTCGGCCGTGATGTACGGCTCACACTCCACACCGTTGATGATGACACACTCTGCCTTGGCTCCCGGTGGAGGACAGAGCTTGATGAATGTGGGGAAACCAGCACCGCCCATACCTGTTACTCCGGCCACCTTGATGCGGTTGACTATCTCTTCGGGAGTCAGCTCGGGATGTTTTGCCACAGTCTCCAGATTGTCAGAACGGTCTATGCTCTCCTCCCATTCGTCACCGTCCACATTGACAATGATGCAAGGCTTGCGATAACCGGAAGCATCGATAGAAGTATCTATCTTAAAGACAGTTCCGGAAACAGAGCTGTAGATGGGTGCGCTGACAAAGCCTCCGGCCTCAGCCAGCAATGTACCTACCTTCACCTTGTCGCCTTTGGCCACTACGGGCTTGGCAGGAGCGCCGATGTGCTGTCCCAAGGGGAAGATGGCCTGCTTGGGGAGGGCGGCTACCTGGGTAGCCATCTCGGCTGTTATCTTGTTCTCGTCGGGGTGTACACCACCTATTCTAAATGTTCTCAGATTCATGCTTGTTCCTCCTTCTTTTCTACGTTGTCAGCAGGAGCTGCCTCAGCGGCTGGCTTTGCCTTCTTTACGGGGAAATTTACTTTGACGATGGCACCCGTGGGGCACTCGTCCACACACTTGGTACACATGCGGCACTTGTTGAAGTCGATGTAGCTGACGTTGTTCTCGATGGTAATGGCCTCAAACTTGCATACCTTCTCACACTTGCCACATCCGATGCAGGCTACGCTGCAGGCTTTCTTGGCCACGGCACCCTTGTCCTTGTTGACACACTGTACGTAGACACGGCGTCCCTTGGGGCCCTTCTTGCGCAGTTCGATGATGTGTCGGGGACATGCCTTTGAGCAGGCACCGCAACCCGTACACTTCTCCTCATCCACCTCGGGAAGTCCCGTCTCGGGATTGATGGCGATGGCACCAAACTGGCATGCAGACACACAGTCGCCACAACCGAGGCAACCGAAGCCACAGCCCGTCTCACCGGCACCGCACGAGTTCACGGCCGCACAGGTGTGCAGACCATCATACTGGGCTATGCGAGGACGATTCTCGCACGAGCCGTTACAACGCACTACTGCCACCTTGGGCTCTGTGTTGGCCACAGCGATACCCAACAGGTCGGCCACCTTGCCCATCACGTCGGCACCACCTACAGGGCACATCAGCCCCTCGATAGAACCGGCATCGGCACCCTTGACGAGCGCAGCAGCCATACCGGAGCATCCGGCAAAGCCACAACCGCCACAGTTGGCACCGGGAAGGATTTCTCCCACCTGTCCCAATCGCGGGTCCTCTTCGACGGCAAACTTCTTGGACACTACGAAGAGCACCAGCGCTGCAATGAGTGCGATGGCTCCGAGTACCAAGATTGCAATCAAGATAAAATTCATAATTTTTGTATTTGTTTTAGTGATTTATAGATGCTTTACGCTTGTCGTTTTTCATGTTCCCGCCTTCATGCAGCGGCTGTTCCGCTGTCCTCTTCGAGCGTGAATGTCAGTTGCGCCTTCAACTTGCCGCGCAGCAGATAGAGCAATAAATAATAAGGTACGAGTATGCCCAGTGCCGACAGCGCCGCCATGCCTTCATCGTGCACCACCGCGAGTGCCGCCACCAGCGCTACTACCATCAGCACCAACGGCAACACATAGCCATAGAGGCTGGCACGGAAGCCCACACTGCTGTCTGCCACCACCGTAACATGGTCGCCTACCCCATGGCCTTGTATTCCACTGCCCGACACCTCTACCAGTTTCTCCTTAGTCTCGGAAGCATGGCAGTGGGAAGCCACCTTGCAGGCGCTGCATGCCGACGACTGCAGGATACGTACCTTCACGCTCCCGTCATCTGCGCTTACTACCACGCCCGGATGTTTTATTTTGTTGCTCATCTAAAATCTCTTGTTCCAAAAATATCAAGGCGTGTTCTAAAAAAGAACCCGCCTCAAGCAAGCTGCACTCTGTAAAGATTAGTTTTGCCAAGTCGAGTTTGCAAATCGGTTTTCCATGCAAAGGTAACATTTTATTCAGAAACAACAAACAAAACCATCACATTTTCAGAAAAAAAGAAGCGAAAACGTTTTCTGAAAGCATACACAAGTGTAGTCACACCACTGTTCCGCCCCCACTTGGGACAAGGGCGCACGTTCAGAAACGTCTGAAACTAAGGCGCAATTCCTTGGAGCGAAGCACCATCTTGCTGCCCGAGAGTGCCTCCTTGGCAAAACGTTCTCCCAGGCGGTTGACACCATAGGGGCGCAAGGGTTCCACGTCGTCAACGGGTATGTCGCCTCCGTCTTCTCCGTTGTCCTGATGCCAGTTGTTCTTGTATGCCTGCCCCAGGAAGAGGCTGTCGCCCGTCTGTTCGAACCGGAAATAGTAGCCGCGCCCGTCCTTGTCCTTGTCCGAAACATTGATGAGCCTAAGTTCCACACCCCAGAACAGGAGGCGCTCCGAACAGTCGTACGTGCCGCCCGTAGCAAGGGTATCGACCCGCTCGAGGTGCCAAAAACCATCAAGGTCGCCATTGTCGCTCGTCTCCAGCGAGCAACCGCCTAACAGTGCTGCTGCGCACATGCCGCCCAAGACCGCCCAAAAACAAAAGCGGAACGGCGACCGGTATTTTGAAGTATCCTTTTTTCTCATTGTCTAAAATTTTTCCGTCTGTTTCTAAACTTGTTTTTTGTTTGTCTCTAATCTTGCCACGACATCATCTGCGGCGCTTGCCAATGGCGAGCACACCGCCTTTGCCCACCGTAAGCTGGAATCCGGCATTATGGCCCAGCATCTTCTCACTACCGAAGTCCATGGCGTAACCGCCCTTGGCATACCATCCGCGGGGGAAGGCATAGTTGGCCTCCAGCAGGAAGCTCACATTGTGATGGGGCTTGGTAAAGGGGGCACTGTAGGTTCCCCACCCCTTCTGGTAGGTGGCAAGCATACGGTACCCTATTCTCTCGGCAGGCTGGCCGTCCATACCGAGATGAAAGGCCACGAAGCGGTTGTCGTAGACATAGAGCTGGCCGTTGTCGTTGTATATGGGCGAACGGTACAGCGGATTGCCCATCACCTGTCCCCAGTGCTGCCACCCGGGATAGGTACCGTGGTTGTAATAGTCGTCGGTACCGGCCAGATGGTCGGGAATGTTCATGGTGTGGTCGTGGTTGTACGGACCGCTCTGGTACTTCGTATAGAGGTATTCGAACACGACGTTACGCAACCATTTGCCATGCCGCAGGTTCAGTTCGGCACCCAGCATCATGTCCTTTATCTTGTAGCGGTAATACCTGTTTTTCTTGCGCTGTTGCCATTCTTCTCCCTCCCCGTATCCGTCGTAGTCGAGAAAGAACATCTGGCTGTGGTCCTCGAAGAAATGGTCGGCATACACCCCTACGCTCCATGCCTTGGCATCGTAATTGAGGCGCATCACCCAACTGCCCAGGTGGTTGCCTTCCACATTGGCATACTCGCCGTCGGTAGCATCCGCACCGCTCGGTATGAAGGCATGAAAATAGTCTTTCAGTCCTGCGCCCGTAGGTATTCGCTCCATCTGCCCGTTGCTGCCCATGCGGTAGGCACGGCCGCCAAACTGTGCCGCCATCTCCAGCCCCATCTCCAGGCTCAGGGGAAAGGAACGGTCTGCCTTGCCTATACGCAGATAACCGGCCTTGCTGTGGTAAAGCGCACGGTCTACATACTTGCTGCGGCACTGCGTAAAGTCGTGCTGCCAGTTGTCGTCGGTCATCATGCCGAACGCCACATGCCCCTTCAGTTGCAGCCAACGCCCCAGGGCAGGGATAGTCCAGTATTCGGGCAGAGCCAAACGCACCTGTGGCACAGGGCGTGCATTGATGCCGAGTGTCTGACTGCCGCTGCTGAGCGTCTGGTTCTTCAGTTCCATGGGATATTCCTTGGCTCCTACCGACAGCACACCGTGTAGCCAGCGCCCTTCCACAAAGGCCTGCTGCAGCACGACGTGGCTCGTATAGTGTAAGGGCACAGCCACATCCACCCCATAGCCTATGCCCCATCGCCGTGCCGAATCGGCAGAAAGGGGGCGTATCAGACTCCCCCGCACATACCCGTTTACCGGCGAAAGCGACGAGAGGCCATACTTGTTGGCGTTGAGCCAAAGGGGCGTTTTGCCGTGAGAAACAGACACCTGCGTCTCAGCCCTATATTCTATATCCTTGCCCAAATCCTGCTTCACGGTTTCCCCTCCCTTCTGCCAGGCATACTGTGCCGACGCCGTCATCGGCAGAAAGAGCGAAAGCATGACGATTTGTTGTCTTGTCCTCATATTTATTTAATATCTTTTCTTTTACTTTTTATGTTTTACCCTTTTTACCTTTTTACCTTTTTACCTTTTTACCTTTTTACCTTTAAATAACTTGTAAAAGGCAGGTTTATTGCTTTATACCATCAAAAAGTTATGGCTTTATCAAATATTTATCGTAAATTTGCACCAACAATGCCGATTTAGGCAAAAAGACTATGATAGAGCTATGGCAATAAGAGAAAGAAAGAAGCGAATATACCGCAAACGCATCCCCTACGGAATGCAGAACTTCGCGGATGTCATCATGGAAGACTGCTACTATGTAGACAAGACTCCCTTCATCGAGGAAATAGAAGAATCCAACAAGTATTTCTTCTTCATCCGCCCTCGCCGATTCGGCAAGAGCATCACCCTCTCGATGCTTGAGAACTACTACGACATCAACAAGAAGGACCAGTTCGAGACCCTCTTCGGGAAACTCTACATCGGGGAATACCCGACACGGGAGCGCAACTCCTACCTCGTCATCCATCTCAACTTCGCCATGATTGCGGCAGGGCTGGACAACTACCAGCAGGGAATGGACACCCATTGCAACATCATGTTCTGCAGCTTCTGCGACAAATATGCCTCCCTCTTGCCCCCGGGCATCAAGGAAGAGATGAACCAAAGGCCGGATGCCGTCGGCCAACTTACCTACCTCTGCGAGCAATGCGCAGCGGTAGGCCAGAAGATATACCTCTTCATCGACGAGTACGACCATTTCACCAACCAGATTCTCGCCCACAAGGAGCACGAGAAGAGATACCGCGAGCAGACTCACGGCGAGGGATACCTGCGTCTTTTCTTCGACACCATCAAGGGGGCGGCAGGCAGTGCCTTGGGACGTGTGTTCGTGACGGGCGTAAGCCCAGTGACCATGGATGACCTGACGAGCGGATTCAACATTGGCACCAACTACTCCCTCAATCCTCGGTTCAACGAGATGACAGGATTCACGGAGGAAGAAGTAAGGGACCTACTGGGATATTACGCCAGTGTGCTGCCCTTCAACCACTCTGTCGATGAGCTGGTACAAGTGATGAAACCCTGGTTCGACAACTATTGCTTCGCCATCAAGAGCTATGGCAAGACCACCATGTACAACTCCATCATGGTGCTCAATTTCATCGACAATTACATTAGCAACGACTATGACTTCCCCAACAAGATGGTGGAGCCCAATATCCGCATCGACTACGACAAGATACGCATGCTCATCCGCCACGACAAGGAGTTTGCCCACGATGCCAGCATCATCCAGGACCTCGTGACCAAGGGATTCGTAACTGGCAAACTTGTGGAGAACTTCCCTGCCGAGCGCATCAACGACCCGGACAACTTCCTGAGCCTGCTCTTCTATTTTGGCATGGTGACGATAGACGGAGAGTATAAGGGCGCAACCAAGTTTGTCATTCCCAACGAGGTGGTGCGCGACCAGATGTACACCTACCTCTTGGACACCTACAAGGAGAACGACCTTACTTACGAGGCATACGACAAGGGCAAGCTGGAAAGCAAATTGGCATTTGACGGTGACTACAAGCCTTACTTCGACTACATCGCCGACTGCCTGAAGCGTTACGCCTCGCAGCGCGACAAGCAGAAGGGCGAGGCTTTCGTGCATGGTTTCACATTGGCCATGACCAGCCAGTGCCAGTTCTACCGTCCCATCTCCGAGCTGGACAACGACGGCGGCTATGCCGACATCTTCCTCCTGCCGCTCTGCGACATCTACAAGGACATGACCGACTCCTACATCGTGGAGCTGAAATACTGCAAGTCTTCCACCACCGACGACCAGGTAAAGCAGCTCTTCAAGGAAGCCTCCACGCAGATCTGCCGCTACGCCGACAGCGACATCGTGCGCGAGTCGGTGAAGACCACTAAGCTCCATAAGCTCGTGGTCATCTACCGGGGCACGGAGATGGCGGAGTGTAAGGAGGCGGAAGAGTAAAAGAGGCCTCTAAATATTTTTCAAGGTGACGCAACTCGCTAAATGAAATGCGTTACCTTGATTTTCTTATATCGCTTGCCGCCCAGTCCCAGTTCCGCCATGGTATTGTCCTTGATGACCAACTCTCCCTTCTGCAATCCAGCTATTG
>CAVKZC010000020.1:0-23782 GCA_963660455.1 Sphaerochaetaceae bacterium | reverse complement strand
CGCTGGCTCTTGTACTCCATGATGAAGCCCGAACCACCGTGGATGCTGATGGCATCGTAGGCGTTCTGGTTGGCGTACTCGGAGTTCATACCCTTTGCCAATGGGGTGAAGGCATCGGCGAGGCGAGTGTACTTCTTCAGTTCCTGACGCTCCTCGGGCGAGAGTTTCGTGTCGCGGGCGATGTCCTCCAAAGCCTTGTAGATGTCTACGTAGCGGGCAGTGCAGTAGAGGAGAGAGCGACCGGCGTCGAGCTTCGCCTTCATGCGGGAGAGCATATCGTAAACGGCAGGGAAGTTGATGATCTTCTCGCCAAACTGGGCACGCTCCTTGGCGTAGGCCAGTCCCTCGTTGTAAGCCTCCTGCTCCACACCCACGCTCTGTGCTGCGATACCCAGGCGGGCACCGTTCATCAGGGCCATCACGTACTTGATAAGACCCAGGCGAGTGCTGCCGCAGAGTTCTGCCTTGGCGTTCTTGTAAACCAATTCGCAAGTAGGAGAACCATGGATACCGAGCTTGTGCTCGATGTGGCGCACGTCCACACCGCCATCGCGCTTGTCGTAGATGAACATAGAGAGACCACGACCGTCCTTGGTGCCCTCCTCAGAGCGGGCAAGAACGAGGTGGATATCGGAGTCGCCATTGGTGATGAATCGCTTCACGCCATTCAAGCGCCATGTGCCGTCGGCATCCTGTGTAGCTTTGAGCATCACGTGCTGCAGGTCGGAACCAGCGTCAGGCTCGGTCAAGTCCATGCTCATGCCTTCGCCCTGGCAGATGCGGGGGATGTACTTCTGGCGCTGCTCCTCAGAGCCGAACTCATAGAGGGTGTCTATACAACTCTGGAGCGACCAGATGTTCTGGAAACCGGCATCGGCTGCGGCGATAATCTCCGAAGCCATGGAGAACACGGCATTGGGCAGGTTCAAGCCACCGTAGCGGCGGGGCATGGAAATACCCCAGAGACCAGCCTTGCGAGTGGCGTCGAGGTTCTCGTAGGTCTTGCTGGCATAGAACATGCGGCCGTTCTCCAAGTGTGGACCTTCCAAGTCCACAGCCTCAGAGTTAGGTTCGATGATGTTGGCAGCCACGTCGCCCGTGATGTCGAGCAGTCGCTTGTAGTTCTCGATGGCATCCTCGTAGCATACGGGAGCGTCCTCGAACTGGTCTTTCTCAGAATAATTTCTTTCCTTCAGGTCCACTACGCGCTTCATGAGCGGATGGTTCAAGTGGAACTCTATCTCAGGATGGTCTGTATAATAATTAGCCATTATATTCTTTATTTAGAGTTTTGTTTGTAGTATTTAATCAACTTGGGCACAACCTCCTCAACAGTACCGTTGATCACATAGTCGGCAATCTTGTTGATGGGAGCGTCGGGGTCGTTGTTGACGGAGATGATGATGCCCGAATCCTGCATACCTGCGATGTGCTGTATCTGTCCGGAGATGCCGCAGGCGATGTACACCTTGGGGTGAACGGTAACACCCGTCTGACCAATCTGACGGTCGTGGTCTACCCAACCGGCATCGACGGCAGCACGCGATGCACCTACCTCGCCATGGAGCAGGTGAGCCAACTCGAAGAGCTGGTCGAAGCCCTCCTTGCTACCCACGCCATAGCCACCGGCCACGACGATGGGCGAACCCTTCAGGTTGTGCTTGGCAGCCTCCACGTGGTGGTCGAGCACCTTTACCACGAAGTCCTCGGCAGGCACATACTTGCTCACCTCGGGATAAACCACCTCCTTCTTGCACTCACCCTCGTACACGTGCTTCTGCATCACGCCCGAGCGTACGGTAGCCATCTGTGGACGGTGCTCGGGGTTGACGATCGTAGCCACGATGTTGCCACCGAAGGCAGGACGAATCTGATAGAGCAAGCCGTCGAAGTGTTTGCCGCTCTTCTTGTCGTCGTAGTCGCCAATCTCCAACTCAGTACAGTCAGCCGTCAAGCCGCTGGTCAAGGAAGAAGAGACACGTGGTCCGAGGTCGCGTCCGATGACCGTGGCACCCATCAAGGCAATCTGCGGATTCTCCTCCTTGAAGAGGTTAACGAGAATGTCGGTATGGGGAGCCGAGGTGTATGGGAACAAGCCCTCAGCGTCGAAAACAAATAACTTGTCTACACCATAAGGGAGAATCTGGTCTTCCACCTTGCCCTTGATGCCCGTTCCGGCCACGATGGCGTGCAATTCCACGCCCTGCTGGTTGGCAAGCTTGCGTCCCTTGGTGAGCAATTCCTGAGATACCTCGGCAACAGTAGTGCCTTCTACCTCACAATATACAAATACGTTGTTCATTGTTTCTATGTTTCTTATATGGGGAAATTAAGGGAAATTAAGGGAATTTGTCGCTCCCTTTGGTCGCTAGAGAAGTTAAGGGACAATAGCTTTTCTTGCCATATACCTAGTAGACAGTAGGGTTATAAGAGAAAGGACATATGTCTCTTAACTTCTCTCTAACTTCCCTAGACTTCTCTTAAATTCCACAAAACCTCTCCTATCCGATAATACTTTCGTCCAACAATTCCTTCACCAGTCCGTCGATGTCCTCGTCGCTGCCTGTGAGGGTCTTGCTCTCCTTGGCCTGGAACACGATGTTCTTTACGGCCTTCACCTTGGTGGGCGAGCCGCTGAGGCCACACTGCTGCGGGTCGCCGTCTACGTCGGCCACGCTCCACTGGTTGAGTGTGAGGTAGGGTCGCTCCTCATAGAGGTTTGTCCAAGGCTCGTCGCCCTTGCGCTCCATGGGGCAGGAGGCGTACTTGTACTTCATCACGAGTTTGGCGTTGCAGGGACGGCATGGAGCCGCACTTCCGTTCACGGTAACCACGAGGGGCAGGGGAGCCTCCACGGTCTCCACGCCACCGTCGATGAGGCGACGGATAGTAGCCTTGCCGTCCTCCACCTTGAGGATTTCTTCGGCATATGTCACCTGGTTCAATCCCAGCTTCTGAGCCACCTGCGGACCCACCTGAGCCGTGTCACCGTCGATGGCCTGTCGACCGCCGATAACGATGTCCACGTCGCCAATCTTCTTGATGGCAGTGGCGAGGGCATAGGAGGTGGCCAGCGTGTCGGCACCGGCGAAGAGGCGGTCGGTAAGCAACCAGCCCGTATCAGCACCACGATAAAGACCCTGACGAATCACTTCGCCGGCGCGTGGAGGACCCATCGTCAAGATACCAACTGTAGAACCCGGATTCTGCTCCTTCAGTCGAAGGGCCTGCTCCAGGGCGTTCAAATCCTCGGGATTGAAGATAGCGGGAAGGGCTGCGCGGTTGACGGTGCCTTCGGCAGTCATCGCGTCCTTACCCACATTTCTTGTGTCAGGTACTTGCTTGGCAAGTACTACGATTTTCAAACTCATAGTTATTATAATGGTTATTTTGTTATGATATTCTTAAGTTCGTTAGTGTCGTTAGTGTCAAGGCGTGCCCTAAAAAACAGAACACGCTTAGTGGAAGAACACAACGGCAAAAGTACAGTTTTTCTTTGTATTTAGCAAATTAATTTGCCATTTTCACTTCTTTTTTCCCTTAGGCTTGTTGTTCTTGTCGAAATTGGGGTTGAAGCTCTTTTTCTTCTTGTCCTTGAAATAGCCTGAAGGGCGTGCGTCCTGTAGCTCCCTGCGTGCTTGTGCCACTACCTCGCGTATGTCTCTGTGCAGCGGTTTGCCCCCGTTGAGGTATTTCTCCTCGTCGTAGCATCCCACATTGCCGTATCCCTTAGGTTCGAAGCGGTCGGTGCGTGCGCCGATGCGCCCGTTTCTGCCGTTCTTGGCAGCGTCGTTGCCCCTGCCCTTGCGGTTGGGCGTATGGCCCACACCGGGGTTGTCGTAGGTGGAGCCGATGGCCTTCTCGTCGTACACGGTGCGTCCGCGATAGCCGCTTGGCTTGTCATACAACTTGGCTATGAGGTCGGTACGTCCTATACGGCGCAGCTCAGCCTCGATGGCGTGCCTCTCGCTGGGTTTGTACCAGAAGAAGAACATGCGCTGTGCCAGTTTCTCCCGTTGTGTCTTGGCGCTGAACACAGGCTCGAGCGTATAGGGGTCGTAGCCTGTATACCATGTCTCGGTAGAGATGGTCATGGGGGTGGGGGTGAAGTCCTGCACCTGCTCCAGGTGGAAGTCGAGACCCTTGGTGATGACGGCCAGTTCGGCCATGTCCTCTTCGTGGCATCCCGGGTGCGAACTGATGAAGTAGGGGATGATCTGCTGGTTGAGACCCTCCTCCTTGTTTATTTTGTCGAAGATGCGCTTGAACTCGTAGAACAGCTTGAACGAGGGTTTGCGCATGAAGCGGAGCACCTCGTCGCTAGTGTGCTCGGGAGCCACCTTCAGGCGTCCGCTGACATGGCGCGTGATGAGTTCGCGCGTGTACTGGCGTGCCGCCTCGTTGGCCTTCTCGTCCTTGCTTCGGTGGAGCAGGAGGTCGTAGCGCACACCACTGCCTATGAAGCTCTTCTTGATGCCTGGCAGGGCATCGACGGCATGGTAGATGTCGAGCAGTTTGCTGTGGTCGGTGTCCAGGTTGGGGCATATCTGCGGATGCACGCACGAGGGTTTCTTGCATACCGAGCACGCCTTGAGGTTGCGGCCGTGCATGCCGTACATGTTGGCCGAAGGGCCTCCGAGGTCGCTGAGGTATCCCTTGAAGTCGGGCATCTCCGTTATCTTCTTTACCTCCTTGAGGATGCTTTCCTTGCTGCGGCACACTACGAACTTGCCCTGGTGCGCGGAGATGGTGCAGAAGGAGCACCCGCCGAAGCACCCCCTATGCAGGTTGACCGAGAACTTGATCATCTCGTAGGCTGGGATGGTCTTGCCCTTGTACTTGGGGTGGGGCAGACGAGTGTAGGGCAAGTCGAAGGCAGCGTCCAGCTCTTCGGTGGTGATGAGCGGGAAGGGCGGGTTTACCACCACAAACTTTCCGTCCACCTCCTGTATCATGCGCTGGGCGTGCATCTTGTTGGCCTCCTCCTCGAGGTGGCGCACGTTTTCGGCCTGTCCCTTCTTGTTGCGCAGGCATTCCTCATGGCTGTGGAGAATAATGTCGTCGTCCTTGTATCCTCCCGGAATCTCTTCTTCCTTAAGGTAGAACACGGCCTGCGGCATGTCGCGTATCTCGCCCAGGGTTTTGCCCTGTGCCAGTACATCGGCCAGGTAGACGATGCTCTTCTCGCCCATGCCGTAGAGGATGAGGTCGGCCCCCGAGTCGCAGAGTATGCACTTGCACAGTTTGTCCTGCCAGTAGTCGTAATGGGTGATGCGCCTGAGCGAGGCCTCTATGCCTCCGAGGGCTACGGGCACGTCGGGGTAGAGACGCTTGAGTATCTGTGTGTAGACGATGGAAGGGTAGTCTGGGCGCATGTCGTGTCGCGAGTCGGGGCTGAAGGCGTCTTCGCTTCTCATGCGCCTGTTGGCCGTGTAGCGGTTTACCATAGAGTCCATGGCTCCCGGCGATACACCGAAGAAGAGGCGTGGCCGCCCCAACTTCTTGAAGTCGCGGAAGTCGCCGTGCCAGTCGGGTTGCGGCACGATGGCCACGCGGTAACCGTGTGCCTCCAGTATCCTTCCGAGCACGGCAGGTCCGAAGGAGGGATGGTCCACGTAGGCATCGCCCGAGAAGAGGATGACATCGAGTTCATCCCATCCTCTCAGTTCACATTCCTTCTTGGTGGTAGGCAGAAAGTCGGTCAACTTGTATTCCATGTCTGTGTGCCCCTATACTTAGTCGTTTACGTCTTCGGAGGAACCGTCGGTTGCTTGTTCGGCCGCGCGCTTGTCCTTCCAGTCTACGAAGAGCAGCACGAGGTTGTGGAGTCCGAGAGCTTTCATGTTCTGGTTGTAGATGACATCGAGGCAGAGGTCGAGCAGCGCCTTGTCCTGAGTGCCTGCCGACTCGAGGAGCGAGCGCACGTTGTACTTCAGCTTGTCGAGCACTTCCTCGTCGATGATGCCGTTGCTGTCCACGAGGTTGCGCAGCAGTTGATACTTTTCGATGGTCTCTAAATGCAGGTCGCTCACTTCTATGGAGCGTGTGCCTGACTGGTTGGCTTGAATCTTGTACATATATTTGGTCTTTTTTCTATTGCTTCATTGTCTTTAGGCGTGTTCTAAAATTCCACGCATTGTTAATTCTCTTCTTTAGACGGATTGCCCTTTGTGTCTTTTTGTTTTATCCGGCTAAAATGCAAAAGTCCATCAAAGGTGATTTTTAGAACCCGCCTTTATTCCGTGAGGAAGTTGATGATGCCCTGTATGATGCCCGTGCGCCGGTGTTCGTCGGTGATGCACTCCAGGGGGAACCCCATGGTGAAGCATCGGTAGTCGGTGCCTCGGTATGCCACGGCGGCACTGGTGCCGGTGCTGTACCTCATGGCCGTGAAGGCCTTGGCCGTTTCCTGTGCCTTGAGTATCTCGGGGTGTGTGGCTGCATAGTGGCTGGCGTTGAGCGTGTTGTGGAAGGCGAAGTCCATGCCCAGTCCCGTTACGTGTGGTGAGGTCTGCACGATGCTGTCGCGCACGAGGACGGTAGAGTCTTCCGACACGGGCGTTTCTATCGTATAGTGCGTGCCGGTGGGTTCGTAGTTTACCTTGAGCACATCGGCCAGGAACGCCTGTTCGGCCTCTGTCGGCATGTCTGCCCCCGTATACGACCCGCTGACGAGCAGTGCGCCGCCACCCTGGGTGTAGGTGCGCAGGATGCGCTGCAATGCGGGGCTGAACGCCTTGTAGTAAGTGCGGGTGTAGCCGTCGTTGCGCTCCAGCCCGTTGATGAGGTCAACGGCATGGTAGCGTTCCGCCTTCAGCTTGCCCGACAGGAGAGCCTGCGCCGAGCAGCTCGTCACGTTGTACTTGCCCGAGGCAGCAAGTGCGGCAGCATGCTCGGCTACATAGTTGAAGTCGTTGCCTGCCACAAATTGGCCTGCCATCTCCTCGCCGCAATAGCCCAGGCCGCTGCTGCTCTCCACACCCATGCGCTGGCGGTCGAAGACAAGTTGTTTGCCCAGCCATCCCGCCGTGAGTCCGTAGCTTACGCCCGGGTCCTGTTCCATGTCGAATCCCTGCAGCGAGTCGTTGTCTACCACCTGTGGGGAGGCGAGTCTGTGGAAGTTGTTGACGATGAGTATGTTTTTCCGTGCCTGTGCCGACCGTGCCACGCAGAGTTCCTCGGAGGGGAAGCTCTCTCCGCCACGGTTTATGGCCGCCACCCTGAACCTGTATAGCTTGCCCTGTTCTACGGGTATGCGGCAGTAGGGCGTCTTCACGACGGTGCCGTTGTCATAGCCGCCCTTGCCGCATGCGGTATAGACGATGTATGAGTCGGGCATGGCAGAAGGCTCGTCCTTGTCGGCCTGCGGGTTCCACGCCAGTAAGGCTTGTCCGTCGTTGTCAATCTCGGCAGAGAAATTGTCCGGAGCGAGTGGCTGTACGGTGTAAGCCTTGCCGTGGTTGGCCGATACGTAGCGCAGTATGGTCTTGTAAATGGAACGTGCTATCCAGAACTTGCCTTCGGGGCTTTGCGCTATCTTCATGTCGGGGAAGCTCTGGTGGGACAGCATCTCGATGATGGCCGACGGCACTTCGGGCAGTCGTGTCTCCGAGTAGTTGCGGTCCCAGAGGTAACGCTCGGCAAAGTCGCCGTAGCGCGACTGCATGTCGCTGACGAGGTTCTTGAGCAGAGCCTTGGCAAAGTCCTTTGATGTCATACGTGGGAGTCCGCTGCAGAGCATGCCGTCGTTGAAGTCAGTGGTGCAGATGGATAGTGCGCCCCAGGTGGAGCGTCCGTCCTTGTTGTATCCTGCATCGCTGTGCAGGGCGAGTGATAGCTCTATGGGCACGCCTTTGCCTTCGAGTGCGGGCATGTAGACACTCCCTCCGCCCAGCCAGTTGGTCATGAGCGAGCGGGTATTGATGTCGTCGGCATAGTCGTTGGCACCGTTGCGCCCGCCGTAGACGGAGTAGGGAGCCCCAGCCCACTGGGCATAGTAGCGTGCCCCCTCCAGGCATCTGGGCATTCCGCTACGGTATCCGCCCCTTGTGATGTTACCCATGCCTCCTCCGAAGCGCACGGCATCGGAGGTTACCACACCCCGTTTGGAGGCATGGTTGGTAACGACGACGCGGTTGAACGCATTGCATCCCTGGTCGAAGTCGAAGGTGCCGAGGTATACCCACGTTCCGCCCCCCATCCGCTGGTTGACGGTAAACTCGGTGGCTTGCCCCTTGTGGTAAACGATGTACTTGGCGTCGGGCACGCTCTTGGGCAGGGTGGCATAGCTGACGTAGACCGCGTAGCGTCCAGCCTCGGGAATGTTGGGCTGGTAGCTTATCTCGCTGTAGTTTTTGCGCCTTGTGGCCTTGGCCTGCCTTACGGTACCGCTCCTGAAGGGGTTCTCGCCGTCGGTGTAGGAGGCTTGCCTTGCCGCAAAGCCGAGAGAGTCGCACGTCTTCCATTTCTTGCCCGTTTCCACCTCGAGATAGTAAGGGCGTTTCAGGGCGTCGTCGTTGTCGACGATGACTTCATGTTTCTGCCAGTCGCGCTCTCTCGGCGTGAAGACGTTGGCACCGGCATTCTGCAGCATGGGCATGAGGAAGGGCACCACGATGGTCTGCGTGAAGAGGTCTTCGTTGGTGCAGAAGAGGTCTGGTCGCTGCCATTTCCACCTGTTGGTCGCTGCGTCGTAGTAGCGCCCGTGCGAGGCCCAGATGGAGAGGTGGCGGTTTTGCAGTCCCTGCGTGATGAAGTAGGGGCGTGAGGTATTGAATACCCAGGGGTCGCCCGTGTACTCTATGCCGTTCCATGCGCCCGTGTTGCCGTCGAGGTACGAAGCCGTGTTGGGTGTTTCCCCGTGTCGGGGAAGTGCCGGAGTGCCGGCATGTGTCGCGGCAGGCAACAAGAGCAGCGAGCATGCCGTGGCGCGGCATGCCTTGAGCAATGTGTTGTGTGGTTTTCCTTTCAATGTCGTGTATCCCATAATCTTGTGCCCTTGCCCCCGGTCCCTTGTCCTGGGGGGTCAGAGGGGGCTACAGGTCGCCCGTGGTGAAGTTTTCGGGTTTCTTTCCCTTGAAGTCCTTGAAGTAAAGTTTTATTTCGCGCATCTCGCTGTCAATGTCGCCCGTGGGCGTGAGCTGTCGAGTGCAGCTTATGAGTTTCCTTTCATAGTCCACGCCGTAGAGCAGGACGGGAATCTCCGCTTTCAGAGCGATAAAATAAAATCCCTTTTTCCAGTCGGGGTTGGGTGAGCGTGTGCCTTCGGGCGTTATGCAGAGGCAGAACTGCTGTCGGCTCTTGGCCTCCTGTGCCAGGTTGTCGGTCATGCTGGTGTGCTTGCTGCGCCATACGGGTATTCCTCCCATCCTGCGGAAGAGGGGCCCCAGGGGCCAGAAGAACCATTCCTTTTTCATCAGGAAGTTGCACTTCATGCCTTCGGCGTGGGCGTACAGTTGTCCGAGGATGAGGTCCCAGTTGCTGGTGTGGGGTGCCAGGCAGATGATGCACTTGGCTGGAGTCTCGACCGTTACGTCTTTCCTCCATCCCAAGTGCCGGTAGAGTATCCAGTTGCAGAGTTGCTGTATCATTTATATATAATGTGTGCTTAGATGCGTTATGCAAGGCTTGTTATCTGGTCTACGATTTCGTCTACCTTCTTGTTGAAGTCCAGTTTGAGGTTGTTGAAGAACTTCTTCTGCTCCATGCCGGGTTCGGGATGGGAGATGCGGGCAATGAAATCGGCGCGCATCATGACGATGGCTGCCAGGATGCCGTCCACCTCTTCGGCTGCTGTCTTGCTGCTGTAGAGAGATGCTGCCACACACTCGGCAAATAGCTCGCTCAGTATGTAGTTGACAGATTGCTTGAGTTGTCTTTTGTTGGCCATAGTTTAATGAATTAATAAGTGGTACTTGTAAAATATCGTTCAAAGATAGTAAAAATTATCGAGAAACAAGCAAAAGAAAGGGAAAAAAACAGATATTAACTCAATTTTAGTATAAATTGTTTCACAATATGAAAAAAAACAATTATTTTTGCATTGTTTTTGAAGTTTCAACTAACTAAATTATTACGAATAACTATGGAAAAAAGTGCATTGCAGAAGGCAAGAGCTGCTTATCAGCCCAAATTGCCCAAGGCCCTCCAGGGACCGGTGAAGGCAGTTGAAGGTGCTGCCACACAGTCGGTAGGTAACCAAGACGAAATCAAGGCGTTGTTCCCCAACACCTACGGTATGCCCGTCATCACGTTTGAGGCAGGCGAGGCCAAGGAGCTTCCTGCTTTCAATGTAGGCGTTATCCTCTCCGGCGGACAGGCACCCGGCGGCCACAATGTCATCTCGGGTCTTTTCGACGGCGTCAAGTCTCTCAACCCCGCCAACAAGCTCTACGGATTTATCCTCGGCCCCGGCGGACTGGTAGACCACAAATATATGGAAATCACCTCGGAGCTGATGGACGAGTACCGCAACACCGGCGGTTTTGACATCATCGGTTCCGGACGTACCAAGCTGGAGAAGGAAGACCAGTTTGAGAAGGGTATCGAGATTTTGCGCGAGCTGGGCATCAAGGCGCTGGTCATCATCGGCGGCGACGACTCCAATACCAACGCCTGCGTGCTGGCCGAGTACTATGCAGCCAAGAAGTATGGTGTGCAGGTAATCGGTTGCCCCAAGACCATCGACGGCGACCTGAAGAACGAGCAGATAGAGACATCCTTCGGCTTCGACACAGCCTGCAAGACCTATGCCGAACTGATAGGCAACATAGAGCGCGACTGCAACTCGGCACGCAAATACTGGCACTTCATCAAGCTGATGGGACGCTCGGCCTCGCACATCGCACTGGAGTGCGCCCTGCAGACCCAGCCCAACATCTGCCTCGTGTCTGAAGAGGTGGAGGCCAAGGAAATGTCGCTCGACGACGTGGTGACATACATCGCTACGGCTGTGGCCAACCGTGCCGCCGAAGGCAACAACTTCGGTACCGTGCTCATCCCTGAGGGCTTGATAGAGTTTATCCCCGCCATCAAGAAGCTCATCGCCGAACTGAACGAGGTGCTTACCGACCCTGCTACGGGCGAGAGCCGCGAGTTTGGCAGTGCCGAGGAGCAGATAGCATTCGTGAAGGGTGCCATCGCCAAGGACAACCTTGCCGTTCTGGAGTCGCTGCCTGCCGACGTGGCCCGTCAGCTCTGCCTCGACCGCGACCCGCACGGCAATGTGCAGGTATCGCTCATCGAGACCGAGAAACTGCTCTCGCGCATGGTGGCCAAGAAGTTGGCCCAGTGGAAGGAAGAGGGCAAGTATAAGGGTAAGTTCTCTGCCCAGCACCACTTCTTCGGTTACGAGGGACGCTGCGCCGCTCCTTCCAACTACGATGCCGACTACTGCTACTCGCTCGGTTTCAATGCCTCTCGCCTCATAGCCAACGGCAAGACGGGCTACATGTCTGTCATCAAGAACACTACAGCTCCTGCTGCTGAGTGGATAGCAGGCGGTGTACCTATCACGATGATGATGAACATAGAGCGCCGCAACGGTGCCAACAAGCCCGTTATCCGCAAGGCCCTTGTCGAACTGGACGGTGCCCCCTTCAAGTATTTCGCTTCCAAGCGCGACCAGTGGGCCAAGGAGACGGCTTACGTTTATCCCGGACCGATACAGTACTGGGGACCTTCCGAGGTTTGCGACCAGACTACCAAGACGCTCCAGCTGGAGCAGGGAAAGTAGTCGCGTCGGCGTGTTCATGATACACAACTGGACACAACCATAAAACTATCATTATAAGGAAGGGTGTATCAAGCAGGAAAAGCTGATGCACCCTTCCCGTTTTTTAAGCATTACCCATGCCCGTCAGTACACAGAGAAAAGCCAGCAGAGGCAAAAACAACCGTAGGTCGGGGCGCAATGCGTCCCGCAGAAGCCGTGCAGCCGCAAGGCGGCGCTTGGCGTGGATTGTCGGTGGCGTATTGATAGTGGTGCTGTACGTATGGGCGTTCAATTACTTCTTCGTCAGTCCCACGGGCTTCAGGTGGCGTGCCCTCTACGGCGACGCGGAATATCCCGAGGGGTACGAGATACACGGCATAGACATTTCCCATTACCAGGGCAACATCGACTGGGAACAGCTCAAGAACGCCATGATACAGGGATGCCCCCTGCGCTTTGTCATCATCAAGAGCACGGAGGGCGCCTCGAGACTTGACGAAAACTTCCGCAGCAATTTCAACCAGGCACGCGACTACGGGTTTATCAGGGGCGTGTACCATTTCTGGAGCAACAAGTCGACAGCGCGCGACCAGGCCTATTTCTTCCTCGACAAGGTACACCTTACCGACGGCGACCTGCCGCCCGTGCTCGACATCGAGCACAAGCCGGAAGACAAGAGCGTGGACGACTTCCAGCGCGACGTGCTGACGTGGCTCCACATCGTGGAAGACCGTTACCACGTCAAGCCCATTATCTATACCAACTACAAGTTTAAGGAGGACTACCTCGGTGCGCCCGTCTTTGACGACTATCCCTACTGGATAGCCCACTACTATGTGGACAAGGTGCAGTACAAGGGCAAGTGGAAGTTCTGGCAGCACACCGACGCCGGAAAACTGCCCGGCATAAAGGGATATGTCGACTTCGACATCTACAACGGCAGTTACTACGACCTGCGCCAGCTCTGCATAGGAGCCAACAGCAGCGAGCGTACGTTCGACATTACGGAGGAAGACAACAACTGACGCGCATGCGCGCGTCCTTGGTAGCGTAAACACAGAAGAACATGGAACCATTCAGAATTCACATCTTGGGTTGCGGCAGTGCATTGCCCACCCTGCAGCACAACGCCACGTCGCAGGTAGTGGAGGTGCGCGGCAAGTTTTTCATGATAGACTGCGGCGAGGGCACGCAGATGCAGCTGCGCCGCACCCACATCCATTTTGCCAAGCTGCAGGCCGTATTCATCAGTCATCTGCACGGCGACCATTGTTTCGGACTCCCCGGACTGCTTTCCACATTCGGCATGCTGGGACGTACCAGCCGGCTCAAGGTCTTCGCCCCCATGGCCTACCGCGCCCTCTTCGCCAGGCAGATGGACTTCTTCATGTCGGGCTTGGAATACGAGGTGGAGTTTGTAGGCATCGACACCACGCAGGCACAGGTCATCTTCGAGGACCACTCGCTCACGGTAAGCACCATCCCCTTGCAGCACCGCGTGCCCTGCTGCGGCTTCCTCTTCAGGGAGAAGCCCACGCTGCCCCACATCCGTCGCGACATGATGGACTATTACGGCATACCGCTGAGCCAGGTCAACAACATCAAGAACGGTGCCGGATGGACTACCGCCGATGGCACGGACGTTCCCCACGCGCGGCTGGTGGAGCCTGCCGAGCCACCCCGCAGCTATGCCTACTGCAGCGACACGCGCTATGTCCCCGCCCTGGCCGACATGGTGAAGGGGGTGGACATGCTCTACCACGAGAGTACCTATACCTCGGATAACGAAGACCGTGCGCGCCTCTACTGCCACTCCACGGCACGCCAGGCGGCCACCATTGCCGCCAAGGCTGGGGTGGGGCAGTTGCTCCTGGGCCATTACAGTGCGCGCTACAACGACGAGCAGGTACTCTTGCGCGAGGCGCAAGAGGTGTTTCCCGCATCCTTCCTTACCGACGAGGGGAAGGTGTTCGATGTACGCCTGCCAAGCGGCAAGTAGTATGATTGTGGACAGAAAAGGCAGAAACGCCAAAAAAAATACATTTTCCGTGCAAGGTTCCGGTCTTGCACTTGTTATAATAGGTAAGAGATGCAACCTCGGAGCCTCGTAGCTTTGGGTTGAGAGAGAGTAACGCATGTACATGAGGCAAGAGAAGACTTCCGAGAGAGCCATAGCAGAGGCCGTCACACGTGGTGACCGCAAGGCCATGCACGCGCTTTACGACCGCTATGTGGGGCTGGCCATGGCTGTGGCTCTGCGTTACGAGCCCGACGGAGAAGAGGCGCGCGATGTGGTGCAGGACAGTTTTGTGAAAGTGTTCTCGGCCATCTCGGCGTTCAGCTACCGTGGCGAAGGGTCGCTCAAGGGATGGATACTCCGCATCGTGGCCAACGAGGCCGTCAACCACGTGAAACGGCGTGCACGCATCACCTTCGTCGACGACATCCCCGACACACCCGACGATACCGAAGCCGATGTGCCGCGGGTGCCGCCCGATGTCCTTACACGCCTTATCGGCGAACTGCCCGACGGCTACCGTCTGGTGCTCAACATGTACGTGTTCGGGCAAAAGAGCCACAAGGAGATAGCCGCCAGGTTGGGCATAGGCGAGAGCACCTCCGCCTCCCAGTATCTCAGGGCCAAGAAACTCTTGGCTTCCAAAATAAAGCAATACATCAAGGAAAATGAACAATAAGGGCACGACAGACTGGACAGACGCACTGCGCAGACAACTGGAGAACCACGAAGTGGCTGCTCCCGAAGGCTTGTGGGCCGACATAGAGCAGCGGCTCGGTAGCGGGCAGCAAGAGCCTGTGGACGGCGGTCTGCCGGCACAAGGTGGTCTGCACCGTCGCCGTTTGCCCCTGCTGAAGTGGGGGGTGGCAGCTTCCCTTGCTGCCCTTGTGGCAGGAGGCTCCTACGTGTTCCTGCGCCCCACATCTTCCTCCGACTTGCAGACTGCATCTTCCTCCGGTTTGCAGACGGCATCTTCCACTGGTTTGCAGACTGCGCAGGAGGCAAGAGGCGCGATGCCTGCTTCTGCTGTTCAGGCGGTGGAACATCCCACTCAAGATGCACCCCTTATGGCTGTCTCTTCCTGCAGCATGAAGAAGGACGAACCGTTGCTCCTTGCTGCATCGTCGGCACCGCATGAGGCTGCCCCCCATGTCGGAGCAGACTCCTATGTCGAGGCCGAAACCCCTGTAGAAACCTCTGCAACAGAACCCTCTCGGGAAGTATCGCCCGTGAAGGCACAGCGCAGCGTGGAGAGTCTCACGTCTTCAGAGGGGCAAGCTGGCGCTTCTGCATGGGCGGCAGACGGAGTGATGCTTGCCTCGGGCAATGCAGATGTCCTTGCCGTGGGGAGGCAAGGGCAGCAGGCAGAGTGGAGCATGCGCCTCTATGGTGAGAACGGTCTGGTAAGGGGCGGTTCGGAGGGTGGAGGGCAATCGACGGGCATGCTTGTCGCCTCGACGGCTCCTGAGTCGGACAACGGGGAAACGGCATCGCCCTTTTCCTCTGGCATGCTGACAGCAGTGCAGGACGCTCCCGTGCATACTACCCACCACATGCCCGTCTCTGTGGGCATGCGGGTAGGCATACCCCTGTGGCGCAACCTCTCGCTTTCCACCGGACTGGTCTATACGCAAGCCCATTCCGAGTTTACCTATCTGCGCTACGGCGCAGAGTCTACAGCCACGCAGACACTCCATTATGTGGGTGTGCCCGTAGGTGTCGACTACAAGGTGTGGAACTGTCGCTGGCTGTGCACCTATGTGTCTGCGGGCGCAGAGGGGGCCGTGTGTGTAAGCAACCGTACCGTGGAAGAGGGCAGAAGGGTAGAGGATGCCCCGCGCGACCGCATGCAGTGGTCGGCGCAGATGGCGGCAGGCATACAGTTTGACATCCTCCCCCAGCTGGGCATCTATGCCGAACCGGGCGTCAGGTATTACTTCGACAACGGCAGTCTGCTCGAAAATACCTTCAAAAAACGCAAACTCAACTTTAATTTTCAGTTGGGCTTGCGCTGGAATATCAAGTAAAAAGTGAAAAATCTGCTCGGCTAAAATGCAAAAAGCCATCAAAAGTAATTCGACCTGTACGGTTAGAACAAAAATCCGTACAAAAAGTTGCTTTTTCCCCTTTGAGATTCCCAAAAATCAAAACGAAAAATATTTGTTGCAAAATATACCGCAGAAATAGGTGGTTCTTCTAAGTGGCTCAAAGACAGTTATATATGGTTTTAGTAAGAAAGCCGTGAGCCTTACGCATTTTATAGTTGTACGACATTGTGTCCTATAGTCGTACAACTATAACGTTCATGTTGTACGACATCGCATTATATAGTTGTACAACCATGCACCCTATAGTCGTACAACATGACGTTACCCCAATGCCTGACTTTCTGTTTTGAGCACAGCAAAGGTAAGAATATGAACCTTTTCTTCCTCTATATTGCAAGGTTTTCATTCACGGAATTTTTGATAAAAAAAATTGACAACGGAAAGATTTGCGAAAAAACGAAAATCGTTTGTGAAAAAACGAAAGCCATAATGTGCCGAATGTCATAACTTTGCAGCCGAAATCATCTTGACGGTGCGCACTGCTCCAGTGCATAGGGGCGGCACCATTACAACAACAACAACAAACTAAAACTTAACTCTGTTATGACATTATTAATGATAGTACAACTGCTTGTCGTACTTGTCGCACTCTGGGTGGGTGCACGCTATGGGTCGCTGGCCCTCGGAGCCATCTCGGGCATCGGCCTTGCGGTTCTCGTGTTCGGATTCTCGCTCAAACCGGGCACTCCTCCTACCGACGTGATCTACATCATCGTGGCTGCCGTGACGTGCGCCGGACTGCTGCAGGCATCGGGCGGCATGGACTGGATGATACAGATAGCCGAACGCATACTGAGGCGGCATCCCGAGCGCATCACCATCCTCGCCCCCTTCACCACCTTCTTCCTTACTATCTTGGTGGGTACGGGACACGTGGTCTACACATTGATGCCCATCATCTGCGACATCGCCCTGAAGAAAGGCATACGCCCCGAGCGCCCCTGCGGCATAGCCAGCATAGCCTCACAGATAGGCATCACGTGCTCGCCCATCGCAGCTGCAGTGGTGGCGTTCTCGTCCATCAGCATAGATAACGGGTTCCATGTCAGCAACGTGCAGATACTGCTCGTAACCATACCCGCCTGCATCGTGGGAATATTCTGTGCGGTAGTGGCCAGCTGGAACCGCGGACTGGATCTGGACAAAGACCCGAAATTTCTGAAGCGCATAGCCGACCCCGCACAGAAGGCGTACATCTATGGCAACACAGCCACGACGCTCGACAAGAAGATAGCCCCCGAGAGCAAGCGCGCCGTATACATCTTCCTTACCGCCCTGGCCATCATCGTTGTCATCTCCATCTGCAGCATGATGGGCGTCAACCTGTTGCCCACCTATCCCAAGACGCTGGCCGACGGCAGTACGGTGGAGAAACCGCTGGCTATGAACCTCGTCATACAGATCATGATGCTGGCAGCAGCCGCCCTGATGGTGATATTCTGCAAGGCCACGCCCAAGAAGGCCGTCGGCGGGGCTGTGTGGCAGAACGGTATGGTGGCCGTGGTGGCCATATACGGTATAGCATGGATGAGCGACACCTATTTCTCCAACTATCTGCCGGAGATACAGACGCTCCTCACCGACCTGGTGAAGGCATACCCGTGGACCATAGCCATAGCCTTCTTCCTGGTGTCGGTACTCATCAATTCGCAGGGAGCCGTAGTGGTGGCGATGCTGCCGCTGGCCTACTCGCTCGGCATAGAGGGATGGGTATTGCTGGGTGTGATGCCGTCGGTGTACGGATACTTCTTCATCCCCAACTATCCGTCGGACATCGCTACGGTCAACTTCGACCGCTCCGGAACTACTGTGATAGGAAAATATCTGCTGAACCATTCCTTCATGATGCCGGGAATGATACATGTGATAACATCAAGCATAGCAGGCTTGGGCATCAGTTATGTGTACCACTTCATGCTTGGCCTCTATTGATGTGCCGGGCTGGCAGGGTGTAGAGAATCAATAGGTAACAAATATATATGCACGCGCACTCTGCCTAAAGTGGGCAAAGATTTCCATAACGGACAGGAATGTATGTGAAAACAACCTGACCGCCAAGCTTGCGGACCGGACAGCCAGAAAGTTTCCCTTCTGTGCTGCCCGGTCCTTTTTTTTATTCTTAAAAAATAAGTTGGTGAAGTTTTCTTGACTTTCGGAACATCCGAAAGCGGGGAGAAGTCGTTTATTGCGCCGTCACTCTGAACCAGTCTACGTCTATCCAGCCGCGGTTGGTCTTGCCGGCAGGCTCCTTAGCCACCATGCCTATCTTGGCGCCTATCCATTTGCCTTCGCGCATCTTGAACTCATCGCCCGCCTTGCTGAACTTCTTGCCGTCCTTGCTGTAGTAGAACTGCATCTTGCCTTCGTTTACCACCATGCGCATGTACAGCGCCTCGTGGAGGGCAGGCTGATAGTCCACCTTGTCGGCCGACGTGGCCTTCAGCGTCTCCAGCACCTTTACCTCCTCGGCCTTGCCCTTGTCGGCAGAATGGCACGTTATCTGCTGCAGCTGGAACTCGTTGCCCACGCGCTTCACCACGAGGGCCGAATAGTCGAGTCCCATCATGATGATGCCGCCCATCTGGTTCTGGTCCTTGGCGGTAAGTTCCAGTTTGGCTGTGGCCGTGAAGTTGTCGGCGGGTGTCTTCTGCAACAGCAGGTTGGGCGTGTTCCAGATGGTGCCGTCGTTCTTGTCGGTGTAGATGCGCATCACGCCGAGGCTGGTGGGCATGCCGTACCACTGCTGGTAGTTGGCGTGCCACTGCCACTGCAGTCCGAGCTTAGGCTCGTTGAACTCGTCACTCTCCGCAGGGTTCATGTTCACGTGGCTGACGGCCTTGGGCATCTTGTATGTCTCGTACGGTTCGCCGCAGTAGCCCTTGGCGGGCACCTTCCCCATCACGGGCCAGTTGTCCTTCCACGTTACGGGCTGCAGGTGCACCACGCGTCCGTAGGCGTCCTTGTCCTGGAAGTGCATAAACCAGTCCTCGCCGTACTTGGTGTGAACCCATCCGCCCTGGTGGGGGCCGTTGATGCTGCTCTTGCCCTGTGCCATCACTTTCTTGTATTCATAGGGACCGTAGGGCGACTTGGAACGCATGGCCACCTGGAAGCCCGTGGGCACGCCGCCTGCAGGGAACATCACCCAGTACCATCCGTCGCGCTTGTAGAACTTGGGACCTTCGGCAGTGCGGTATTCCGTGCCGTTGCCGTCGAAGACGATGACAGGGGCGCCGATGGCCTTGGTGCCGTCGGCACTCAGTTCGCGCATGGTAAGCACCGAGGCGAAGCGGTTGCGCGAGTTGGCCCATCCGTTCACGAGGTATACACGGCCGTCCTCGTCCCAGAGGGGAGAGGTGTCTATCATGCCCTTGCCGGGGATGACGCACACAGGGTCGTCCCACTTGCCGGCAGGGTCCTTCGTCTTCACCATGAACACGCCGTAGTCGGGGTCACCCCAGTAGATGTAGAACTCGCCGTTGTGGTAGCTGATGCATGGAGCCCACACACCGTTGCCGTGCGAGGGCTTGTCGAAGTCGGCCTCGGGCTGTAGCTTGGTTACGGCATGGCCTATCAGTTCCCAGTTTACAAGGTCCTTGCTGTGGAGAATGGGCAGGCCGGGCAGGCAGTTGAAGCTACTTGCCGTAAGATAGTAGTCGTCGCCTACGCACACCACGTCGGGGTCGCTGTAGTCGGCATTGATCACGGGGTTCTTGTACATGCCGTTGCCCAGGTCGGGGTTCCACACCTGCGACACGTAAGGTTTGTTTTGTTGCGCCATGGCTCCCAAGGATGCCGATGCCAGCAGAAGTACGATTAGTTTTTTGTTCATTTGGTTTTATGTGTTTAGTTATTTAGTGTGGGCGGATTATTCTTCCTGTTCGTCTTTTACGGGTTGTTCTATGCGTCTGATGCTTAGGTGGTAATGGCTCCCGTCGTATACCACCTGCATCGTGCGCTTAGGTTCGTCGGCAGGAGCGCCAATGGCCAGGGCCACGTGCCCCATGGTGCGCCTCAGGTTCAGTTCGATGCAGGGATTGACGAAACATCCGCCGCCTTCCTGCCCGTCGGCGCAAATCATCATGTCCACACCGAAAGGCCCGCTATATATATTACGTATGACAGGCTCAATTGTCCCGATAATTTTTTCCCTTACCCTGGCCAGTTCCCCGGCAGAGGTATAGGGAGCGAGCATCTGCATCTTCTCCTCCTCGCTGGCCAGGAGGTTGCCCGTATAGGCATTCTTCTGCGTATGGAAGAGGGAGAGCCCCAGATACCTTACTTTGCCTTCGCGCATCTCAAACTCCATGCCGAAATCTTTCACCTTATTATATAAAGGCTCTACTGTTACGCCGCCTTGCGTCCGCATGATGTTCTCCGCCCACCGTTCCGTGGGGGTAGGGCAGGAAGCCCCGGCAGCGTCCGTATCCGAAAGCGACATGTACCTTACGCCCCTGCCGCTGCTGCTCCACGGAGCCTTCACCACGATGGCGCGGCGCTGGGCCAGGAGGGCACGAAGCTGTAGCAAGTCAGTGACGTACGCTACGTCTGTCTGGAGGTGGCATGCTGCCCATTTTCTGCTACTTATGTCTCTTGCTTGAAGCAAAACATCATCCGTTGGCAGCATGATGTCGGGCGTGCCGATGCGCTGCAGTTCGCGCTTGAGCGCCACGTTCCAGCCCCACGGGTGGATGCTGTCGACCAGGTAACTGTCGCCCATGGCCTTCTCCAGTTGGCGCATCGTGATAAACTCCACACGCTCCGCCACACCGTGCGGAAGGCGCCGGGCCTTGGCGCGTGCGCTGTCTATGTCGTCTACCAGCACGAGGTCGCCCTCGTCTGCCCACAAGGCGGGGATATAGGCCAGGTCGCTGCGCAACTGTCGTCCGGCGTGGGGCGCGGTGAAGTGGGGCAGGTTGGCGGCAAGCGCCAGGTCGTGGTCGGGATTGAATATATGCAGTTTCATGCGGACAAAGGTAGTAAAATATCCCCGAATAAGCGAGTCCTTATTTTGATAAATGCTAAATAATGAAAAAAAAGTAAGATTTTGCTATCCACACTTTGCAAATATCAAAATAAGTATTACCTTTGCATTATCAAAAACAAATTCGAACAGACAAATTAACATGGAAGAGGCATTCTTCACAACACATGCATACCTTGTAGAACATACCAATGCGCCTGTCCACCGCTGCCTGATGGACGAAGTGGACTGGAATGACCGCATGATAGGCATCAAAGGTACAAGAGGGGTGGGCAAGACTACGTTCCTCCTGCAGTATGCCAAGGAGCGTTTCGGGGCACACGACCGCAAGTGTCTGTTCGTCAATATGAACAACTTTTATTTCCAAGGGCGCGGCATAGCCGACTTTGCTGGCGACTTCGTGAAGCACGGAGGCAGGACGCTGCTCATAGACCAGGTGTTCAAACAGCCTGACTGGAGCCGCGAGCTGCGCAAATGCTATGACCTCTACCCCGAACTGAAGATTGTCTTCACCGGGTCGAGCGTGATGCGCCTGAAAGAGGAAAACCCCGAGCTCAACGGCATTGTCAAGAGCTACAACCTCAGAGGGTTCTCCTTCCGCGAATTTCTCAACCTGCAGACTGGCAACAACTTCCAGGTATACGAACTGGACGACATCCTGCAGAACCACGAGCACATCGTCAAGCAGATTCTGCCCAAGGTAAGTCCCATGAAGTATTTCCAGGACTACCTGCACCACGGATTCTACCCGTTCTTCCTTGAGCAGCGCAACTTCACGGAGAACCTCCTCAAGACCATGAACATGATGACCGAGGTGGACATCCTGCTCATCAAACAGATAGAACTGAAGTATCTCACCAAGATAAAACGACTCTTCTACCAGCTCGCCGTGGAGGGCGCCAAAGCACCGAACGTGAGCCAACTGGCCGAGGGGATAGAGACAAGCCGAGCCACGGTGATGAACTATATCAAGTATCTGGCGGACGCAAGGCTCATCAACATGATTTATCCCGAGGAACAGACTTTCCCCAAGAAGCCGTCGAAGGTGATGCTGCACAACCCCAACCTGATGTACGCCATTTTCCCCCTGCAGATAAACGAACAGGAGGTGATGGAAACCTTCTTCGTCAACTCTATGTGGAAAGACCACAAGGTGCACCAGGGCGGCAAGGACCACTTCTACACCGTGGACGGCAAACGGAAGTTCAGAATATGCGACGCGCAGGCTCCCACCAAGGTGAGGTACAACCCCGACACCATATACGCACGCTACAATACCGAAGTGGGGAAGGACAACAGAATACCGCTATGGCTACTGGGATTCCTCTATTAAAGGTAAAAGAAGCAAAAACAAGCTGCAGCGGCAGCATAGGAAAAGTTGTCTAAGTTGTATGCGTTGTAAACAATCTCCGGCACCTAATAAACAAAGAAAGTTCGGACAAACGACTTAAATATACAAAACATTTTTAATATTTTATCTAAAAGTAAAATGGCTAAAGAGAAAAAATTTATCACTTGTGATGGTAACACAGCCGCCGCTCACGTAAGCTATATGTTTACGGAGGTTGCTGCCATCTACCCTATCACTCCGTCCTCTCCTATGGCGGAGCATGTAGATGAATGGGCTGCCAAGGGTCGTAAGAACCTTTTCGGCCAGAAGGTTTCTATCCAGGAAATGGAGTCAGAGGCTGGTGCAGCTGGTGCTGTACACGGTTCTCTCCAGGCTGGTGCCTTGACATCAACTTACACTGCTTCGCAGGGTTTGTTGCTGATGATTCCTAACATGTACAAGATTGCCGGTGAGTTGCTTCCTTGCGTATTCAACGTGTCTGCCCGTACATTGGCTTCTCATTCTCTTTGTATCTTCGGTGACCACCAGGACGTAATGGCTTGCCGCCAGACTGGTTTCGCCATGTTCTGCTCTGGCTCTGTTCAGGAGGTGATGGACCTCTCTGCAGTGCCTCACTTGGCTACCCTCGAGACAAAGGTTCCTTTCATCAACTTCTTCGACGGTTTCCGTACTTCTCACGAGTACCACAAGATCGAGGAGATGGACATGGAAGACATCCGTCCATTGGTTAACCCCGAGTACATCGAGGACTTCCGCAACCGTGCCTTGACACCTGAGCGTCCTGTTACTCGTGGTACTGCTGAGAACCCTGAGACATTCTTCACACACCGTGAGGCTTGCAACCCTTACTACGATGCTATCCCTGAGGTAGTGGAGAAGTACTGCCAGGAGATGACCAAGATCACGGGTCGTGAGTATCACCTCTTCAACTACTATGGTGCTGAGGATGCCGAGAACATCATCATCCTGATGGGTTCTGCTACTGAGCCAGCTCGCGAGGCTATCGACTACCTCAACAAGCAGGGCAAGAAGGTAGGTATGGTGGCTGTTCACCTCTACCGTCCATTCTCTGTAGACTTCCTGAAGAAGGTTATCCCTGCTACCGTGAAGCGCATCGCTGTGCTCGACCGTACCAAGGAGCCAGGCGCAGAGGGCGAGCCTCTGTACCTTGACGTGAAGTCTGCTCTCTATGATGACGAGCGCAAGCCATTGATCGTGGGTGGCCGTTATGGTCTCGGTTCTTCCGACACTACTCCTGCCAAGATCGTTGCCGTATTCAAGAACCTCGAGTTGCCACAGCCCAAGAACCACTTCACAGTGGGTATCGTAGACGACGTAACCTTCACTTCTCTGCCTGAGGAGGAGGAAATCCCAATGGGTGGCGACGATTTGTTCGAGGCTAAGTTCTATGGCTTGGGTGCCGACGGTACCGTAGGTGCCAACAAGAACTCAGTTCAGATTATCGGTAACAACACCAACAAGTACTGCCAGGCTTACTTCTCTTACGACTCAAAGAAGTCGGGTGGTTTCACCTGCTCTCACTTGCGTTTCGGTGACAGCCCCATCCACAGCGCATACCAGGTAAATACTCCTAACTTCGTGGCTTGCC
>CAVKZC010000019.1:15454-24078 GCA_963660455.1 Sphaerochaetaceae bacterium | reverse complement strand
GCCTAAGGGTGTGCCTTATAGTATTCTCTCTGCAGTTTGCCGTTGTAGGTACGCTTGATGCTGTCTACCTGTTCGTATAGCATGGGAACCTTGTAGGCTTCCAGTTTCCCTTTCAGCGACAGGGCAAGCGTGCGCTTGTCAAGAGGCTTGTTGCCGGCAGTTGCTACCAGCAGTTTGAGCACCGTGCCCAGTACCGGGTGTTGTGCCGGAATGCAGATGCAGTCGCGTACGCTGGCATCCTGCATGGCAGCATCTTCCACCTCTGTGGGAGCCACTTTGAATCCTCCTACGTTGATGATGTCGCCCTTCCTGCCGGTAAGGTGCAGTGCTCCTTCGCTGTCCAGATGCCCCAAGTCGGCAGTATGCAGTCCTCCATCGTGCAGTACCGAACGGGTGAGCGCCTCGTCACCCAGATAGCCCGTCATGAGCGTCTTGCCGTGGCACACAATATGGCCGTCATCGGCTATGGTGACGGAAGAATGGCGCATGGGTTTGCCCACGCATCCGGCTACGCACCCGTTGGCACGGTAGTCGTAGGTGGCGATGATGCCCGTCTCGGTAGAGGCATAGGTATTGTATAGGCGGCTTTGGGGCAGTACCTTGCAGAAACGCTCCATGTCTGCCTCACTGATAGGAGCGGCACCCGTTTCGATGAAGTCCACCTTCTCCGCCAGTTGTGCAAGGCGGTTGGCGCTGAAGGCAAGCGTCATGCGTATGCTGGCCGGTACCATGAAGGTAGCAGCCTTCCAGGGTGCCCCCTCTATGGCGCGCATAAAGGCCTCCATGTCCTTCATGCCCTCCAGTATGTGGAGGGTGCCGCCTGCGAGTAGGGTAGGGTATACCTTCGACAGACTCCCGATATGGTTGAGCGGGCCGCATATGATGAAGGTGATGTCATCGCGGTAGCCTTGTGCCTCGATGAGGTTCTCGGCATCTGCCACGATGGTGGCATGACTGATGATGACACCCTTCTGCCTGCCCGTCGTGCCAGTGGTGAAAAGGATGTCTGCCGTGCCAGGTGGCAGGGTGGCCTGTGCCACTTCCTTCCTGACGGCTTCGAGTGTCTCCTGTGGCGTACTCTGTTCCATGGGTACAGCCACGCCTCCTGCCATGTGTATTGCCATATAGTCGGTAAGGCAACCGATGGTCTGCGTGGCACGGAACACATAGCCCTTGCCTTCTATGCCGGTGAGCGTCTTGGCACGTGCTGTCACGTCATCGTACCACTGCCGGTAGGTCAGCCTTTCCTTGCCGCAGATGATGGCAGTCTTGTCACCATGCTGTTCTGCATGGAACTTCAGATAGTCTTCGAGTCGTGTCATATATGGAACGTTAGTAGGTGTTTCAAACCATGTTCGAAGGGTGTTCGAACAAGGTTGCAAGGATATTCAAACAGTGTTTGTGCATTGTCTGGAAAGCTATCAGGCCTTCTGCATCTTGCTTTCCACAAGTGCCACGATGCTGTCGAGCGTGCGGAAGTTCTTGGGGGTTACGTCCGAAGACTCCAGACTTACCTTGAACTCGTCGGAGAGGAGCATCAGGATGGTGGTGATGCCCAGAGAGTCAAGTTCGTTGAACAGGAAGTCGGAATCAAGGTCTACCAAGGGCAATGCCTCTTCTAATATCTTTCTTATTTTCTCTTTCATAGTTTGGGTATGTTGATGGATGGATAAATCTTTTGTTTGGGGTGGTAAAATGCAAGTGGGTCTACTTAAAAATTCTCGGGAGGAAGTCTACCAGATACTTGCGCCAGTTCTCCCAACTGTGTGCACCGTCTGTCTCGTGGTAGATGTACTTGTAGTGTGCAGTATCGAGCTTCTTGCGGAAGTCGGTGTTGAGCTTCATCACAAAGTCGTCCCTTCCTACGGCTATGTAGTAGAGCTTCAGCCCTGACGCGAACTGCGTCTTCAGTTTGTCGTCTACGTTGCCGTAGATGTCCATGTCGCCGTTGGCAAAACGCGAATTTACGCTCTCTATCTTGTCGCTCATGGCCGTGTCCTGCAGCGACGGCATCTTGTTTATCATCTTCTGCAGTCCGCTTGCCACTTTACCCAAGCGCTTCAGTCGGCCGTCGGTCATGGTGTTGGTAGTCTGTGCGGAGAACAGTCCCACGTATCCGAACGTCGTAGGGTTGTTGGCCGAAATGAAGATGGTGTGCAGTCCGCCGAGCGAGAGTCCGGCGATAGCGCGCTTGCCCTGTGTGGGCAGTGTGCGGTAGTGTGCATCCACATACGTGACGATGTCTTTGACAAACGTATTCTCGAAGAGTCCCATCATCGAACTGACATTCATGGCCGACGGTTCGCGATTGTAGGCGGTGCTCTCGCCCGGAGCGGCCTGCCAGTCAACGAGTCCGTTGGGCATGACCACTATCATAGGGACGATGCGTCCCTGCGCCATGAGGTTGTCCAGTATCTGTGCTGCCCTTCCTGCCTCAGTCCATGCATTCTCGTCGCCGCCCGAACCGTGCAGCAGGTAGAGTACGGGATAGCGTGCAGACGTGTTGTCTTCATACTGCGGCGGAGTGTACACCGTCATGCGGCGTTGTGCCATGCCGTCCCATGACGAGGGATACCACACCTTCGACACCGTGCCGTGCGGCACGTCCTTGACCATATAGTTGTCTGCTATGCCGTCGCCCACAAAGAAGCAGTTGCTGTATTCTGCCACGTCGCGGATAATGTTCGTATTGGCGGGGTCGAGTATCCTTACCCCGTCTACAATGAAGTTGTAGGTGTACAGCTCCGACTCCAGTGCCGATGACACGTATGTCCACTGTTTGCCCTTCTTCTGCATGTCGGGCTGCTGGCTCTTGCCGAATGTTCCCATAGGTGTCTTTACCTGCTTTACTTTGGGCAGGAAGCTACCCTCTATCTGTACCTCCTTGGCATCGGGAGCCTCGAGGGTGAACGTCACTGTCTTGTCTGCATTGACGGTAGGCTGCATCGCCTTGCCGGCCTCTGCCTGTGCATGGCTTGCCACGCATACAGCCGTGGCTGCCATCAGTGTCAGTAATCTCATCTTTCTCATGTTTTTACTGTTTTTCCTTGTTATGTATTGTATGTTTGTCAAACGCTTCTTTATTCTGTCGGTGCGGCAGGATTGTCCCCTTCGCCGGTCTTGACGCTGAGGTTGGGGGCTATTCCTTCTGCCGCGTATGTGATGAGTGCCCGTTTCTCGTCATCTGCTTCGATGACAGTAACCTCCTTGTCTGGGTGGACAAGCGCATAGAGCAGTGCCGCTTCACCATAGCTTCTGTTCTCCATGACGGTCTGCCCCGGTGTCTCGGTGACAATCCATGACTTGAAGTTGTCCGCATTCCGTCTCATGGCCTTCATCGTCTTCTTCACGCCACTGTAGATGTCGGTACCTTTGTAGCGGTAACGGTCCTTGACGAGGGCTGTAAAGTAAGCCTCGTCTTGCAGGCAGGTTGCCATCTTGCTGTACTCCTCCCTGTAGTAGGCATGGATGGCCTTGGTACGCTCCACGTAGCCGTTGCCCCATGTCTTGTCGCCTGCTGCTATGCGCTGATGTATGCTCACGGTCATCTGTCCGGAGTAGACAGCCCAACTGTTGCGCGGCAACACATCGTTGAGGCCGTGCAGGAAGACGGGCACGATGTCCAGTCCCAACTGCTCTGCCATGTAGAAGGCTCCTTTGTGGAAACGGAGAATAGACGAGTCTGGGTTGCGCTCTCCCTCGGGGAACACCACCAGACTGTATCCGTTGTCTATGCGCTGGCGCAGTGTGCGGAGGTCTTCGTCCATGTCGCCTGTCAGCGTAACGCACCCCATCCAGCGGTAGATGTGTTTTATCACTGGGTTGTTGCCCGGGTTGCCGTTGGATACAAGCACCAGTTTGTGGCTCAGGGCCATGAAGACGGCTGCGTCGAGCATAGACTGGTGGTTGCTCACGATGACGGCAGGCTTGTCGAAGGTCTCGCCGTTAGGGTTGTCCACATGGTACTTTACCGTCGGGATATGCGTCAGGTCAAAGCGGTAGAGCCGCTGTACGAGGCGACTGAACGACAGCGTCCGTTGCTCCGTAGGCTTCAGCAGGCAGAACGAGAGGAAGCCCCTGATGTAAACCACCGCCAACTGGCAGAAGAATACCACTGCCCCTTCTGCCATGACCAGCATCGGTATCAGTGAGAGAGGACGCTTGCGGTATTTGCCGCGTGTCTGAATCAGGAACTTGAAGATGAGTGGCGGAAAGACATAGGCCATCAGCACTACCGAGAACATGCCTGCTATGGTTACCTCTGCCAGAGAGTGGAGGGCAGGGTGGCGCGCCACGATGAGTGTTCCGATACCGATGAACATGATGAGTGCCGAGATGATGATGGAGTGCTTGTACGAAGCCAGCATCTTGCGGCGGTAGGCATATTCGTACATCGCCCCTTCGGTCATGAAGATGGTGTAGTCGTCGCCCTGTCCGAAGATGAAGGTGGCAAGGATGATGTTGACGATGTTGAACTCCATGCCGCACAAAGCCATGATGCCCAGTATCCAGAGCCAGCTCACGGCCATGGGGATGAACGAGAGTACCGCCAGTTCGATGCTTCCCATGGACAGCCACAGGAAGAAGAACACGATGCATCCGCAGGCTATGCCGATATAGTTGAAGTCGTTGGACAGGTGGTTGGCTATGGCGCTGTTCATGCTCACCACGTCAAAGCTGTAGCAGCCTTCACGCTTCAGCGTGTCTTCCACCTTCTGTATGTTGCCGTCCTTCACGGATAGCACGTTTACCACGTTGTATCTTCCCGCCGTACTGTCTGTGCTCAGGTTGGAGGCAAAGATGGTGCGTGTGAGCGGTGTGAAGTAGGCGATGTCCTGCGGTCGGTATTCCTTGTCGGTAAGGGCATAGAACTCGTCAAAGCTTCCCGTGGCGAACCCTTCTGCCTTCATGTGGGTTTCGAGCGATGTCCTTATGGCGTCCTTATGGCGTTTCAGAAACGCTTTCCACAGTGCGAGTCTGCGCTTCTGCTCGGCCTTGCTGACTATGAAGCGGGTGCAGGTGGTATAGTCGTGTGCGTCCTTCTGGCTCACGATGCTGTCGAGGCAGGGCTGCAGCCGCAGACTCTTGTCGAGGGCACCGTCTATGGTCGCGTCTGACGAGATGGCGTACACCTTCTGGTATTCTCCGCTTTGCGTCATGGTGCGCTGAAAGTATGCCATGTCTGCCTTCTGCTCGTCGGTCATGTAGTTGATGTGCCCCATGTTGGCATCAAACTTGGTCTGCAGACTGAAGTAGCCGAACACGATAGTTAGCACGACGATGATAGCCACAAAGACCGGCTTGTTCTCCAGCGACACATTGCTGATGCGGTCGAGGAAGGTATGCTTTACCTCCTTGGTCTCCTTCGACAGGTGGGGCAGGTAAAAGAGCACGAAGAGGATGGTGCCTATCAACAGAAACGAGCTGAACAGTCCCAGGTCGCGCAGAGCCACCGACTGTAGGGGCACCAGTGCGAGGAAGGCACCCACGGTGGTGATGTTGCCCACAAGGAGCGGCATCACTATCTCGCGCAGGGCCTTGCGCTTATCGGGTGTGTGCGAGAGATGGGCTATGAAGTGAAGCGGATAGTTGACCGCTATGCCGAGTATCACCGAACTGATGCCGATGACGATGACCGACACCCTGTCGTGTACCAATGCCAGTCCGCCCATGGCAAAGAGCCATCCCCAGGCTATGGAGAGGGCTATGAGCAGCAGGTTGCGCATGTTGCGGAAGGAGAAGAGCAGCAGACTCAGGATGAGTGTCACGGAGATGATGACCGACAGGATGCTGTCCTTCTTTATCTGTGTGGCGTTGGTCACGGCGATGACAGGACCGCCTATGATGTGTACGTCGATGTTGGGTGTCTGTGCCGTGGCTTTGTCGGCGCATGCTTTGAGCATGGCCGTAAGGCGTGAGTTGTTCTCTGTCTCGCTTGCCCCGTAGGGGGAGTCCATCATGACGATGGCTTTCTGCATGTCGGGCGAGAAGATGTGGCCGTCGTACATCTCGTATTTCAGACCCGTGTCTGAACGCTGCAACCGTTGTACCACAGGCGTGAAGAGGTTGAGCGGGTCACGCTGTATGTTGCTCGACAGGATGCCTCCCGTAGGGAACATCAGCATCTGCTTGTCCTGCTGCAACTGGCTTGCCACGTAGTCGGGGCGTGCCAGCAGGCTGTCCATGCGTGCATAGTCGCTGTCCGACAGGAAATAGGGTATGTTGTTGTACACGAAGTCGGTTACCTCCGTCATCTTCTCCAGGTCCACCTGCGCTGTCAGGTTGGTGAGGACGTGTGCCGTGTCAGCCTTTTCCACCTCCTCGGCAAAGGCATCTATGGCACCCACCATAGCGTCGGCATCCGTCTGGGTCGTGTCGCGGTACTGGAGTATGGCAAACACCTTGTTGGCACCCGATATGTCCTGGAACACTTTCAGCGCATTGTGGTGTTCGCTGTCTATGGGCAGGAAGTCGGCGATGTCCTCCTTGTATTCGAGGCGCGACACAGAAAGTACCAACAGCAGGGTGACTGCCATGAAGGAGAAGAGGCACGTCATGCGGTGTCCCTTCATGTAGGCATATGTCTTCAGGATAAATTCTGTCATGGTGTGTATATGGGGTGAAGCTACTTGTTTGTTACGGGGTTGGAATAGATGCCTAGGAAGATGTCCTTCAGTTTCTCTATATCGCAGGTGTCATAACGCTCCAGTTTCTTGAGGCGTTCCACAAACGCGTCCTTCGCTTCCTGTGTGTAGCGGTCCCGATAGTGTGTGCTGCCATAGCGCAGGTCGTGTGCTATGTAGTTGTTGGGGTAAAGACGGTAGGCTGCGCGTATGCGGCTGTCTATGAGGGTGGCCACGGCTTTGTGGTATTCGTTGTTGGTCATATTCTCCAACTGGGCCAGTTCTGCGTGTGTGATGGGGTCGCACAGTTCGATGTGTACCCTTCCCTTGGGTTGCACAATGCCGGTGAGGATGCTGTTCAGGTCTTCACCGGGCTTCTTGGTGTATTTGGCAAACTGCGACTCGTACAGTTCGAGAGTCTTGAGAATGTCGCACGACTCCCATTCGTAGGAGATGGAAACGGGCACGATGTGCAGCTGGTCTATGGCTTTGATCTTGTCGTCGGCGCACGACATGCAGAACATCTTGATGATGCCCTGGTCTGTAGTGTCGTCACCGTCCTTGGTCCGGCCGTTGCGCTGGGCTATCCATACCGACTGCCCCTTCTCGGTGATCACGTGCCGGATATAGTCTGAAAGGTGTTTCGAACAGCGGTAGAATTCCTTGATGCTGCCGCCTGGACGCTCTACCTTGAACATCTTGTTGCTCTTGCCTATGTCTATCACCAGCGAGTTCATCATCAGGTTGGCCCCGAAGGTTATCTCGGTGGTGTCGAATCCGTTCTGCACTAGGAAATACTGCAGCAGACTGGAGTCGAGCATGATGTCGCGGTGGTTGGACACGTAGAGATACTGTCTGTCACGACTCAGTTTCTCAAGTCCCGAACAGGAGAAGTCGGTGATGCTGTTCTTGATGACGCGCTCGTTCACCATACTCATCGTCTCCTCCTGAAATTCCTTTACAGTCTTGTAGCCTGCTATGCGCTGGCGCACCTTCTCCAGCGGTTCGTCTGGATAGACGTATGCTGCCAGGATGGGGAACGAGGGGCTGGCGGCTATGCGCTGCATGGCTTCGGGTATCTCCTCTGCGTTGTAAGGACGTATGTCGTCAAATTGGTTTGTCTCCATTTTATTTTCTTCTTATCCACTTTATGAACTCTTCTTTCCACTGCCTGCACTCTGCCGTACCTTTGTGGTCGGTGGCTCCGAAGCCGTGGCCGCCCGTCTTGTACTGTATGTAGCGGTGGGGCACATGGTGGGCGGTAAGTGCCGAGTCGAGCAATTCGGAGTTATGGTACTTCACGATGGGGTCGTCCTTGCAGTTGACGAGGAATACCGGCGGACAGTCGTCGGGCACATGCCGTTCCAGTGACAGAGAGTCCCTGAGACTTTTGTTGTTCTTCCTTCCGTCGCCGAGCAAGGCCCTGCGTGAGCGTTTGTGCACGCACTTGTCGGTCATGGTGACGACGGGGTAGACGGGTACCACGAAGGCCGGACGCTCTCCCTGCTGTAGCAGTTCGGCGGCAGACATGACGAGATGTCCTCCTGCCGAGAACCCCATGGCTCCGATGCTGTCGGGATTGATGTTGTATTCACGTGCGCGTACCTTTATATATTGCATGGCCTGATGCAGGTCGTCCAGGGCATCCGGATAGCGGTTGCCCCTCAGTAGGTAACGGTAGTGACTGAAGAAAGCCCAGAAACCGGCTGCACGGTAGCGCAGTACGAAGGCCGAGATGCCGTTCTGCTGTAGCCACCGCCCTACGGCAGTGCCCTCAGCCTCCATGTCGTGCCAGAAGTAACTGCCGCCCGGGCACACCACCACGGCAACATTGTCTTTGCCCGGGGCGAGGAAGGGGGTCATCTCTACCTTCTGCTTGATGTTGGTTCCTTGCCATATATTGACGGGGTCGCCGGTCTGCTGGGCAGATATGCTGACAACTGCACATACCAGCAACCCCAATGTCGCCTTGATTCTTTTATACATATTCTTCACTCTTCA